>JAUNSU010000144.1 GCA_030539035.1 Planctomycetia bacterium
TACCGTGTATGTTGATAAACGCAGCATTAAGCGATGAATACCGTTCAAATATCATGTCAATGCTGTTTTGAGTATGCGTCAGCCCTGGGCTGGAAGGCACTGCGCTTACAGCGCGCTGGTTTTCGGCGATTCAAACCGTACGAAATAAACGATGTCCGACCCGATGTATTTGCGTATTATAGAATATAAAATCGATTTCCGGCATCGATACGCACAATTACAGATTTCCGACCGCGCGGCGAAGATTAAACGAGGCAAGAATGGCATCGTACCGCGCATGCGCGTAATTGGTCCAGGCTTGCGTTCGCAATGTCTGCGCGTCCAATACTTCCGTGTGATTGAGAAGTCCTTCCTGAAAACTGCGCATTACAACCCGAAGATTTTCATCGGCCTGCTGTATCGCCGTTTCCGCGACAGAGACCCGTTCCCGTGTCTCCTGTTCCGCCATCCAGCACTGATAGACCTGAAGCTCAATGGCCGTTTGCGCATCGTCCCGTAAACGGCAGACCGCAATCGCTTCCAATTTCATCGATTCCTGCTCCGCACGGCTTGTCCCTCCGTCAAACGGCATCCAGGTAACACCAATCGCTCCGGTAAAATTGGAATTCGGCGACAATGAATCATGCTCGGTATAATTATGCGCCCCGACCAGAGCAACATTCGGCAGTAAATTACTCCGATGGACATCGGCCTGCGCGTTGAGCGCCTGGGCTTGAGATGAGAGCGCGTTGAGTTCTCCCCGCTGCCTTATCGCCGCGGCGGTCAACGGTTCCAATGGCCCCGAGAGCGGCGGGATCTCCATATCTTCGATCTCAACCGGATTCTGCAATGGACGCCAAAGCAGCCGATTAAAAGCCGCTTCCGCCAAATGAAGGCTGTTCGTCGCTTTTAAGACATCCTGCTGAGCGTTTGCGTGAGCGACCTGAGCGGCAAGAACAACGTTTTTTGTCAAGATCCCGTTCTGATATAAACGTGCCGCGTCTTTCATGTGCGCCGCCGTTGTCGTTTCCGCTTCTTTGGCAACCTGTAATAATTTTCGGACACGAAGAACAAGGAAATAGACTTTGGCGGTTTCCGCTTTCAGATCCTGTTCCCCAACTCTTTCGCCCGCCTGAAGAGCATTTGAAAGAGCGGTTGCGCTTTGGATCATCGCGTCCACTTTGCCGCCAAGATAGATCGGAACGGTAATGGCTGTTGTCGTTGTAATAAATTCCTTGTCCAGAATATTTGTACTGACCTGATTCGGAAGATTGAACATCTGTCCGACAGCCCCCAAATTCAGATCGGTTTGCAGCTGCGGCTGTTCACTGAACGCGATCGCGGATGTATTGTGAACGAGCTTGGGAAGAGCAAGTCCCTGCGCCGCGCGAACCTGATTCCGGGCAGAATCCGTTTTGTATCCCTTCGCCTGTAATTGCCGACTCATTTGAATCGCCGCGGCCCATACGGATTCCAGATTTTCACAAGGAACCGCCGCTTGCGTTCCAGGATAATTGACCGCAGGAAGCGTGTGAATATTGTTCTTTTTAATATCTTCCGGAATAGGAAGATCGTTCCACAATTCATTTTGAGATTCCGGACTGCCGGAAGTTCCATAAGATTTTGGATCAGGACTCTTTTGCGTAATCGGCTCCGGGACCATTTCCGCTTGCGCGAAGACGGCAGTTCCCGGGATATCGGATCGGATTCCCGCGGCCAATTTAACCGGCGGAAGATCATTACTTTCCAAAGAAACAGGACTTACCGACTGCCGATAGGGGATCTGATCCACACTGTTCAGGCGAATGGCCCGTCCGGAGAGGCTGGGTCTCTTCAGATCCGAAGCGTTTTCCTGGCCTTGTATATTTTGCACAAAAAGCAGAATGAAGAAAACGCATCCCGAAATGAGGATTCGCGCAGTTCTCGTTTTTGTCTGATTGATTTGCATTTCCCTTGCCTGAAATCCATTTGCAGGTTTACTGTAATCAAAAAATGTCCATTTGGGGGACCATCCCTTTTTCTATCGGTTGAACGATTGTAGGGAATATATCAAAAGGATCTGTTTTTTTGATTATTGCAAATATATTATCAGAAATGATTCCGTATTTTATCTATTTTAGCTCTTATTTCTCCTCTCATTCTATCAATCCAACGTTCTTTTTGTTGACAAGCGCGATCATTCATTGTAAAATATTCCGGAAGGATGGATTTCTCAAGAACAACCAGAACAACGAAAGGACTGAATTTTGATGAGCAATTCCTGTTTTTTCCGTATGATTTCGGTATTATCCTTCTTTTTTTCCGGCCTGATCCTTTTTGGACAAACGGAAGACGGTCCGGCCCCGAAAGGATGGCCGCCGGAAGCGAAGACGATTTATTATCTGTCCGCGGCAGACAAGACGATGCAGCCGGCGGTTTTTTATGATCCCGGGAAATCAGATCCGGTTCCGTTGCTCGTCGGACTTCATTCATGGAGCGGCGACTATCGGCAGATCAATGCCTATTACTTGAAAGAAGCGAAAAAACGGGGCTGGGCCATGATCTTTCCAAATTTTCGCGGTCCGAACTGGACGCCGGAAGGGTGCGGAAGCGATCTTGCCGTGGAAGATATTGTCTCCGCGGTCGAGTACATGAAAAAACGCCTGAAGATCGATACGAGCCGGATCTATCTGATGGGTTCTTCCGGCGGCGGATATGCTTCCATGCTGATGGCGGGCCGGCATCCGGAGATCTGGGCCGGAGTCTGCTCCTGGTGCGGGATCTCTGATCTTGCCGACTGGTATCATGAAACAAAAGCGCAGGATCTTCCATACAGCAAACATCTGGAAAAGGCGTGTGGAGGCGCGCCGGGAACAAGTCCGCAGATTGATGAGCAGTATCGGCATCGAAGCGCGATTACCTGGGGCGCCGGCGCGAAAGGTGTTCCTCTTTCTTTGAATCATGGAATTCATGATGGACACCGGAAATCAAGTGTTCCTCTTTCCCAATCGGTTCGGCTGTTCAATAAAATCGCGCCGGAAGAAAAACGAGTCCGGGAAGATCAGATCCGCTGGATGGTGGAAAAAGAGACAATCCCGCCGGAGCTGCAAAAAGAGAATGAGATCGATCCTTTATTCGGAACCTCAACCGTTCATTTTCGCCGCACGGCCGGTAATGTTCGGATCACGATCTTTGAAGGGGGACACAGTTCCGTTCCCGCAGCCGGAATTGAATGGCTTTCCCGGCAGAAAAAAGGAACACCGGCCGATTGGTCGGTTTCTGAAAAATCCGTAAAGGCAGATCAAACCGCGATTCAGAAATAATCCAAAGTAAAATAAAGAATTCATACTGTAAAAATATTTTTGTTTGGAACCACGGATGAAATGAATATAAGCTTCGGTGTTGATGTTTTGGATAAAAATATGTTTTTACCAAAAAGCGTATCCGTGAAATCCGTGGTTTCAAAATTGGTTATTTACAGTTTGAGTAAAGAACAAGTAAAAAGAAAGGGTGGACAAAGGGGCTCGAACCCTCGACCTTCGGAGCCACAATCCGATGCTCTAGCCAACTGAGCTACGTCCACCGTGAATTCGCTTAAAAACGGGAAAGATCCCGTAAAAAACGAACGCCCCCAGTTTATCCCATTTATAAAAAATGTCAACCGGGGGCGCAAAAATGGATTTTGAAGCGAAAGAGATCAGCCGACGTTCTTTCGCAAGGGGTGCATGAGCTTGTTCTCCTCGTCTTCCTCTTCCGAGATGACATGGAGTTTGAAAGTGGAAGGTTCGTCGGTATAAAGCCGCTCCGCTCCGGCATGAACAACACTATGCCGTTCGGTAATAATTCCTCTTCCGGTCATCGAAAGGAACTGAGCCATTTCCAGGCCGGGTCCTTCATGATAATTATCGGCGATTGTTTTCACAATTTCCCGATGGGGAAGCCCGCTCTTATACAGGATCCGATAAACGGATTTCATCATTTTGATATCGTTTGACGAAAAATTGGCCCGGCGCAGACCGATCAGATTCAATCCGACCACCTGGCTGGAAAGCCCGTCAACGGTAACGAAAGGAGGAACATCTTTGACAATATGCGCCTGCCCGCCGACCATTGCGAAAGCCCCGATCCGGCAGAACTGATGAACACCAGCCGCGCCGGAAATGAACGCGCGCCGTCCAACGGACACATGGCCCGCCAGCATGGTATTGTTCGCCATAATCACCGAATCCGCGATCCGGCAGTCGTGAGCAATATGCGCATTGACCATGAACATGCAGTTGTCGCCGATCTCGGTTGCGTCCGATTCCTTCATCGCCCGATGAATGGTAACATTCTCTCGAATGATATTTCCGCTGCCGATGATAACCTGCCCGCAAATATCGCTGATACCGATACATTGCGGAATACTGCCGATGATCGTCCCGTCAAATATGTGATTGTTTTCCCCAAGGATCGTTCCATTTTTGATGGAAACCCGGGCTTCAAGACGGCATCCATTGCCGATCTCGACATCGTCTTCAATGACACAAAAAGGTCCGATTTGTACATCTCGTCCAATTTTTGCTCGCGGACTTACGAGTGCTTGTGGATGAATTTGCACTTCCTTTGCCTTCCATCACGAGGGTTTCGAACCAAAGGAACGTCAATAGGGAAAATCGTTCTCATCTGGTTAAAAATATTTTATAATTTATAAATTCCTTTTTACAATATCAATGCGCCTTTATATTTTATCCCTTGATATACAGGCCTTTTGATATCGCAACAACTCCATTTATGTAAACGAAATGTCCTTACTCCCGTTTAACAATACGTATAGCATAAAAGAAAACATAGTTTTTGAAAAGACCAATTTTTCACTTTCAAGGGAAAAACCTGAAAAATCTTAAAATTTTATAAAAAAATCTTCCAAACTTCTTCCGCGGAGCAAAAAATCGACCCCCTCGCTTTCTCCTATATCGAACGTTTTAATTCGAAAAATGAGACAAAACGGAATATCCGGTAAATTTTTACAAAAAAACCCTTTTGTCCAATAGAATGAAATCAAATAATTCAAGATCATACTATTAGACATAAATTATACACGAAAAAATCAGATGTAAATACCCTCTTGAGATTCCATTTGCAAATTTACCGCAGGCGACTCGTAAGAGAGTGTTCCTTTGATATTTATTCCGTATTTTATAGATTGGATGGAAAGAATAATCATACATCCAAGAATCGCAAGCGCCAGCGACAGGGCAAGGAAAGAATCAAAAATATTGATCCGGTCTCCATAGACCCGTTTGCGCCAAAGCATAAACGGAATAAGGAGAAGAAGTACGCCCAGCGCACTGAACGCGATAATATAAGGGACAGCCTCCATCGCATACCAGAGGAACGCGAAGACATTGACCGTAAGAATCAGGCCAAGCATCAGAACCGCGATCACGATCAGGAGATAATCCCCAGCGACCCAAGGGACACGGTCCGGTTTTATACGGCGTTCTTTCTTTATTTTTACTTTGGGGGTTTTAGCCGCTTTGGGACGCTTTCCTTTTTTTCCAGCGGGAGGGGCCAAGGGATCTTCTGTTCCGGCTGTATCGCCTAAAGGAGTTCCCATTCCGGGATCGGAATCGCCAAACGCGGTTCCGAAACTGCCTTCTGGAGTTTCCGCCCCCTCGAATCCGCCGAAAGGAGTCTCTGATCCCCCTTCGCCGCCAAGATCACCGAACGGCGGCATATCGGATCCCTCTTCACTGGGTCCAAGATCGCCAAACGGATTATCCGTTCCTTCCGTATCCGAAGTGATCGTCGAAAATAAATCCTGTTCATTTTCCGATTCCGGCCCGGCGCCAAACGGCATATCATTGTTGTTTATGTTGCTGGACATTATCTCTCCCTTTCGGACAACCCCCTGGATGGAAAACCTAAATTCCCGATACTATCTGATATTATAATAGACATTTTCGTCTTTTCCACAAGGAAAAAGAGGGAAAATGGAAAGTTTTTCCTCTTTTATACAGGAATAATCCTCCCAAACGACTTCTCATACTCAATTCGGGCATAAAAAAAGAAAGTTTTTTCGAAAAATTGAAATTTTGCGCTTGCCTGTCCCCCCTCCCTTTTGTTAAAATATAATGAATAATAATTTGAAACGTCGAATCGTCTGTTTTATCGGAAGCGCCAAAAACTTCCTCCGGACAGACATCATCATATCAACAAAAGAAAATGGATTTGGAATGAAAAAGGACAATTTCTCGAAAAAATACGGGATTCTTACACTGCTTTTGGTTTTTTTACTCACCTTCAGTGCTTGCCGGCAGGCCTCTTCATCGAACAGTGAGCCGATTTCAGAAGGACTTGCGCCAACCAAACGGGACAAAAACATCTCCTTTTATTTTGGTAAACTGCTGGAATTGCGGCATGTATCCAAACACAAAATCGATGATGAGATCTCCGAAAGGGCTTTTGGACTTTTTCTCAAATCGATCGATCCGATGAAGATCTACTTTACCAGGCAAGATATCGACGAGTTCAGCGCCGAATATAAAGACCGAATCGACGATCTGGTGAAAGCAGGCGATATTACGCCCGCCTTTGTGATCTACAATCGATTCATTCAAAGGGTCTGCGAGCGGTGTGAAATGGCCCATCAGATTTTGAACGAGCCTCTCGATTTTAATATTGACGAATATTATGTCCGGGATAAGGACAAATTGGATTATCCCAAATCGGAGGAAGAAGTTCGCGACCGTCTTCGGAAAAAGATCAAATTCGAACTTCTTTCTTTGGAAGCGGATGATCGGGACAGTAAAAAAGAATCTGACAAAGAAGACTCCAAAACCGATAAAGACAAAGCGGACAAAGCAGAGAAGGCCGAGAGCACAACTCCAACCGATCCGCCGCTGGTTCGGATCAATCGCCGATACAACAGCCTTCAAAAACGGATCAAACAGACAACGAACGACGATGTTCTGGAATGCTATTTAACCGCGATTGCCAATTCTTTCGATCCGCATTCTTCCTATATGTCTCCAAAGACCTTTGAGAACTTCGTAATTCAAATGCGTTTGAATCTGGACGGGATCGGAGCGACACTCGGCTGGGAAGACGGATATACCGTTGTCAAAAGCATTGTGAAGGGGGGCGCGGCCGATAAACAGGGCGAGCTCAAGGTTGAAGACCGCATTATCAGCGTTGCGCAGGACAAGGGTCCTTTTGAAGATGTCGTCGATATGGGCCTTACCGATGTGGTCAGCAAGATCCGCGGCAAACGGGGAACCACCGTTCGCCTGGAAGTCCTTCCCGCCAGTAAAAAGGGAAAAAAGATCATTACCATCGTTCGGGAAAAAATCGAGCTGGAAGACAGCGCCGCGCAAAGCAAAGTCTTTGAAGTCGGGAAAAAAGCGGACGGATCTCCGTATAAGGTCGGTGTGATCGATCTTCCCAGCTTTTATTTCGATATGGATGCCCGTTCCCGCGGGGATAATTCCGGACGGAGCACAACGCGCGATGTCCGGAAACTGCTCCAGAATTTCGTCGCCGAAAAGGTCGATGCCTGTGTGATCGATCTCCGGTTCAACGGCGGGGGATCGCTCCAGGAAGTGGTCGATTTGACCGGTCTGTTCATTGAAACCGGAACTGTCGTTCAGGTTGCTCCGTCCGAATACGGTCCGAGAAAGGCGAAATCCCTCGAAGATCGCGATCCCGGAATCGAATGGGGCGGACCTCTGGTTGTGGTAACCAGCAAGTTCAGCGCAAGCGCAAGCGAGATCTTCGCCGGCGCGATCAAAGATTACAAACGCGGTATTATTGTCGGTGATCATACAACACACGGCAAAGGAACCGTTCAGCCTTTGATCGAAATTGGGGAACTTCTTTTCGGAATCCTGAGCGAGAAGGCAAACTACGGGACCTTGAAAGTATCGATTCAGGGTTTTTATCTTCCGCACGGAGAAAGCACCCAGCTGCTCGGAGTTCAATCCGATGTTGTCCTTCCTTCGCTGACCGATGTAATGGATGGATCGGAAGCGGACAGTGATTATCCTCTTCGATTTGATAAAATCGCGCCGGCCGTGGATTATCCGACATTTAATTATGTAAGTCCGGAGATCATTCGAATGCTGAATGAAAAATCGGCCGAACGAATCGCGAAATCGGATGATTTCAAAAGGGTCGAAAAGAACGTAAAAGTCTATAAAGAGATCAAGGACGAGAAAAAAACGCCTCTGAAAAGAGAGAAGTATTTCGCGGAACTCGATCGGCTGGATATGGACAAGCATGAGAAAAAAGAATATGAAAAGCTGATGGGAATGGATCAAAAGATCATTCGGGATTATTACATGAACGAAGTTCTGGACATTACATCCGATTATCTGGAGATCTTAAAAGCAAACCGGATTGAATTTGCCAAGGAAAAGAGCGGCGGATTCGGTGTCAGCAGTTTTTTTGACCGTTGATCAAAGATCTTTTGAGTGATTCAACCGCGGCGAACAGACGTTCGCCGTTTTTTTTTAATTTTTTCTTGACAGGCGATTTCCGTTCCTTTATAATCTGGAATTGTCCGGAATGATCCGGACTTTTGCGGTGATCAAAAACTGAAAAACTTGAAGAGAGGAAAAATCATGAAAAAACTTTGGCTCGGTGCTCTTTGCGCTTTTTGTCTGCTGGGACTTTATACCGGATCCGCTTTCGCGGTCGATCCGTATCCGGAATCCGATTTCGTATCCATTTTTAACGGAAAAGATTTGACCGGATGGACCGGAGACAAGTCCCTGTGGTCCGTGGAAGACGGCGCGATCGTTGGAAAAACCACTGCGGAAAAACCGTTGACCTATAATCAGTCGCTCGCATGGAAAGATAAAGTCGAAGATTTCGTCCTCCGATTTGAATTCTGGATCTCCAATCCGGGCAACTCGGGAATGTACTATCGCGGATGGTATCTGAAACAGCCGTTCCAGATGGGAGGATATCAGGCCGACTTCGACGGAGCGGCGACCTTCTCCGGAATCGTTTACGGCGAAGCGCTTCGCGGTATTCTTGCCAAACGCGGAACCGTCTCCTTTATTACCAACGATCATAAACCGGTCGCGATCGATCAGTTCGCTCCCGCCGATGAACTCAAAAAGAATATCAAGATCGAAGACTGGAATCTCTATCAGGTTTACGCCTGCGATGGAGTCTTCATTCATAAGATCAACGGAAAAATCATGAGTATCCTCGTCGATGAAGATAAAGAGATCAAACGCGAAGAAGGAATGCTCGGAATCCAGCTCCATGTCGGACCCCCGATGACCGTAAAAGTCCGTAATATCCGACTCAAAAAATTGGACGACTGATCGCCGGCGGTTCCTTGTTGAAGACTGATTAAACTTTACTCATACTGTAAAAATATTTTTGTTTGGAACCACGGATAAACACGGATGAAATCAATATAAG
>JAUNSU010000017.1 GCA_030539035.1 Planctomycetia bacterium
CAAATGGATCCTCTTCCTATCCGGGAGCAACGGGAACCGGGAATACAGGATATGATATTTCCAAAAGCGATGTTCCGCACGATTTCCAAAGCGATAAGGGAAAGGCGGAATCCATTTTGAAAAACGCGAGAAAACTGGGATCACAAGGCAAATATGGAGCGGCTTATGGGGAAGCGGCAAGCGTATTGACTTTAATCTCTCCTTATAAAGACAAACCGGAAGGAAAAGCTCTTATTAAGGAATGTCAAAATTTTATGCAAGAATGTGCGTTCAAGGTCCCGCAATCCGATTTGACTGATGATGAAAAGCCAAATGCGATCCAGTGAAATCCTGATAAAGGAAAGACCTTGGGGATCCCCCCATTTTGAATTAGCGAAAGAGATCTGTTTTCTTTCGGAACAAAGTAAAAAACTATCAGATCAGAGTAAAAAATGATTCAACGTCCGCAAACAGTTCCATTTCGATATGAGATCACCTGTCCTCACTGCTGGACCGTTTTTCCAACAGAAAATATTCTTTGGGTCGCGGAATCGCCGGAATTGATCGGGGATACGCGGCTTGGGCAGCTGGAAAAGACCCGTTTTCTCCCCAACGGCTTTACTCCGGAAGGATACGCGCTCGATATAAAAGGCTTTGAATGCCGAAAGTTGGCGTGTCCGCATTGCCATCTGATCATTCCGCGCTGTTTTCTTGAGATGCCTCCGTTTTTTGTATCGATTGCCGGCGCTCCCTCTTCGGGAAAATCCTATTTCCTTTCCTCGATGACCTGGAATCTTCGAAGAAACGCCCCGAAATACTTTTCGATGAGTTTTTCGGATGCCGACGCGGAACTGAATACACGTCTTTTGGAATATGAGGACAAACTCTTTTCAGGGTCCCCGGGTAAGTTGGTCCAATTAAACAAGACCGAACTCCAGGGCGACCTTTACAACGAAATCAATCTTGATGGGCAAAATATTACCTATCCGAAGCCGTTCATCTTTTCCTTTTGTCCAACACCATCGCATCAGAATATTCAGAGAAAGACGAAGATCTCACTTGCGGTCTCCCTTTATGATAATGCGGGCGAAAGCTATTTGCCCTCAGATGGAGATAATGCGTCTCTTCCGGTTACCCGGCACCTGGGAATGAGTAATTGCATCTTCTTTCTTTTCGATCCGATTCAGGACAATCGATTTCGCGAACTTTGCAGTTCTCAAGGAACGGATCCGCAGTGGAAAAGCGGCAATTCTCAGGATTTCCGCTGGACTCCGCTTCGCCAAGAGACCGTTCTTTCGGAAATGATCAATCGAACACGCGCCTATCGGCATATGAGTTCAACCGATCAATATCAGAATCCGCTGTTTGTGATCATTACAAAATTCGATGCGTGGAAACAGTTTTTTCCCGATGTACCGGACCGCAATCTTTGGGCAAAAACACAAAAATACGGCTATGTTCTTCTGAAAGATCAGATCGAAGATCTTTCCCAGCGTATTCGAAAGCTGTTTCTGAAGATCATTCCGCAATTTGTGGGAACGTTGGAACAGTTCGCAAAGGACATTACCTATATTCCGGTGAGCGCAACCGGAGGACCGCCCATTCAGGATCCCGCGACAAAAACCTGGGGATTCAATGTAAAAAACATCAAATCCCAATGGACCGATCTTCCTCTCTTGTACGCAATCGCCAAAATGAACAGGGGAATGATCCCGATGATCGAAGAAAAAAAAGATTCCGTCTCCCAATAAGAGATTTCCTTCGCTGCAAAAAACAGGCTTTGCGGAAAACAAGATTATATAAAGGAGTTTTTGATTATGCCTTATGAACTCATCTACACGTCGGCGGAAAAGGGCCTTCGTCCGGGAACACGCGGATTTTGCACTGTTGCCTGCACCGATGGGATCACGCCGAATATGGTAATGCAGCTCGAACAGTTGAGTGCGTATCGGCATCTTATCACGCCAACCTCTCCGGATAATCCGGAAGTCCATTCCCATCTGATCATTCCGATCAACGGATTGACTTGGCATATCCTTTCCCGAATTGCGGATGCGGGCCTGGATTATACCCGCCGTTCGAACAAGATCGCTCATCATTTGATCCTTTCAGAAAATGAAGTGCGGCAGTTGGGCCCGGTCGGACCTGTTGAGATTCTTGAACGGAACGATCTTTTTTTTCGCTCCTGGGACCAGCCTCCGCAAGCTCTTCCATTTAAGGACCTTCCCAACTGCCAACCCGTCCAACCGGCGATCTGTCAACAATGGACAGAGGTCTACGGGGATTCCGGCTGGGGAGGAGTCCTCGCTGGTTCCTTTGAACGAAAACTGCCGGTCTGTATCGGTTTTGATCCCCGGCAAAAGCGGCTCCCCCTTTTACGGGAAGCCCTTGCTCTTCTTCCGGAGGAAAGACGCTGGAATGTCTCTTTCTGCACCTATTACACAAAATATCCCCCGAGCATAAACTGCCAATGCAAATGTGTTCTGTCCGGATCTTCTGAAGAAGCTGCGGTTCGAGCGGTTCCTTATACAGTCTTTTTGGACCTTTCGCGGCCGGGGGGACCGGTTCCGGAGCTGGATTCTTCCATGCAGACTTGGGTCGATTTTGCCCGAACAGGAAAGTCCGAGCGGAAAGAACCCGCCTTTACTCCCGAAAGACCCTCTTTGCCGAATGATCGATTCGATTCCGTTTTTTACAATGATGATCAGAATTTCAATCCCGAGGAAATCGACGAACTGAAAGATTCCTCCCGAATCCTGCCCTCGATGAAATTGCGCTCTCAATCGAATACCCAGGATTCTGATTTCTGGAATGAACAATCAGGCGGACGATCCTCTTATGGATTTTCTCCCGATTCATTGCAAAATCTGAAGCCGGAACCCATTCACGAGGAATTCGTTCCGAAAAGAACATCGGAAACTTCCCGTTTTCAAATCAACCGGAAAAAAAAGCAAAACTTAAGGAACAAATTCTATATTTTCGGATCAATCATCCTGATTTTAATTTTGGGAATTGTTTTCGCGGCCGCATGGAAACTCAAAGACGGGTCCCCCAAAACGGAAAAAGGCCCGTCCACTGAAATCACGCGAATAGGAAAGCAGAATCGATCTGATGATCCGGATTCCGATCTCACCAAAAACTCAAAGACGAAATTGAAAGAAGAACCAGAAGAACTCTCAACACCGCAAGATCCGGATTTGCCTGCCGGGAAAGAGAAGAAATCTCCGGTGCAAAAAGAGAATTCCGACTCCCCCAAAGCGATAAAACAGAAATCCGGAAAAGAGATCGATTCCACCAGAAATCCGGCTCCTGTAAAAACAGAGGATTCCGAGAAAAAATCGAATTCTGTGAAAACACCGGATTCCGGGAAGAAATCAAATCCGGTTCCTCAATCAAATCCGGTTCAAAAACAAGCATCTCAAAAGGATGTCCCCAGGAACAATGAAAAAAAGCCGGACACAACAAAAGGATCTCCCCCCGCGAACACCAAGACGCAGGAAGTCCCAAAATGGATGAACGAAGCCAAAAAAGTACTCGCTCCGGTCAAAAAGTTTTCCTTAACATTTCCGGAGATGGTGTCCAACTCATCGGGGAATCCCGTAGAAATACTGAATGAAAAGGAGATGGAGAACATAAACAAATTTTTACAGGAGAATAAATTAACCCTAAAAATCAAGTGGAAACCTTTATTTAAATATAAAAACGGGGGAAAAATTACGACAGAATTTCTCTTGAAAGAAGAAGTAAAAGAAGAAAAAACCAAAGATAAAAACAAAACAAAGGAAATCATATGGACCGTATACAGACATGATACAGAGAAAATAGATAATCGTGATCAGGATCGAATATTTATTGTAATATCCTTTCAAAAAAAAGGGACTTACTCATTGAAAGCCCAAAATCTCCCGCCTGATATTTATATTCTTTGTTTATCCAACATAGAGTGGTATCTTGTCGATGAAGCGAACAGGTCAACAAAAATTATTCAGACGCAATGGCTAAAACCATCGCAAGATAATTTTGGGGGGGTGGTTTTATCCGGACATAGCCAAACCGCCGGAAACCAGCGCACCGGTAATAAATCACAAAATAATTTGCGCAGTTCAGGTTTATCCGATCTGTTTAAAAAAATGAACGGAGAGCATGAACTCCTTATTCCCATGAAGGAAAAGGAAACTTGGGAACTTCATTCCACTATGCGAATATTAAAAAAGAACGGTGAAAACGACAGTGATTTTCAAAGTACTGTCGAAAAAAATCTTGCGGAGTCCAAGATCCACTACGAGAGTACCTATTTACAATCCGGGAGTGGAGATCGCTTTATTCTTGCCGGAGAAGAACCGGGCGAGGACGATCAAAAACCTCAAAAATAATCGGGAACGATCCTGATGATATCGGAAGAGCAGATACAAATAATAATTTCCAAATCCTGATTAAAGGGAAAATAGAGTGATAGATTATCAGATGTTGGTGGACCGGATCCGGATGGCGATCGCCGCTTCCGCGGAAGGGGGAATGGAACGCTTTGAAGCGTTGTCCAAAGAATATGCGGCGGCCTGTCGGGAAATAAACAAGCGATTGGATGCCTGTGCGATCTTTTTGAACAACGGAAACAGCAGCGAAGCCTTGCGGCTTGCCGATACAACTCCGCACCTTCTTGATCTCTGCGAGATATTGAAGTTCAGCGAGCTGGATGAATGGAAGGAAGTCTGCTCAACTTTTCCTGGAATGGAAATTCCGGTTCCCCTGAATCAGAGTACAATTGATTATCTGAATGAAGTTTATCGGAACGCAGGTAAAGCGGAACCCCTTTTAAAACGTTTTCGACTCTGCTCTCTTATGAAAAGCCCAATCGAGGAACGACTCGGACTCCTGTATCGGCTTGAGCGTGCGGATCAATATAATCCCCTTTGGGCCCGACTGATCCCCCAATACGAAGAGGTGTGTGTTCGGGAAATGGAAACGATCTTTCATTCCGTCCGTAATTCGAAAGAAGGAGGCCCCGTCGTTTTTCAAATTCAAAAAGAATTGGAAAAATTGCCCTGGAAAAAACGTCCGGAAAATCTGCTGCGAACGATCCGGGAATGGAATCGGAAGATCACAATCGATTATGTGTTCAATCAGATCCGAATCCTTGCGAACGATATGCACCTTGCCTATATGGAACAGGATTTCGACCGCCTTTATCAGTTGAACAAAAAAAGAAAGAATCTGCTTGGAGAATATCGGATCGATGAAAGAGCGGTTCCCCGGGACATTGCGGACCAAATGGAACCGGCGATCCGCTGGCTTGAAGAACAGCAGAAAATGAACGCACAACTCCAGGATTACGAACTGTGCTTGAGTCAAATGGAAAGATCGCTTTCCCGTCCGATTTCCCCCAATGAACTTCGAGCGCTGTTTACTTCCTTAAATATCGCAGCCGAAAAGGTTTTTCAGGCCGTTCCCGACAATATTCGAATCGCGTATGAGAGAGAACTGAACAATTTTGAACGCCTTCGAAGAAGACGAACGACGATTCTGTTCTTCTCGATTCTTTCCGCGATTCTGATTTTGGGCGGTTCTATCGGCTTTTATATCCGGGATGCTGCGCAAAAAAAAGGAATCCAATCTCAAGTTCGCGAAATCACCAAACTTCTCGATTCTTTTGAAAAAGCCAACGCAATGAAAGATCCGGACCAATCGGACGAAAAAGGAAAAGCAAATCTTCCGCCCGATTACCAGGGACTCGATAAAGCAGAAAAGTATTTTGAAAAACTGGAGCAAAGCGGTTTTCAGCAGATGCGGTCTCCCGGGATTCTGCAAGCCGCTTCCCGTATGGAAACCTTGCGAAAAAGGGAAAACGAAAGGCAAATCAGATTCAAAAAGGCAATGAATGATCTCAATGAGATTTTGACAAAACAGTTTGGAGAGAATTTTGAACCGGATCCCGGCTTTCTCACCGCCGCCGAAAGTAATGTGAAAACCAGGGAAGAATTTGCCCAATATCTGGGAGTGAAAAAAAAATTCGATAGTAAGGTTTCTGCTCAACGAAGAGAACGGGAAAACCAATTTCAGCAAGAGATCACCGATACCAGGGAAGCCTTCGAAAAAATCAAGAATAAAAATCGGATCGATCAGGAAAATCTTACCAAACTTGAATCTCTTCATTCGGAACTGAAGAATCTGGAAAGCGCGCATATTCCTGCAACATTACTTCAGCAGAAAGAGGATCTGCTCAGCGCGATCGGCAAATGGATCCAAACCTATGAAAAGCAGCTTCAGGAAAGCAGAGTTCAAGTCGAAATCGAACAGGAATTGAACAGCTTGGCAAAATTCGCGGATGATCCCGTAAAGCTGAAACAGGAGTATGATCAACTGAGCCAAAAGTATTCCGATTCTCCGATCGTTTCCGACTTCAAAAAGACCAAAGAAGAAAAAAATGGATGGAAGGTCTTTGCCGCCTGGAATGAGTTCGCGAAGAAGAATCGCGATCTCTGGAACACGATCGCATTTGAACCCCGTTCCGCAGAAAAAATGCAAGCCGAACTGAAAGAGATCAAATTCACCGGAACACTCCCGGACGAAATAATCACAGTTCAAAAAACACTTGCGGATCTTAAAGCCGCCGGCGAAAAAGGGGGATTGAAAGCAATTCATGAATCTCTTAAAAAATACTTCGGAAAACACACCGTCCGCCTTTGGTTGTATAAGCCCGATCCGGGATCCTACTATTACCTTCTTGAACAACCAAAACGGCAGCAAGGAAAAAAATACGATCTGCTTCTGAAGATTTCTCCATTTAACCAGTCAAGTACAATCACCAAGGAAGCGACAAGCATTTCCACCCAGGAGGCTCCGCAATATCGAATCGCTTTGGAAATTCATGAAATACTGAATACGTTGACCTTTTCCGATGAGAAAGGATATATGCTTTGGGACAACGCAATCGAACAGATCTTGCAAAAATTGATTCGCAATGATCAGGGAATGGATCCCGTCGTTCAGATAATCATGATCCGCTCTGTTCTTAAAATTCTGGTGGACGATCCCGTTTACGAAAAGGCCTTTAATTCTTGGATAAATTATTTTGCTTCTTTTGAGGATTTCGATTATGAAGTCAACTGGTATAATCCGGAAAATGAATCCTTGTCCGCTCAGCGAAGCAAAACAAAAAATATACTGGAGAATCTCCCCAAACTGAAAGAAGCGATGGACAAGGTTCGAGAAAATCATCGATCCGATAAGAATCCGCTCTTTACTCAATATCGCCCGGTTGGACTTCTTTTCAAAAAGGATAAAAACTGGATCGTTCTTCCGAAAACGGAAGGAGAGCAGATCTCTGTTCCCTTGTTTATTTGCCGGGGAAAAGCAAATTCGAATGAAATAAAAACAATCAAACTCGATTCCGTTAAAGAGAACATCATTTCCGTTCCGCCGGCGGCGATTCCGGATCTGATCCAGGGAATTCCTCTTTATGAACGTTTTGAGGAGAAATAAGTTGAAGATCTACATCAAACTTCGGGATCGCGCCTACGGGCCCTTGCAAGAGGACGCGATTCAAAAAATGATCGCAAGCGGTAAATTAAAACCGCAGCAGGAAATCTCATTTGACGGGAAAGCCTGGTTTCCAGCAAGAGATTGCAAAGAGCTTTTTGCCAATCCCAATGCATCGAAGACGTTTTCCGCTTCAACGACCCGCGGAACACCAGATCAATCGAACGGCCGGCGGCAACCGCAAATTTCACCTGAGAAGAACCCGGCCGAAGAGAGCTTTGGAAGTCCTTTCGATCTGATTGAAAATTCCGATTCTCCCGATCTTTCGGGAGGAAATTCGGCGGCGGGTTTTGCGCATTCCTCCTCAAATGACCCCATGTCTGCACAACAGAATATGCCGTCGAATTCTCCTTTCGAGGAATCATCGGGAAATCCCTTTGCCAATCAGGAAAGTTCTCAAGCAGTGAATCCCTTTACCAATCAATCGAATTCTCCTTACACAGCACCTGGGATTTCTCCTGCTGAAAACAATGCGGATCAATGGTTCTTGAGCAACGATGGAAAAGTCGGAACAGGACCTTATTCGGCAAGTATGATCGTTCAGTTTATAAGAGAAAACAAAGCTCGGCCCCATTCATTGGTTTGGCGCAAAGGGACCAACGCGTCTTTATTGAGTGATCAAGCGGAATTCCGTTCCTTTTTTAACGGTAATCCTCAAGCGGGGTCCGGATTTCCCGGGCATCAAGGGAACTCCTTCGGATCCCCTTCCGCGAAAAATTCTCCCTCCGCGATAAACGTATTTTTAAAAATTATTATTCAGGCACTTACAAATCAGTATCTTGATTTCAGGGGACGATCGACCCGTACTCAATATTGGACCTTTTCCATTTTTTGTTCACTGCTCTTTTTCCTTCTGTTCATTCCTATTCTTGTCTATGTTAATTTAAGGACAGGAAAGGATCCCCGTTCCGCCTATTCCCTTCTGTTCGTTCTGTATTCCCTGATCGTGATCTGTGTATCGCTGGCAGCCCTGATCCCGTGTATTTCCATTCAGGCCCGCCGACTTCACGATATTGGTTTATCCGGCTGGTTTACATTGCTCAATTTATTACCCTTCCTCGGTAATATTGCCCTTTTTATCATCAACGTTCTTCCGGGAACATCGGGAACAAATTTATACGGTCCCGATCCTCGAATCAAAAACAAATAAAGAGCTTTAAAGAAAGATCATAAGGAAATTTTATGAAAAAAAACGATCCTATGGAAATGCCGCGAATGTCCTGGGCGCGGGACGATATCGAACAGAGATTCGGCCTTCGGGGCGGTGCTTTTACCAATGTCCGAATGTCCCTTTCTTTTATTTTCGCGCTGGTTGCAACGATCGGTTTTTACGCCGTTCTGGAGCTTTTCTTTGCGGATAATCCCTTCACGTTAATGTTCACCGCACGCGGGATCACTCCTTATCCGACGGTATTTCTCGGATGGTGGGTTCTCTTTATCCTTCTCATCAAATCGAGCAAGATCCGATTTCAAAAACGGGCTCTTCAGTACTGCATCCTTCCCGACCGGCGCAATTTTGTATTGACCCCTTATACGGTGGAAGAGGTAATGGTTCGGATCTATGATTCCGCCGAACAGCCCAAAGATTTTGTTCTGTTCAATCGGATTCTGTTGACACTTTCCAATCTGCGCAATATTGGTAAAGTTTCTGATGTAGACGACATACTTCATTCTCAGGCCGAACTGGATGAAAATGGAATGGAAACGAGCTATAATATGATCGCCGGCTTTCTTTGGGCGATTCCGATCCTGGGATTTATCGGAACAGTCCTCGGACTCTCGCAGGCAATCGGTACTTTTGCCGATGTTCTCAAGCCCGGAGCCGATATCACAAACGATCTCGTTCCAAGCCTTACCAAGGTAACCGGAGGCCTTTCCACTGCATTCGATACGACCTTTATCGCTCTGGTAATCGCCCTCGTTTTACAGCTCTTTTTAACGTCCATTAAAAAATCGGAAGAGGAATTTTTCAACGCCTGCTCTTCGTATTGCGCGGAAAATATCGTTTCCCGGCTTAAAATCGATTATGTCGCTTCCATCGGCGCAGATCATAATAGTCCTCCCTTGAACGGACAAAAATAAGAATTTTCCTGATCGGAACGGAACAGAAAGCGGTTCTCCATGAAAAAGAAAAAAATTTCCAATCCCTTTTCTCTTTTTGCATTCCAGGATATCATTACCTCGGTCTCCGGGATCTTTATTTTCTTGACCCTTCTGCTCGCTCTTGATCTTGTTTCCAGGGTATTAAACGCTTCCATGGATACTCCTGCCCCAAGAGAAAATTTCGAAAAAATGAAAGAGGCCGTAAAGACATTTTCCGATGAAATCAAAAAGGGAAATGAACTGATCGCAAAAAAAATCGCAGATCAGGCCGTCTTTCTCAACCTCTCTGAAGAACAGCTCGCAGAAATAAACAGGGATCTTGAAAAACAGATCAAAGAGACCCGGCAGGAAATGGAGCGTCTGAAAAAAAATTATACAGCCCTGGAAAAGGAAGAAAAAAATATTCCGCTCTATGAAAATGATTTAAAACGTTTGCAAAAAAAACTGAGTGATCTGCAAAAACAAAATATCGAACTGGACAAACAGATCGAGATCGTCCAAAATAATAAAATGAATTTCTTTTCCCGGGAAAGCGGACACAAAGAAACCCCTTGGGTAGTTGATCTCTGCGGAACAAAAACCACCGTTCTTTCTCTCAGTCAAAAAATCCGAAAAGACTTTCCGGATCATAAGGCTTTCCTGCGATGGATCCGGGGATGCAACCGGCAAACGGAGTACTTTATTCTCGTTGTTCGTCCCTCCGCCTGCGAATTCTGCGGGGAAGTGCAGGATGATATTACAAAAGCCGGATTCAAAATAGGAGTGGAAATCATCGGCGAAAACGAAGAGATCATTGTTCAGGACAAGAAGAGGACCAACCCATGAGAAGAAAAAATATTCAAGGCGACAGCCTCGAACTTTTCCTCGATACGATCTGCAATACGTTCGGCGGGATCCTGTTTATCGCGCTTCTTGTGATCATCCTTTTGCAAATATCGGGGAAGAACCAACTGGAATCAACACCGCAGGACACTGTCGATGAAATGGAATACATTCAGGTTCAAAATGAATATGAACAGCTGAAAGAAGAATGGGAACATCTCTCCAAACAGATCCGAAAGATCGAAGAAATGAATCATAAATTTACGCAGGATTCCCTGAAAAATGAATTCGAAAAGATGAAGAAACTGCAAAAGAATTTCAAAATCGGAATGCAGGAAAAAGAAGATCTGCTGAAAAAATCGATCAAAGCGTCCAAAGAAACCGGAATGATTTCACAAGCTCTTGATGCGCTCAATAAGCAGTGCCGGGACGAAGAAAAAGTGAAAAAGAAAAAAGAAAAAATCCTGAACAAGGAAGAAGATAAAAAAGTCCGCAAGCGAACACTTCCCCAAATGCGTCCAACCAGTAAGCGGGAAATCGCGGTAATTCTCCGGTTCAATCGATTTTATCTTTGGCATCGATACAATAAGTACGGCACCAATATCGGATTGAATACGGACGATTTTTTGGTCCTTTCGGAAGATAAGAAAATTCGGGAAACACTCCCCAATATTACGAAGGGAATCCCTTTGGATCAGGGAGACCCAAGTCCCGCGATCAAAAGAAAACTCGAATCTTTCTCCCCTCAAAATTACAAATTATCTTTCCTGATTTGGCCGGATTCCTATGATTCCTGGAAAACCGTGCAGAATGCGGTGGGAAATTTGGGATTCGATTATACACCTATCCCGACATACAACGGCTGCCTTTGGGTTGATCGCGGCGGAAAAAACAGAGATGTCCAATAATCCATTACCGCCAATCATTTTCAATTCACTCCGTTTTCACTGAATCCTTCTCCTTTTCCCTGTTGGATCTTGTTTTTGCCGGACAGGTTTCTTATACTTGTCCGGTCTGAAATGATTCAATATTCGGATTTTTCAAAATCAAATTCGATTCAGTGAAAGGAAATCGCATTATGGATTCTGCGGAAAAAATTTCTTTGTCGAACGACCGGCTTTTTACCCGCGGTGAAGAGAGAACGGTTGGACACTTTTTTCTTTCCAACTCCAGCCTCCCTCTCCGTTGGACTCTCGTCGATCAAAGAGATCAAAAAGGAAATCGGGTCAACCGCTTTGAGATACGAAAAAACGATCTGATCGTTCGAGCCGATACTCCATCCCATTTCTACTTCATTACCGTTCAAGCGATCAGCCCGGACAAAGAAACGGTTTGCGATGATTTCATGATTTTTATTTGCGCGGAAAAACGGATCACACTTTGCCGGGATCAATGGCCGGCCAACAAGCCTGTTCAATTTCGAGTTCGGATCAATGAAAAAACGGTATCCAATACCGATACGGCTTGGACAACCCGATTCCCGCAAATCAAAATTATTGTCCCCAAAGGAACATTTCATTTTTCTTCAGGGATCTTCTCGCCGTTTTTGGCCCGTTTGGAAAATGAAGAAAAAATTCCTCTGATCCCATCGGAAATACGATCCATCCATTATTCTGTTTTCAAAAAAGAAAGCAGACGTTCCTTTTCTGAAGAACGGGCAATCGAAGGACATCAAAAAGCGGAAATACCGGTTTTTCCTTGGTTTTTAAAAAAGCCGATTGTCGATTTAAATTGGAATACGGACAAAATCGGATATAATTTTTTGCACTTTCCTTCTGCCCGATTCGATGATCCTTTTCCGGAACAAGGTGTCTATACGGTCCAGTACGATATTGTTCCCCAATCCGAAGAACCGGTCAAATTCTTTTTTACCGTCCATATTGTTCGATAATTTCGCTGCTCTTTACCCCGATAAAAAAAAGAAAGTTCTGATGATCATGTGCGATCCCGATATTTTTTCCGCTTGCGCCGTAAGTTCAAAAGAGATCAGGCTGGAATGCATTGTTCCCAAAGAGGCCGTAATGTTCGAATGGCAATACACCTTTGAAGAGGATCCCAAACCGGCCGATTGGATCACCATTACAATAAGTGATCCCTCTGATTTTCAAGAATTGGGATGAGAAAAAAGATAAGAAAAATATATGAAGTATAAATAAGCGAAAAAATGGAGAAAATACCGGAATCCGGCGGTAAATTTCTCCAGATTCTCCTTCTTTCGCAAAATTTCTTTCTTTCAGACAAAAATTTCCGAAATTTTGTTTTTTGTAATTTTTATCGATGATAGGGAGACTTTCGATGTTTTCGGCAAAAAGAAGGATTTTATCGGAAAAATTTACCGGAATTTTTCCATCGGTGCCCGTTGCAAGACTTTCAAGATAAACATATACTTGTCTTATATCGGTTCTGCGAATTCTTTCCAAATGGATATCATTCGGAAAAATGAAGTGCCGTTTTTTGAAATCGTGAGTAAAGTAAAAGGGGGCGGGCTTCGATTCCAAATTCGATCGCTCCGCAAATACTGTTGACCGCAAAACACGAGATTTAACTTAAGCCCCGCGCTCAAGTATCATCACACCATATGATTTCTGGACAGTGTTAAGGATAATGAAACTCAGAATTATACGAATGGATCTTCCGCTAAAACATGTCGCGATCGTAATGAACAGCACGATCAGTGTTGTTCGGACCTTGGTCGTTGAATTGGAACAGGACGGCTTGCGCGGATATGGGGAGGTTTATGAAGATAAACGGTTTGGAATAACCGTTGAAAAAATGGCGCAGGATCTTGAAGGAATGAGAGAAGCATTGGCTTCTTATGCTCTTGCCGATCCCATTGCATTTGCGCGCATGATCTCGGAAAAGCTGGAAGGAAAAACGGAAGCACAATCGGCGTTGGAAATGGCCGCCTGCGATCTTTGGGGGAAAATGCTGAATCAGCCTCTTTGGCGGCTTTGGGATATGGTTCCCTCAAACGCTCCTTTATCGAGCTATACATTAACTCTTGACTCGGTTTTTCGAATTCTGGAAAAGTTCGAAGAATATCCCGATTGGCCCATTTACCGCTTTAAGCTGGGATCTTCTTCCGATATGGACATTCTGCGCGAAGTGCGTAAAAAAACAAAAGCAATTTTTCGGGTCGATATGGATGGAACCTGGACGGTGGAGCAGACTCTGAAAAATCTTGATGAACTTCAGGATCTTGGCGTCGAATTGATCGAACAGCCGATCCATTATGAAGATTGGGATGGAATGGCCCGAATTCACAAAGCCTCCAAGATTCCGATCTACGCCGATGAAAGCTGCCGTTCGCAGGAAGATATCGAAAAATGCGCCGCGTGCTTCGATGGAATCAATCTGAAGCCGTCGAAGTTTGGCGGACTTTTCCCTACTCTGATGGCCCTGGGACAAACAAAGTACCTCGGATTAAAGGCAATGATCGGAAATACGGTCGAATCTTCCGTCGCCGCAAGCGCGGTCTCTCAATTTGCGCCCGCTTTGGATTGCATTTATATCGATGGTCCCCTTCTGATCGACCGAAAAGTGGGATATGGAGTTCAACTGGATCACGGAAAAGTGATCTATTCCAAAGAAAACGGAACGGGCATCTGTTTTCACAATGAACGAAGAAGGGCCGACTGATACGATTTTCCGGAAAAGGTCCCTTCCGACAGGGGATTTTCCTGTCAAAATTTATTTCGGTAAAAATTTTTTCGAAATTTTCAGGATAAAAAAATGGCTTTGGACAAAAGGCGGCGCATTTATACCCGACGGGGCGATCTCGGAGAAACTTCCCTCTGCTTTGGACCAAGGGTCGGAAAAGATCAGATCCGAATCATTATTTGCGGGCAATTGGACGAATTGAACTCTTTTCTCGGCCTGATCCGAACAGAAAAGCTCGCTCCCGGCATTGAACCGATCCTTGTTCAGATCCAGAAAAAGATCTTTCAGCTCAGTTCTGAAATTACCACCTATTCCCCGGCAAAGCATGAAATCCCTGTTGTTGGCCCCAACGATATTCAGGAATTGGAGCAGTGGATCGATGCCTGGGAACCGACTCTCCCGCCCTTGACGAACTTCATTCTTCCCGGCGGCTGCCGAAGCGCCGCTCTTTTCCATGTTGCCCGATCCGTTTGCCGTCGAGCCGAGCGCCATGTCGTCCTTTTGATCCGAAAAGATCCCTCTGTTTCCCGTTTTTCCATCGGCTGGCTCAACCGCTTGAGTGATCTTCTTTTTATTTTTGCCCGTGCGGAAAATTTGGCGAATCATTTTCAGGAAGAAAATGTCTGATTTTATGTAATATGGACGTTCCTCCCCGTGTTTTTTTTTGAATTTTTGATATAATACAAGGATCGGCTTTAAATAAAAACAGCCAATTACGTGTATTGTATTTTGAATCAATTACCGTTCAAAAGTGGTTGATAGACATCGTTTTCAGGACATAAAAATGCAGGATCCTTATTTTCAGAAATTGTTTGCCGATCGAATTGGCGGAATTAACTACGGAAAAGATACCGAAATCTATAAGTTCGAGAAGATCAAACGGGCCAAGCGAAAAGCGCTGGCCGATTTTCCCGATCGCCATCTCATCGATTTTGGGATCGGTGAAAATGATGAAATGGCCGCTCCCTCCGTTCGCAAGGTAATGGAAGAGGAATTGAATAAACGGGAAAATCGGGGATACGCCGATAATGGGTGCATCGAATACAAGCAGGCAGTTGCCCGATTCATGAAGCGGCGCTTTCATGTCGATCTGGATCCCGTCTCCGAGATCAATCACTGCATGGGCTCGAAAACAGCGCTTGCGATGATCCCGAAAGCCTTTATCAATCCCGGCGATATTACCTTAATGACCGTTCCCGGCTATCCGGTCGCGGGAACTCACACAAAGTACTGCGGCGGAACCGTTCATTCCCTTCCTTTAAAAGCGGAAAACGATTTCTATCCGGATCTCGATGGAATTCCGGACTCCATCCTTGAGAAAACAAAATTACTGGTGATCAATTATCCGAACAGTCCGACTGGACAGCTCGGAACACCGGCGTTTTTTGAAAAAGTAATCGATTTCGCAAAGAAAAATGAGATCGTTGTCGTTCAGGATGCCGCGCATTCCATGTTCAGTTTTCGTGAACGTCCGATCAGTTTTCTGGAGATCGACGGCGCGAAAGATGTCGGAATTGAGATCCATTCCATGTCGAAAGGCTGGAATATGATCGGCTGGCGGCTCGGCTGGGTTTGCGGAAACGAGCGGATCGTTCACGCGTTCGCCGATATCAAGGACAACAGCGACAGCGGACAGTTCCTTGCGATTCAAAAAGCGGCCGTTGCCGCTCTGGACGACGATTCCATTCCGGATCAGGCGCGGCTCAAATATCGCCGCCGCTTGGAAAAACTGGTTGCCGCCCTGAAAAAAATGGGATTCCCCTGTGAAGTCCCCGGCGGAACCTATTTTCTTTATGCAAAAGCACCCAAAGCGATCGAAGGCGGCCGCGTCTTCGCAAATGCCGAAGAAGTGAGCCAATTTTTGATCACCGAGCAGTCCATTTGTACTGTTCCCTGGGATAATGTCGCCCCCTATCTCCGGTTTTCGGTTACTTATCTCGCCGATGGAGAAGAAGCGGAAGATAATTTGATGAAAGAATTCCTGGATCGATTGGAACAATTCCGATTTGTCTTCTAATGCGCCTCGAATTTCGATCTGAAGGGGAACAGAAATTTTCCGAGGGCGCAAAACGCAAGATTCCATCGAAATTTTGGGAATAAAATTTTTGGATCAGGAAAAATATGTCGGATATTATCGTTAAGGGAGCACGCGAACATAATCTTTGCGCAGTGGATCTGCAATTGCCGCGAAATCGCCTGATCTGTTTTTCAGGAGTAAGCGGCAGCGGAAAGAGTTCGCTCGCCTTCGATACCCTTTATGCCGAAGGGCAAAGACGGTATATCGAAAGCTTGTCGAGCTATGCGCGTCAATTTCTGGATCAGCTTCCCAAGCCCGATGTGGAATTGATCGGGGGGTTGAGTCCGGCTATTTCGATCTCGCAAAAGACAGGAGGACATAATTCCCGATCAACGGTCGGAACCATTACCGAGATCTACGATTTTCTCCGCGTTCTTTTTGCCCGTGTCGCAACCGGATACTGTCCCCATTGCGGCCGGCCCATTACCGCGCAAACAAAGGATCAAATCCTTAAACAGCTGCAAACCTTTTCCGACGGAACATCCCTGATTTTACTCGCTCCCCTGATTCGGGGACAAAAAGGGGAACATCGCAATCTTTTTTCCGATCTGAAAAAGCAGGGATTTCTTCGGGCGCGCGTTGACGGAAATCTTGTCCTCCTTGAAGAGGATCTGAATCTCGACCGACGGGTCAAACACCAGATCGACGTCGTGATCGATCGTGTTGTTCTTGCTCCTTCCTCTTGGCTTCGGCTGGCCGAATCCCTCGAACTCGCCCTCCGAATTGGAAATGGACAAATCATCGTTCTTGCCGAAAACGAAAACAATCAGAGTGAACTTGCTTTCAGTTCCAAATACGCTTGTACTTACTGCAATGTAAGCTTTGATGAACCGACGCCGCAAATGTTCAGCTTCAACAGTCCGGCCGGAATGTGTCCGCACTGTCAAGGACTCGGTTTTATTCATACATTCGATCCGGATCTCCTGATCCCGGACAAAACGAAATCCTTTCAGCAGGGAGCGGTCGTCTTTCTCGGCAAATGGAAAGATCTCGGACGATGGAAAAGACATATCTATCAGGGAGTCGCCGACACTCTTGCCCGCGTTTACAATCTGAATAAAAACGATCTTCTGGAAAAAGCATGGGAAGAATTGGACGAAAGGGTCAAGCACGCCTTTTTATGGGGAACCGGGGATCTTCACATCACTTATACCTGGAGAAATGGACCTTCCGGATATAAATGGGGAGGTGTATTCGAAGGAATCATTCCCCGGATGAGCAAACAGTACAACGAAAGCGGAAACAGAATGTTCCGCACCGCGATGGAAAAGTTCATGAATATCATTCCTTGCGGTTTTTGCAAGGGAAGACGATTAAATGAACAGGCCTCGTCCTTTAAAATAGAAACGCTTTCCGATTCCCCGCTTTTCGCGGAAAAGAAAATCTTTTCTCTTCCCGAACTTTCTGAACTTCCGATCAGCGATCTGCTGGAATTTTTTACCGGACTCAACCTGAACCCAACCGGACAGATCATTGCCGAAGAAATCCTCAAGGAAATTCGGGGACGACTTGGATTTCTGATCGACGTCGGACTCGATTATCTTTCCCTTGGACGATCGGCGCCAACGCTGGCAGGCGGTGAAATGCAGCGGATCCGGCTCGCGGGCCAAATCGGATGCGGATTGGTCGGCGTTCTTTACGTTCTGGATGAACCCTCCATCGGACTTCATCCAAGGGACAATACGCGTTTGATCAGCACGCTTACCCATTTGCGGGATTTGGGAAATACGGTCGTCGTCGTCGAACATGATGAAGATACCATGCTCGCTGCCGATTATCTGGTCGATTTCGGACCCGGCCCCGGGGTTCACGGCGGACAGATCGTTGCCCAGGGAACCGTAAAGGAGATCTTTCGAAAGAAAGCGCCCGAAAGTTTAACCCGAAAATATCTCCTCGGAACAGAATCCATTCCAGTCCCGACCGAACGGAAAGCGCCGGGCCCGAATAAACTGATCGTTCGCGGCGCTTCCCATAATAATCTGAAAAATATCGATGTGGAAATCCCCCTGGGACTTATCGTTTGTATTACCGGGGTGAGCGGAAGCGGAAAAAGCTCTCTCGTAAACGATATTATTTCCGAAGCACTCATGATCGAACTCAATCACGGAACTGGCAATCCGGGAAAACACCGCGCTCTCGAAGGACTTCAGTATCTCGATAAAATGATCGCAATCGATCAAACGCCGATCGGAAGAACTCCGCGATCGAATCCTTCCACTTATATCAAATTGTTCGATGATATTCGAAAGCTGTTTTCCGAACTTCCGGAAGCAAGAGCAAAAGGATTTACTCCCGGACGATTCAGCTTTAATGTCGCCGGCGGACGATGTGAAGCCTGTGAAGGAAATGGCGCTGTAAAGCAGGAAATGGATTTCCTCGCCGATATCTGGACAACATGCAATGTTTGCGATGGAAAAAGATTCAATAAAGATACTCTTTCCGTTCAATTCAAAGGGATGTCCATCGATCAAATCCTTGATATGGACGTGGAAACCGCCCTTCAGCATTTCGAGAACATTCCGAAAATTCGCGAAAAACTTCAAACACTGTTCGACGTCGGATTGGGATACATGAAGCTGGGACAGCCTTCCCCCACCCTTTCCGGCGGTGAAGCACAACGGATCAAGCTCGCGAAAGAACTTGTCAAAAAAAGTACCGGAAAGACCCTTTATCTGCTGGATGAACCGACAACCGGCCTCCATTTTGCCGATATTAAGCTGCTCCTGAAAATTCTGAAAGATTTCGCCGATGCCGGAAACACAGTTTTAATCGTCGAACACAATCCCGATGTGATCAAAGTCGCCGACTGGATCATCGATCTTGGGCCCGAAGGGGGAAACGGCGGCGGACAAATCGTTGCGCAAGGACCGCCGGAAGAGATCATTAAAAATGAACACTCCTATACGGGCAAAGCGCTTAAAGCCTATATCGAACGAGGGCAAAAATCCTCAAAAGAACGCCGGGATTCCCTTCCGAATCTCTCCGCTCCGCCCGATTTCGATCCGGAAGATAATGCGATTATTGCCCGGGAAGTTCAGGAACATAATCTGCAAAATATCTCGGCGGCAATTCCCCGTAATCAAATTACCGTCTGCTGCGGACCAAGCGGAAGCGGAAAATCCTCTTTCGCGATTGATACCGTCTACGCGGAAGGACAGCGTCGATATGTCGAAAGCCTGAGTTCCTACGCACGTCAATTTCTCGGACAAATGCAGAAGCCCAAGGCGGGCCTGATCTCCGGGATTTCTCCTGCAATCGCGATTGATCAAAAGACGGCCGGCCATTCTCCCCGATCGACGGTCGGAACGGTTACCGAGATCCAGGATTATCTCCGAATCTTGTTTGCGCGGCTTGGAGTTCCCTGGTGTCCCGACTGCAATATCCCGATCGGATCCCAATCGACCGATGAAATCATCGGAAGAATCCTCCTTTATCCGAACGATACAGTCCTTTTGATCGCCGCTCCCCTGAACTCCGATCCTCCTTTCGATTACGATAAAGTTCGGACGAAATACCGCACACTTGGATTTCAGCGAATACGGGTCGATGGACACCTTCATTCCCTCGATGATTCCCTCGAAATCGATCGAAAACGGCATCATACAATCGAATTGATCGTTGATCGCGTTCACTTTAAAAATACGGCCGAAAAGAACGCGCTCCGAAGCCGAATCGCCGGAAGCGTCGAAGCGGCATTCAGCTTGAACCAGGGAACGATCCATCTGATTCGAGCCGATGAAAACAGTCCCGAAGAAACATGGAAAGTCGATGTAATGAGCCGCCATCTCTCCTGCGAAAAATGCGGAAGAGCGTTTGAAGTTCTTACTCCGCACCATTTTTCGTTCAACAGTCCGCTGGGATGGTGTCCCCATTGCGAAGGACTCGGGATTCAAAAAGGAACCAATACAGCAGGGCATCTCTACGATCCCAAATTGACGCTGGAAGAAGGCGCCATCTCGCTCTGGTCGAATCCGAATGATCCCTGGTCCCGAAAGACGCTTGAAATTTTTGCCCAAGAGATGGGAATCCCCCTCAATGTTCCGTTTGAACAGCTCGATGTGCGGCACCGTCGATTCTTTTTCCATGGAACAGGAGAACGCTGGTTTTCCGTTTTCGATCCGAACGATCCTTCACGTCTTCTTTTCCGATTTCAGTTCAAAGGTCTTTATCCTTCGATTGAAGAAGCGGGCCGGCTCGTTCCCGCTTTCCGGGGAAAACTGGAATATCAGATCGATGAAGTGGAATGCACCGTTTGCCTGGGCAGCCGCCTTCGGGACGATGTCGCCGCTGTCCAATTTCATGGACAGACAATGGATCAGATCTGCCGCAAACCCCTTGGTGATCTGATCGGCTTCTTCAACAGCTGGAAGCCTTCGCCCATGGAACAAAAGGTCGCTGGCGATCTGATCGAAGAGGTTAAGCAGCGGCTCAGTTTCCTCGTCGAAGTCGGATTGGATTACTTAACGCTTTCCCGCCCGGCGCCGACTCTTTCGGGCGGTGAATCCCAGCGTATTCGCCTTGCCGCGCAAATTGGAAGCGGACTTGTCGGTGTCCTGTATGTCCTTGATGAACCGACAATCGGACTTCATTCCCGCGATAATAAACGGTTAATCGCAACTTTGCGCCGCCTGTGCAGTCTGGGAAATACCCTTCTGCTCGTCGAACACGATAAAGAAGTAATCGAATCCGCAGATCATCTCATCGACTTCGGACCGGGCGCCGGAAAAGAAGGGGGACTCGTCACCGCCGAAGGAACTCCCGAAGAGATCATGAATAATCCCGATTCCCTCACTGGAAATTATCTCTCCGGCCGAAAGATCATTCCTGTCCCGATCAATCGGCGAATCCTTTGCGATCTCGATTGCATCGATCTGGAACCGGCCGATCCAAAGCCCAGGAAGGGACGCGGTAAAAAAGCGCTTCAAAAAGATCCTCCAAAATATGTCCTTCCGCAAAATGAAATCGAACGGCGGCTCCGATACCTGCGGGCACGTGATCATCATATTCCATCGAATGTGGAAGAGATCTATGGAAATCCGCTGCCCGTCTGGACGCCCGGATGGATCCTTATCCGCGGTGCGCGGCACAACAACCTCAAATCGATCGATGTCCCTATCCCCCTCTCCGCTTTTACCGCGGTTACCGGGGTCAGCGGAAGCGGAAAAAGCTCCCTCATTGAAGATGTTCTCTACAAAGAACTCGCGCGGCGATTGCAAAGAGCGCAAACTGTTCCCGGATCCTTCGAAGATCTTCCCGGTATGGAACAGATCAATAAGGTAATCGAAGTCGATCAAAAGCCGCTGGGACAAACACCGACCTCGAATCCCGCAACGTATACCGGCGTATTTGATCTGATCCGCCAACTTTATGCCCAGCTTCCCGAATCCCGCCTCCGGGGATATACTCCCCGGCGGTTCAGTTTTAATTTGCAGGGAGGACGCTGTGAAAAATGTGAAGGAGCCGGACAGATCAAGATCGAAATGCACTTCCTCGCAGATGTATGGGTTACCTGCGACGCGTGCAACGGAAAACGATATGATCAGCAGACTCTCGAAGTCCTGTATCATGGAAAATCGATTGCCGACGTACTCGATATGTCCTGTCGGGACGCGTTGGCCCTGTTCGCGAATGTTCCGGCAATCGCCCGAATTTTGCGTATGCTCTGTGAAGTCGGACTTGATTATATCGCCTTGGGCCAATCGGCAACGACTCTTTCAGGAGGAGAAGCGCAACGGGTCAAGCTGGCCGCCGAACTTGCCCGACCGGATACCGGACGAACCGTCTATATTCTTGATGAACCGACGACAGGTCTTCACTTCGAAGATCTCAACCGGCTCCTTGATGTGCTCCACCATCTCGTCGATCTCGGCAATACTGTGATTGTGATCGAACATAATTCCGACGTCATTAAATCCGTGGATTGGATCGTCGATATCGGACCAGAAGCCGGACTCGAAGGAGGACATCTCGTTTATGCGGGAACTCCGGAACAGCTCGCTCAATATGAAAAAAATTGGCTCTCGGAACCTGAAGATCATAAAACAGGATTTCGCAGCTATACGGGCGATATGCTGATCCCACTGCTCGAAAATCCCGACTATCAGGAACGAAAACTGTTCGATCCCAAAGCCTTTGAAGAGGAAATGAAGAGCGCAAACGAAGAAGATTCGGAAGGATCGGAAGAAGAATCGGAACCGATGCCTTGGGAAAAGGACGGGCGCGGCTGGCACACGAATACGCACGCGAGCCGGACAGGATCCCCTTGCCGCTGGGATGGCCGCATTCTTGCCCGAATTATCGATCGAATCGAAGAAGCGGAAGGATTCGCACCTACCGACTGGAATAATCGCTCGATCGTCGAAATCCGTGCGGAAAAGAAGTCCCTGGGCTGGTTCTTTCATGCGATCACCGCAGAGGAATGGCTGCTCAAAGTCAAGTTCCGAACTGCCCGAAATACCTTTAAAAAAGATCTTCTTGTTCAGCAGCTCGATCTGCGGCCCTTAAACGAAATGGACGATATTCCCCTTTACGGAACCCAGCAAAGAGTAAAAGTGGAAACAGCCGGTCCTTGGCAGGAGATCGAATTGCGGATCTGCACTTATGAGGAATTCGATCGGCCCGAATTCTGGAGTTTTCTCGATCTTGCGATCGAACAGTTCACAAAATTAATGGACAAAGCAAAAGAAAATTCCGTCAATTTAACACCATGGAAAACGCTGGGAAAGAAGTGGCATCTGGATCCTCACCATTTTTACGGCGGAGACACCAAACCCGCCTGGCCCATCGAATTGGTGGAGAAAGCAGAAGCTCTCATTCTCGAAGCCGATCCCGATCTCGTTCCGAATTGGGGCAATAAACTTCTTGTTCCCTTTACCAAAAAGGGATCTTCCGGAGCAGCTTGTATTTTAATGACTAAAAACGCAAACTTCCTCGGATTACAGATCAATGTTCCCAAAAATTCCGTTCCGCAGGGAAAAATTCTGCATCTCGGATCCGAACCGGAAGTCGACGGTTCAAATCCGTCTTTCGATGCTGTTCAGTTGCGATTTCAATCAAAGCAGGATTTCAACCCGAAAGAGCTCCGGGCATTTCTGAATGAAGTGCTGGGCAATTCGGAAGATTAATTTCGGACTTTACTTGCTTTTTTCTCTTTTTTCGGTTAAAATTCTTACAGAGAACAAAATGATCGGGAAGGGACAGAAATCTTTCATCCCTTTCTCCGATCTGATTTTATCCCCAAAAGAAAACAGAAGAGGAGAATTTTATGCAATTTCCGCGCACCGCCCTTTGCAGTTTGCTTTTTTTCAGCGCTTTTCTGATTGAAATTTACGCGCAAACCGACGATTCCCGAACAGTAAAACCGGTTCAAAAGAATCAGGTGATTGCAAGTTCGGAATCTGATCCGGCGGTGAATTTTCCGGTCAAGAGATTCGCGCCGATCTATTTAACGGCGAGTGATCTTTCTATCGCGAGCGGTAATCCTTCTCTTGTTGCAATGTCGAAAGGATCGGCAAGTATTCCGGTCTGGTCGCTTTCGGGCGGAACGGTTGGCCAATCCGTTGCCGGACTTGTTCCCGTCTTGCCGGACGATTGTACAGGCGTTGAGGCGGAGATCACCGTTCTCACATCGGATAAAGAGACGAATCCCAAATTTGAGGATGTCTATCGCGTTCATCTTTTCCAAATGGAAAAGGGATCTTCTTTTTCCTCGAACGCACTTACAGGTCCCGCGACACGAACCCCGCTTCCCGCGGAGCCGTATTGTACCCGGCAAATCGTTCTGGAATCTTATTATCCGGTAAAGCCAAACAAGCCTCTTGCCGTTCGCATTCAGAGAGAGCCGGGCGATCCGATCGATACATTTACTCGTCCAACCGGATTGGTAATGGTCAAGATCACTCCGATTGGAGAACTTATAAAGTCTTATACCGTTCAGAAGGCGGAAAAATACAACTCCTGGCCTGTGATTCAGTCTATTGGCAAGAAGCTCGTCTGTGTCTACTGCCGCGGAACGGCCCATTCCATTGCGGAAGATGTTCGCGCCGTCTATGCCCGAACCTCCATGGACAATGGAAAAACATGGACTCCGGAAACTGTGGTCGCAAATACACCGAAATTCGGCGAGGTAACAATTGGCAAAGGACTGGACGAAAAGGGAGCGATGCTCCTTTGGGTGCGCCGTATCGGATCGACCTGGAATCATGATCTTTACCGCACCGAGGACGGGATCAAATTTACACACATCGCAACGCCGAAGCTCGATCCGAATCCGATGCAGATCACGGATGTTTTCAAGGTCCCCGGCGTCGGCTTAATGGCCCTTTGGTTCGCGGGATTTTATAAGGATGAACCGACCAACTCCTGGGGAACCTTGATCAGCAAAGATAACGGAGCGACCTGGACTCAAAATACAGTGGAATCCAAATTACCGAAAGCGGAATGGCCGACGGAGCCTTCTGCGGTCTATCTCGGAGATGGGCGTATCCTCGCGATTGCGCGAACGGAAGTCGGAGGATCGACTGCTGAAAGCACACAATTTCAAATGATCTCTCTTGATTACGGAAAGACCTGGAAGAAAACCCGAACGAATATAAGAGACATCATGAGTTCTACGCCAAGTCTGATCTTTGATGCGAAGACCGGTTTATTGAGCAACTATTATTATCAGCGCGGACGGGGAGTTCTTCGGTGCCGTATTACGGATCCGAATTTTATTTTTGATCATCCGCTCAGCTGGCCGGCGGCCAAGGCGGTTTCTCTGGGAAGTGCGATCCCCTGGGATGCGGGCAATGTCAACGCGGTTGCTTGCGGAAACTCGCATTATCTCGCCTACTATTCAGGTGAAAAGCCCGATCTGGGGATCTATGTAACCGCAGTACCCGCCCCGGCAATAGACGGAAAACAGTGATTAGTGATTAGTTGGGGGCCCCGGTGCCGAAAGCGCATACGGAGGGCGGTCGTCCCGGCCCGAGCGGTGTGAATTTTCTAAAGGCGTTGAGATTTTAAACCGCGAGATTCAATAGTCTCAGCTGTCCCAGTAGTCCCATCTCCCTTTTTGAAACCACGGATGTTCACGGATTACCACGGATGGAATTTTGAAAAAGCGATGTTTTTTGAGAAGACCGGGGAAGTAGAGAAAAACAAGGATTTGTGTGTGCGGTTGGAATCCGAGCGCTGGGACCGTGGGCGTCCTCGCCCTCGCGGCGGCGGAGCCGACGTGGTCGAAGAGTTGGAATCTCTAAAAAACGCGGTGATTCGAATAAGGGTTGAACCACAATCCCCCGGGTGATGTTTACCCCCTAATGAAGGTCGTCGGTGATCAGGGAACAATGGGGACATAGGGGACTGGCGAACAGGGGTAATTCTTTTTGTCCTCATTGTCTCCTCCTCGTCGTCTCTGTGTTCGGATTCGAACCCTTATCTGTGTTCCTCGTTCTTTTTGCACTGCGCTTACAGCGCGCTGCTGTTGGGGGGTTCGTAAACCCGGGGTGCCGGTCGCTTCGCTCCCTCTGCCCCGGGCTGGAAGGCACTGCCCCTATCGGGGCGCTATTTATTGATAATTCCAACCGGGTGAAGTAATATCGTTGTTGGCCCTTGCGTTAATATGTATTTGCGTTTTATGATAAATAATATCGTATTCGTTTGCGTCCATCCGAAAAGGCTCCAACAACGTTTTTAGAAAATTATCATCGCTCGGGGCGGCCAAGATGACCGTCCTCCGTATGCGGCTGCGCCGCCGCTCTGTGAAGGGGTTGAAATCTCCAAAAGAGATAATCTCCCATTAACCCGGGGAAGTGGAAAAAACACCGATCCGCGAACCCGGTTTGAACCCGAGCGCTGGGACAGTGGACGTCCCGGGCTCCCGGCGGCTGAGCCGCCGTGGTCGAAGAGTTGGAATCTCTAAAAAACACAGTGATTCGAATAAGCGTCGAACAACGATCCCCCCGAACGATGTATTCCCTAATTCCGGTCGCTTCGCTCCCTTCATTACGGGCTTGCGGAACAATCTCTTTTCTGCTTCCCCGGTTTTTGAGGATCCCCTCCGGCGTTGCCGTCGGGAAATAAAAGTTTATAAAGTTTTTAATTGTACAATGGAGTTGCCGGGAATCAAATTGCAGGGAATGATGTACTCTTCTCTTTTTACCGGTTTTTGATCCGCAATGCGGCGAACCATCTTTCCGATCTCAATTCCGACCGTGTGCGTCGGCAATTCGATCACATGAGGATTGATCCCTTCAAATATGTAATTGAGCATCGGCGCCTGATCATACGTGATAATCGATAAGTCGTCGGGAACCTTTCGTTTTTCCTTTTGAGCGGCTTCCTTCAGAGAGCCCATTACATGGCAGCTGCCGCAGATCACCGCCGTTGGCTTTTCCCTTCGAAGCCAACGGGCAATGATCTCTCCGCTGTGCATATAAAGATCCTCCGGGATCAGAAGTGCCAAAGATTCGTCCGGTTCCCGAGCCTGTTTATCCATTGCGTTTAAATAGGCGCTGTATCGATTGGCGGCCCACCATCCGGAACAGAAGATCTGAAGAAAACCGATCCGCTCGTGTCCATTTCGACGAAGCAGGGCAACAGCTTGATCCATTGCGCCGGCATTGTCCTCATAAATACTGACGGTTCCATACTGAAAGTCCCGATTCAGGGCGAAAATAACAGGAATGCCGTTCCGCTGCGCTTCGATAATCGCCGCGTGAACCGGATGGCCCATATTGATCAGAACATCCGGTTTGCTCTGCTCGAAGCGGCGAAGAACTCTTTCCGGTTTGTTGCTGCAGGATCCCATATATTCCACGATATAGTTTTCCTGGATGGAGAGCTCTTCGAGTCCGAGAATTATTCCGCTGGAGAACCAGCCCGGCGGAGCGAGATTTTCTTTTTGATCGCGCAGTTCCGAATCCCCAACTGACTGTTTGCCAATTCCCGAGCTGATCAATCCGATCCGCAATGTTTTCTGATCCTTCGGAATTTCTGAAGTTGTTTTCAATGATCCGCGCCGGGAACTGCCGGCCTGAGATCCGACAAAAGTACCGACACCCCCTTTTCGGCGGATCCATTTTTCATCCTGGAGCTGATCGAGAGCCCGTCGAACGGTGGATCGGCTTCTCCCCGATGCTTCCGCGATTTGCAGATCGGAAAAGAAAGGATCGCCCGGCCGAAGATGGTTCTGGACTATATATTCGATCATGGTGCTTTTCAGCAGATCGGCCGCCCCGTATCGGGGAAGATCTTTCGGAAATTGTATCATGTTTTTTTCCTTTAAAATCAGTAAAAAGCCTGTTCGATTTCATTCCGGTTTTCATTCGCGGCCGAAATGTATCGATATGATATTTATCTTATCAGAAAGATACAATACTGTCAAGTATTACACGTATAATATCGTAATATATGGTTAAAACAAAACGATACATGTATCCATTCTGTTTTAACAAAAGAAACATTTTTTGGCATTTCGGATAAAATTATGCTTGACATAGCTGATCCGGGTCGATATACTGGAAGAAAACCCGGTATCGATTTATTGCGGGGACAGCCTCGAAAATCAGAAATGGAACATTTCAATACTTCAAACAGAAAGGAACAGATTTTATGAAAAACGAATTATCCCGACGCGCTTTTTGCGGAACGGCGGCCTTGGCCGCGATGGCTTCGACAGCAGGACTGGTTCAGGGAGCAGGTCCGAAAATCGCGGGATTTGATCAGCATTCCCGGGAATCGCAGCATGGTCTTCCCTGGCAGCCGAAAAGTGATCGCAAAATTCGGGTCGGCCTGGTCGGATACGGTGTCTGTCAATTTTCCGCTCAATTCGAATTTCAGAATCACCCCAACGTGGAAGTTGCCGCAGTAAGTGATCTGTTCCCGGATCGGTGCGCCGCTCTTGCCAAAAGGGTCAAATGCAGTAAAACCTATCCGTCTCTTGAAGAACTGGTCAAAGATGATTCGATTGAAGCGGTTTTCGTTGCGACCGACGCTCCTTCTCATGCGCGGCATTGTATTGAAGTGCTCAATCACGGAAAACATGTCTGTACGGCGGTTCCCGCGTTTCGCGGCGATATTGAAGACGCCGAAAAACTTCTGGAATGCGTGAAAAAGAATCGGGGCCTTATTTACGCGATGTTCGAAACCTCGATGTTCCACGACGATCTTTACGCGATGCAAAGGATCTATAATGCCGGCGGATTCGGAAAGATCATCTACTCTGAAGGGGAATACTGCCATACGCGCAAACCGAAAGATCCGCCGATCGGATCTTATAAAGATTGGCGTAAGAACGGATGTCCCATGTGGTATCCGACCCATGCGACCGCGTATTATGTCGGAGTAACCGGAGGAAGCTTTACGGACGTCTCCTGCCAGGGAGTTCTCTCATTCGATAAGGCGAAACGAGTCCCCAACGCGATTGGCAATATCTTCAGCGGTGAGATCGGGCTTTTCCATACTTCCGAAGGAGGGATCTCGCGCATGATGGTTTGTCCCGCTTACGGCAAATATCTGGAAGCCGGTCGGGTTCGCGGAGAGATCGGCGGATTCGACGGAACCTATCTTGATGTCAAGAGTGCTTACACGGGAATCGATGAAGGACGGCGAATCGTTAAAAATCTGGGAACATCGATTTATAAACCGGCATTGCCGCCGGGAGTCGAAGCGGGAGCACACGGCGGATCTCATGGATATTTGTGCGAAGATTTCGTCAACGCGATTCTTACGTCGACTCGACCGGCCGTTGACGTCTATGATGCGCTCAACATGACCGTTCCCGGCTGGTTTGCCCATCTTTCGTCTGTTAAGGATGGAGAAACGTTCAAGATCCCGCAATATAAACGGGAAGCATAAAAAGCGCGGAACACGGCAGGAGCCCGCGCGCTGGGAGGGATAAGCGTCCTCGCTTATCCCCGGCGGTAGCGCCGCTCTGTAATGGGATTAAAATCTCCAATAAACGTAATCTCCCATTAACCCGGGCGGCGAGGCGCCGCTCCCAGTTCGCGCTTCCGCGCGGTTGCCGGGGATCCGCTCCCGTTGGGCAACGTAGACGTTGCATCCAGTACGCGCTGCCGCGCGGTTGCCGAGGACTCGCTTCCGTTGGTCGCTGATTTACCGGTTGTTCTTTTTGCACTGCGCTTACAGCGCGCTGCTGTTGGGTGATACATTGACCCGGGGTGCCGGTCGCTTCGCTCCCTTGCCCCGGGCTGGAAGGCACTGCCCCTGTCGGGGCGCTGATTATTGGATGTTCCAACCGGGTAAAGTAATATGGTGATTCCCGGCGGCGAGGCGCCGCTCTGTAATAGAGTTAAAATCTATAAAAGAGATAAACACCGATTAACCCGGGGAAGCGGTGAAAAACATTGATCCCCGAACACGGTTCGAACCCGAGCGCTGGGACGGTGGGCGTCCCGCCCACCCGGCGGCAAAGCCGCCGCTCTGTGAAAGTGCTGAAATCTCTAAAAAAGATACCCTTCCATTAACCCGGGGAAGTTGAGAAAAACTTCACTGAATTCAGTCTGCCGGACAGCCCAAAGCACGGGAAATAACACGGCATGTATCGAGAATTCGCATTCCGATCGACTGCTCGAATTCGGCCAAAGAGTAGTCCATGGTCAAAACGGAAGTGTTCAGCGCAGCAACAACTTTTCCCGTATAATCGCGAATCGGCCCGGCAAAGCAGATCACTCCTTTCGCGTATTCTTCACGGTCAACAGCAAATCCATTCTGACGAATCGCCTCCAATTCTTCCCGTAATCGGGAAGGCGATGTCATCGTTTGAAGAGTCAGTTGAATGAGACCTTCCTCGATTATTTTTTCCTGAAACGCCGTTTCAGAAAACGCAAGAAGCACTTTTCCGGGCGCCGACGCGTGAAGATAATAATGCCTGCCCACATGTCCTATTACGGCGACATCTTTCGTACTGTTCAGATGAATGATGTATAAAATGCGGTTTTCATCGAGTATCCCAAGACTGGTACTTTCGCCCACCGTCTCCCAAAAACGCTGTATGGGCTCCGTCGCCATTTGAACCAGATTCGAACGATTGATCGTCTTGCTCGTATGATAAAAAGGAACAAGTGAAATACGGTATCGCGGACCATCCGATTCAGCAATAACCCAGCCTTCACGAATGAACGTCTGAAGAAGACGAAAAACCATGTGTTTATTCAATCCCATTGCGTTGCAAATTTCGGTAAGGGTCATTGAAGTCCGGGAATCGCATAAAAGTTTAATAAGATCAATCCCTTTGGAAAGCCCGGGCACCTGATAACTGTTTTTCGTTTTACTGGCCATTTGATTTTTTATAATCCCTCTCAAAGGAAATTCCGAAAAAAAAGAAACGTTTGAGCGTGTGTAAAAAAACTTTTTCTGATCCGCTCCCCATGTTGTTTACGAGGCAATTTTACATAAAAAAACAGGTATGTCAAGAGCATTTATATAAAAATTACACTAATAAAACCAAGTTTTTAATTATTATTTAAAATATTTTCATTTTTTTATTGACGTATGTGAAAATTATCGTTATATTGGTAACATTGATACACGGACGTATCACAATATAAGTATTTTTAAAAAGTGCAGATATTTCCCGATTTTCCGGTAATAGAAAGATCAATCATGACAAGCAAACCGGTTGGAATGAAACGAATTTGGTATAAACTGTTTTCCGTTGCGATTCTGTTGATAGTGAACGGAATGAATAATTTCGCGGAAGAGACGGAGTTGGAACGCATAGCCAAGGTTCCCTTTGTTCCGGCGGTTTCAGGCACGGCCCAGTTGCCCGGTCTCTCTCTTTTCGGAGGAAGTTGGTCGATTAAAGACGGGATACTCACAGGAAAAGGCGGTGCGGGCCCATTAGCAGTTCCGAACATGATCAAGCCGACGACCGCGGGCGAATTTCAGGCCGAGCTTTTACTGCCGAACAATGCCAATGGATTCAGCGGTATCAGTTTCAAGGTATCCGATTGCAAGCCGGGTGCCGATAATTTCAACGGTTACGAAATCGGATTCAATCCCAACGGCCAGCTCATTATGTTCGGCACTCACCGATATAATTACCAGACGATTCGACAGGTTCCGTGTGAGATTCCGAAAGGGAAATGGTTTAAGGCCCGGGTTCGATTCGATGAAACATCATTCGAATTTTTTCTGAATGACAAGTCGATTTTCCAGTATACCGAGAAGGAGATGGCCGCGGCAGATCCGCTTCGCAAGGGAACAATTGCGTTACGAACATGGCAATATGATCTTTCGGCGAGGAATTTGAAATTTCGCGATTCAGCGGCCAATGAGAAGGGCTGGACGGAAATATCAATGACCGAGGAAGCAGTTCCAGTTCCTGAGACAGAATATCCGGAGACCTTGGAGACAAAAGATTTACCGCCTTTGCTCGTTTTGCTCCGATCGCCGTTGACCCCTCCCAATTCGGTGGGAAATGATATTTGGCAAGCCCAGCCGACGTTCCCAGGTTGTGAAATACGGCTTGTAACTCCCGCAAATCCTAAGGAAGCGGTCCGAACGATCTTTCGCGATCCCGACGGTTGTATTTACGATATGAATCTTTCGTATGACGCAAAAACGATTTATTTTTCCTATCGTCCGAAAGATGTCCGATATTGGCATATTTACAAGATAGGCGTGGATGGTTCGGGGCTGACCCAATTGACCAGCGGCGATTATTATGATATTGGTCCGAGTGAAATGCCGGACGGGCGAATTGTCTTCGTATCGACTCGCAGATTCGGGCACACGGTTTGCCAGCCGGGTCCGGCTTCCAATCTGTTCACCATGGATGCCGATGGCAATAATATCCGATGTGTCAGTATGAATACATTGTCCGATTTTTCGCCCCAAGTATTGCCGGACGGTCGGGTTCTTTTTACCCGTTGGGAATACGTGGATCGAGATCTGACTTATCGGCAGAGTCTTTGGACACAGAATCCGGACGGAAGTCAATATCAGCTTTATTTCGGGAATACGGTTCGTGACGTTGGTTCATTTCTTCAGGCACGTCCGCTCCCGGACAGCGGTTCAAGTCGAGTGGTTGCCACGTTTGCCCCGCACCATAATTATCCGCACGGAGCCATCGGCCTGGTGGATCGCCGGTTTGGCGTCGAAGGAAAAAAGAATGAGAGCTGGCAATATATTACGAAAGAATTTCCTGTTATTGGCGACCGTGCTTTTCCCTGGAGTTATCGCGACCCGTATCCGTTGACCGACAGCCTTTTTCTCTGTTCGTTCGGTTCAGAAGGTCCGACGATTTATTCGCCTGAAGAAGGCGGGGCAAAGGGACCGCGATTCCGTATTTGGCTCCTTGATTCCGCGGGCGAAAAGCGAATGCTCTATGAAGATAAAAAGTTGAGTTGTTTCTTTCCGATTCCGTTTGAGGAACGAGATCGTCCGGCATTACCCGCATCCCGAATTGCCAACGTGAATTTGAAAAAGGTCTTGCGTCCGAATCTTGTAAAGGAGCAGGTTCGACCTGTTCGGGAAGAGACTTGGGGGATCCCGGAATACGGCAATATGCTTCAGGGGGAACCGGTTGGCGTCGTTATTCTGACCGATGTTTATAATGGTATGGAAGGGATAAATATTCCCAAAGGAACCATTAAAACACTCCGTATTATGGAGCAGGTTCGCAAGTCGGAAGATTTGATGAAACGCGCGTTCGATCAGTCGCCGGTCATGAGTTGCGGGACCTATTACGCGAAACGATGCTGGGGAGAGGTTCCTGTCGAAGAAGACGGATCGGCCCATTTTTACGTTCCGGCCCTTCGCGAGATTTACTTTCAGGCATTGGACGAACAGGGACGGGAAATCCAGCGAATGACCAGTGCGGCCCAATTCATGCCGGGCGAAACGACGAGTTGCCTGGGCTGTCATGAGCCGCGGGATACTCTGCCGGGAACTGCCATGGCCGCAGCGCGAGCCAAAGCGGTTTCGCGTAAACCGACAACGCCCTCCTTGCCTGATTGGATGGTCCAAGCCGCCGCGAAAAGAGATAATCAGACGCTGGACGCGGGTATTATCGATTACGTCAGTACGGTCCAACCTGTTCTGGATCGATATTGTGTGAAGTGTCACGACGGTCCGAATCCGGACGGCGGCTATAATCTGTCCGGCGACAAGACGAGATTCTTCAATATGTCCTATGATAACCTGATTGGCCGCAGCCGGTCCTATCGTCAGTGCAATATGCTGACAGGCGAATTGATTCCGGACCAAGCGGCACGGGGAAAACCCTTGGTGCAATTCCACTGGCTGCTCTATACTCCTTCGGCGGTGAATCGTCCTTACGCAAGCGGGTCCATGGCAAGTCGTTTGCCTGACTGCTTTACCAAGGAACATTGTAAGCAGGAGGTCGACGCAGAATCAATGGCTCGATTGCGAATGTGGATTGACGCGGATATTCCGTATTATGGCACTTACGCGAATAGGAAACCGGGAGCGGCGGGCAAACGCGATCGCTGGGCAGGACCTCAGGGATACGGCCCTGCTCCCTGGTTCGCTCAAGGAATCACTCCGGTTTATGATCGTGCCTGTGCCGCTTGCCATAAAAATATTTTCGGGGGTAATCGTGATATTCCCGGTGTCCGTGATGGTAGAAATATCGACTGGATCGGACGTTTTGCCTGGATTGATCTGACCCGGCCCGAAAACAGTCCGCTCCTGACCGCTCATCTGAATAAAAAAGCGGGCGGCCGCGGCTTGCCCATCGATCCGAAACAGCCCGAAAAAATGTTGTTCAACGATACGAATCATCCGGATTATCAGACTATGCTCAAGGCCATTCAGAAGGGGTGTCAGGAATCCGGCGCCCTTCCGGAAGCTGATATGCCCGGCTTTAAAAATGCCCGTCCGGAACCGTAATGATACAACCCTATTCATTCATTGAATGGGTCGTTGTGCCGTTTGTGTTTATGAAATATTAAAATGAAAGCAGGTTGTGTTTTGAAGAATATCAGTTGCGCGATTTTACTGATTGCGATTTTTTTCTGGGCGGCACTGTCCGATTGTTCCGCAAAGGAATTCCCGGACTTTATCGTATTGCCGGATTACGTATCCACTCCGGACGGAATGACCATTTGTCCCGCGACCGGCGACTTGATCGTCGCCTGTCCCAACTTCGGCGACGATTCCAAACCGGCCTGTGTCATTCGAATTGATAAGTCGGGAAAAGTCGAAAAATGGTTCGATGTTCCTGTTCATCCTGATACGAAAAAAGCCTGCCCGATGGGAATTGAGTTCGCTCCCGACGGCTCTCTCTTTATTTGTGATAATCAGAACTGGCCGACCGGAAACGGGAAAAACGGAGAATTAAGTCAAGGACGCTTGCTCCGTGTTGTACTCGACGGAAAACGCATTGTGTCAACCACAGCGGTTGCTTCGAATATCCCCCATCCGAACGGAGTGAAAATTCGCGGCGGATTCGCTTATATTACGGTCAGCTGTTTGCCCAAAATTCATGCTGAAAACGGACTCCTTTCAAGCGGCGTGTATTGTTTTCCGATTACGGCAAATAATATCCGAGTCAAGGGTACACTCGATGATCCCAATCTGATCGTTCTGTTTCAAACGCAAAATCCCGACTGTCAATACGGTGCGGACGGCCTCTGCTTCAACGAATCCGGGAATCTCTTTATCGGTAATTTCGGAGATGGAACCGTTCTTCTTGCCAAACCGGACGGGCTCAAGCGGATAACAACGTCAAATTATGTGAAGTCCAAACCGATTCCGCCGTTAAATCTTCCGAACGGAACCCCTGATCCCGACTTTTTGAAAAAGGCCGTTTCCATCCCAATGAGAACGACAGACGGCATGTGCCGCGATTCGAAAACCGGCGATATTTATGTCGCGGATTTTTCCAATAACGCGATTGCGAAAATCGCCGGATCCGATCGATCTCTTTCGTTCCTCGCGATTTCTCCCGATAATAATGGACTCAGCGGCGGTCTGAATCAGCCTGGTGAACCCTGTCTCTGGAATGGACGGCTGGCGGTAGCCTGCTTCGACATGGTCACCGGACCCGATAAAGTCAATTCCAAACATGATTCCAAAGCGACCGTTGTTTTTCTTCGATTAAAACAGAACCCTTAAACAGAAACGGATCCCGTATGCAGTCCGATCTTTTACTTGCGCACGATCTTGGCACTTCCGGAAACAAAGCGACACTTTTCCGCGAAGACGGTACTCTTGTTCGAAGTATTACCGAATCTTATGAACATGGAACAAAATATTACAACGGATCCTGGGCGGAACAGATCCCGGCCGATTGGTGGACCGCTGTTTGCCAATCAACTCAGAAGCTGATCGCGGAAATCGATCCGAAAAGAATCGGGGTCGTTTCCCTTTCCGGACAAATGATGGGAAGTACGCCGCTCGATAAAGACGGAAATGTCCTTGCTCCGAGTATGATCTACTGTGATCAAAGATCGGAAAAGCAGACACGGATTTTAAAAGAAAAAATCGATCCGGATCGTTTTTACAAGATCACCGGTCATCGCCTTGCCTCTGTTTACGCACTTTCAAAGGTACTTTGGCTGCGCAGCGAGCAGCCCGGGATCTTTCAGAAAATGTGCTTTACATGTGCCGCAAAAGATTATATCAATTTTCGATTAACCGGACGTCTCGCAACGGATCCGAGTGATGCTTCCGGCATGAACGCTTACGATCTTACTTCAGGACGATGGTCTGAAGAGATCCTGGACGCGGCGGATCTTTCCCCGGAGATGTTTCCGGAAATTCTTCCTTCTTCTTCGATCCTTGGCGTCATTACCGATCAGGCTTCAAAAGCGACGGGACTTGCGGCGGGCACTCCGGTCGCGGTGGGCGGCGGAGACGGATCCTGCGCCGGAGTCGGAGTCGGATCTGTTGCGCCGGGACACGCCTATAATTACCTTGGATCGTCCAGCTGGATCGGACTCACAACGGATCAGCCTCTTTTTGATCCCCGTCAAAGAACGATGATCTGGGCTCATTGTGTTCCCGGCCTTTTTCATCCGACCGGATCCGTCCAAACAGCGGGATCCGCATACGCCTGGATTCGCAATACTTTTTGTCAACAGGAAGCGGAAGAAGCCGCACAAACAGGATCGGATGTTTACGAACTGATCAATGCCCGAATCGCGGCCGCTCCCGTCGGAAGCGGAAACGTCCTCTTTCTGCCCTATATGCTTGGGGAACGTTCTCCGCGATGGAATCCCGACGCACGGGGAGCTTTTGTCGGGATGAATCTGGAAACGACCCGGGAATGTATGCTCCGTTCTGTTCTTGAAGGAATTACAATGAATCTGGGTCTCATCGTTCAGATCCTGCGCGAACATGTTCCTGTCGATGAAATGCGTATTATCGGCGGAGGGGCAAAAGGTGCGGTCTGGCGGCAGATCATGGCCGATGCTTACGACTGTCCTGTTCATAAATTAAATGTGCTGGAAGAGGCAACTTCCATGGGCGCTGCCGTGATCGGCGGTGTCGCAAACGGTCTCTTCGATGATTTTAACGCGATCGACAGGTTTATTCATGTCGACGATATCATTTATCCGAAAAAAGAGAACAGGGAGATCTATCGTCGTCTCCTTCCCGTTTTTGATGAATGTTATTATGGACTGGAAAAAACTTACAGTAATCTGGCCGTATTGCCGCAATATGAAAATCACTCAAACAGTAAATAACCGATTTTGAAACCGCGGATATTCACGGATATTTTTTTGGTAAAAACACGTTTTCGTCAAAAATATCAGTACCGAATCTTATATTGATTTCCTCCGTGGTTCCAAACAAAAATCTGTTTACAGTCTAAGAACGTAATGAAAGAATGAAAAGGAGTACGAATTCAATGAGAGGTGTTGTTGTAGTTGAACCGAATAAAGTTGAGATACAGGAATTGGCCAAGCCGGTTCCGGGTCCCTATCAGGCATTGGTCAAAACAGATATTTGTGCCGTTTGCAATTCGACGGACGCGAAAGTTGTAACGGGACATTTTCCCGGTTTAACGGCCTATCCGCTGGTTCTGGGTCATGAAGCGACCGGAATCGTCGAAGCGGTGGGCGAAAAGGTTCGTCAGTTCAAGCCCGGTGATCGTCTGCTTTCCGGAATGTTGTTCGAATTTGCGGAAAAAGGGTTGTCAAGCGGCTGGGGCGGTTTCTGTGATTATACCCTTGCAAACGATCATGATGCCATGGTTGCCGATCATGCGGCGGATGCCGAACATGGCTGGTTCGAATGTCATGAAGTGCAAAATGTTATTCCGTCCGATATTCCAGCGGAAGAAACGGCTTTGATGTGTACATGGCGGGAAGTCCTCGGTGCGATTGAGCAGTTCCGCATTACGCACAGCAAACGCGTTTTGATTTACGGCGGCGGCCCGGTCGGTATGAGTTTCGTTAAATTCGGCCGTCTGTTGGGTTGGGAATGGATCGGTCTGATCGATTGCCTTGAATGGAAGCGGCAAAAGGCGATGGAGATGGGAGCCTCTGCCGTCTTTGCTCCGGACGATCCCGCGATTCGTGAACAAGGGAAATACAGCGTTATTGTCGACGCGGTCGGAAGTCCCAAAATCATTAACGAAGCTCTGTCCATGATCGCTATGGAAGGGAGTATTTGTGTTTACGGCGTTCTGGCCGACAATGTTTTTTCCTTGGACAAATCGACGGCTCCTTACAACTTTAATCTTTTGTTTCATCAGTGGCCGACCCGTCGACTCGAACGCGAATCGACAGGAACATTGGTACAATGGATTCGAGACAAAAAACTGTCAGCCGGCGAATTCGTTACACATCGTTATCCCCTGGAACAAATCAACGAAGCATTCGCTGCGATTAAATCAGGAAAAACATTGAAGTGCCTGATCGATTTCTAATGCACTCGAAAAGTTTAATTGAAATTCAACCATCATTACCCGTTTATACGAAGAAAGAGTGAAAGATTATGGATGTTAATATTCCCCAACTTATGGACTTGAGTGCCGTTCAGGTAACGTCTACCCGGGAAGACGTAATTTGCGTGGCAAATTTAGCGGCGAAATACGATTGCAAGGCCGCGTTTTGCCTTTCGTGTTTTATTCCGGCCGTTCATGAAGAACGGGCAAAATTACATGGACATTTTCTCATTGGCGGTACGGTCGGCTATCCCAGCGGCCAAATCACAACGGCCATGAAAGTCGCCGAAGCTCGCGAACTCATGAAGTTGAACGTGGATGAAGTCGATATGACCATGAACGTCGGATTTCTGCTTTCCGGAATGTACCGTGAAGTCGTTGACGATATTCAGGCGGTCAAGCAGGTTGTAGGCGATTTGCCGCTCAAAGTCATAGTCGAAGCGCCCGTACTGAATCCCAACCAACTCCGCCGCGCGGCGGAACTGGTCGTACAAGGGAACGCGCAGTGGATTAAAACCGGAACCGGCTGGACTAAAACCGGAACGACACTTGACCATCTCAAAATCATTAAAGAAACGATCGGCGATGCGGTTCACTTGAAAGTGGCGGGCGGGGTCAGTTCACTCGCCGTGATGAAATCCATGTTGCCTTACGGTGTGGAGCGATTCGGAATCGGTCGCAGTGCTACCGGAATCCTTGCCGAACTGTAAATAATTCGTTTCCTTGAACATGCATGTCCCTCCGAATCAAAATGTGGAGTTTCAAGAGTATTTATATAAATAATTACACTCATGTAACAGTGTTTTTATTTATTATTTAAATTATTATTTTATATATATTGACGCATGTGAAATTTATTGTTATACCGGTAACAATGATATACGAGTGTACCACGATATGCGTATTTTTAAAAAATTGCAAATTTTTGTTGCAATTTGCTTTATACAACTCAAAAACCGAGGTAATGGAAGAATCATTTTCAATCTGCGGTTTCTAAAACACTTTTTACAAAAAAGGAAATTAAGTGATGAAAGTTTGGACAGTTTACTGGGCTCAAACATTAAGAACAAGGCACTACATGACAAAAAGCGCATTGTTATTTCTGCTATCTGTTTTTATTCTTGTTTATATTGGAGGCTGCGGAGAGAAGCTGCCTGAAGGACTTCCCAAACTGGTGCCTGTAAAAATAACGGTGATTCAGGATGGTAATCCCCTGGAAGGGGCTGTTGTTTCGATCGTCCCGGTCGGTGATGCCGGCAAGTGGAGTTTTGGCGGTACTTCCGGAGCCGATGGTTCTTTTAATGTACTGACACATGGTAAATACCCGGGAATGCCTCAGGGAAAATATAAGGCAACCGTTACGAAAACGATTGAAATCCGGCCGCAGCTGAACGAATCGGATCCTCCGCCGCTTTACGCTTTGGTTGTCGATAAAAAATTTGGTTCGAAAGATAAAACACCTTTTGTCTTTGATGTTCCGAGTACGGAGGGTGAAATAAAACTTGACGTTGGGAAGGCAGTAAAGATCGAATTGAAATAACAAAATAAATCTTCAGCAGTATGGTAAAAATCAAGTCGTAAAGGGACGTCCTTTTGCGATATTATCTTCGTTCAAATCAATGTTAGTATCGGAGGAAAATATGTTTACAAACAGATTCAGGTCCGCCCGCAACGGGAAAATATCCGTGTGCGGTTTTACGCTGGTCGAACTTCTGGTCGTCATCGCGATCATTGGAATTCTCATAGGTCTTCTCTTGCCTGCCGTTCAGGCGGCACGGTAAGCGGCCCGGCGAATGCAGTGCACCAATAATATGAAACAGTTGGCGCTTGCCATGCACAATTATCATGACAGCTATAAATCCTTTCCGGCAGGACGGGGAGGTCCTCATTGTTCCTACGGAAGTGCCGATTGCCTTGTTACAACGGATCTTGACACGACGCACAATTGTCTCTGGTCAGGAATTTTTTATATTATGCCCTATACCGAACATGCCGATCTTTATGATACGTATCAAGCCTGGTGCACCACTCACGGCGGTAAAATACCGCCTTCCTGGAAGTGTACTCATACTGCAAATAGTAACATTCGTATTAAGCCTATCGAATTTTTGAGGTGTCCTTCGGACTCTAACGTTGCGATACCAACAGATAAAGGAGTGGAAAAAACAAGTTATACCCTTTGCCGCGGCGATACGTCCTACAGTAATAATCAGGCCGCCGGACTCATGCAGGGAATGTTCACCGTTCTTCAACGGCATGATACGGCCGCATGCGTCGATGGTACCAGCAATACGGCCATGATAAGTGAAATGGTTACCATGCTTTCCGCTACAGAAGTCACGAATGCTTCATTACGAGCTCCAGTCAAAGGGGGAATTGCACTGTCGTTGGCGAAAAACACTTACTCCGATGATCCTTCGAGCTGTCTCAATTATAAATATGCGAGCGATACTGCATATTTGAATGGCTCCCAATTTAATACCTTTCGAGGGCAAACTCGGTTCTGCGGACGATTGAATGATATGGGAGGGTTTGTTACTATTTTACCGCCTAATTCCCCTTCCTGTATGAATGGAAATAATTATTACGGGGATGGTATTTATTCACCTCAAAGCAATCATTCGGGCGGAGTCAATGTCGCTCTTTGCGATGGAAGTATTCGTTTTGTTTCCGATACGATTGACTGCGGAACTTTATCTACGGCAACGCCAGGCCGCGGAAGTACTCCGAGCACTGGTCCCAGCCCTTATGGTATCTGGGGAGCCTTGGGAACACGTGAAGGCGGTGAATTAAAAGCCTTCTGATCCTTCCGGGGCTGTTCTGTTTTAAAAGAACGTTTAATTTGTTATATTGAATCCTTCAGGTTTTTGACTTTCTATAATTTAAAAAGAGATTGTTATGACGCGTTTCATGCTTTTTATCGGATTGCCGGTTTCTCTGTTCCTTTTTTGGGGCCCTGTTTCATTACAGGCGGAGGAGGATTTTATCGAACTCAAACCGGCGAATGTTGTTACGGATTGTCAGGCTCATCCCTCTTCCAGCGGACAATACGCCGCAGAGAAAATGATCGATGACAATCCGGCAACGTATGCCTGTCTGCCCGACACGACTCGAACAGGAAAACTCCCCAAAACCGTTCCGTCCAATGCTGATTCGCCTGTTACAGGTCGTCTTGTTTTGGATTTCGGTTCCACGGTCACGTTGTCGGGAATCGTTTTGACTTCCCGAAATACGGGGAATTTCTACAATCCTAAAATCGTTTCGATTTGGCAAACGACTTCCGCCGATACTGCTGGTAACTCAGCTAAAATCATTTTAAAAAGTCAAAAACTTTTGCCATTGTCCAAAGGAAAGAAATATTATCTTTCCTTTCCGCAGAATATCACCGCGCGTTATATTCTCCTTGAAATTGAGGACTCTTACGAATGCGGACCGATTCATTATAATTTTCAAATTGCGGAGATTCGCGGTTTTTTCGGAAAGAATATTCCGCAGCAGGTTCCCAATTCTCCGACAGTGGCGTTTCCGGAAAAGCGGCTCTTTCGCGACTGGCTCTATCAGGATTACGGACCCGATCCCGCTCCCTGTTTTACTTCTCAGCAAAACGCGGAGATCGAACGAAAAATCGTTACACGTGTTCTCGACGAACTTAAACAGGATAATACTGATGCAAAATTTCTTCAGGACGCACAAGCCGTATTCGACAATCTTGTCAAGGATAAAGTGCCGGGCAGCAATTCTCAATGGCGTGAACTTTATCACCGTGTTTGTGTAAAACGCCGTTCCTTGAGACTTGACGCTCTCCTGCAGGAAACAGGACAGATTATTTATACAAAGCACTGTCTTTTAAGCGGTTCTGTTCATTATTCCTGGACCGATGAAGTTACCGATCAGCAGTACGTGGAAAGAATTGCCGAGTTCCGGCCCGGTGCGATGCTCTGCCAACTGACTTTGCAGCCGGATGGGACTGTTACCAATGAAGTTCTGCTCGAAAAACCCGATGGAATGATTCGCGACCCCAATCTCTCCTGGGACGGGACCGAACTTGTTTTTTCTGCCCGCGAAAATTACAAAACGGACGACTTCCACCTTTATATTATGAATCTCGCCGATAAATCTGTTCGTCAGATCACCAGAAACAAGGCGGTCAGTGATTTGGAACCTGCATTTCTGCCGAACGGGGATATTGTCTTTCAGTCGACCCGATGTGTCCAGTTGACCGATTGCTGGCGTCAGGCTGTCTCCAATATTTATACATGTACTGCCAAAGGTGAGAAGGTCCGCCGTTTGTGTTTCGATCAAGTCCATACCAATTATCCGCAAATTCTGGACGATGGCCGCGTCATTTATACCCGATGGGAATACAATGACCGGGGACAGACTTTCCCGCATCCGCTGTTTGTCATGAATTCGGACGGCACTGCTCAAACCGCTTTTTACGGTGAGAATTCCTGGTTCCCGACCTCAATACTTCATGCCCGGGGCGTGCCTGGTACCAACAAAGTGATCGGGATTGCGTCCGGTCATCATACCCATCAACGGGGAAAACTGATTCTTGTGGATCGAGGACACGGAACTCAGGGAAACGACGGAATCGAGTTTCTCGCTCCGCGTCGTCCTTCCAATATTCCGCCCATCGAAAAGTATAAAAGTTCCTACGATGCTTTCGGACAGGAAGGGGAACAATTTCAGTACCCCTATTCCCTTGACGAAGAGAACTATCTTGTTACCTATTCACCCGAAGGATATCATTCTCCAAACGGCAAAAACAGCAGAAACAGTATTTTATATGATCCGCCTTTTGGTGTTTACTGGATGGCTGCTGACGGACGACGGGAACTCCTCGCCTGGGACCCGACCATTTGTTGCTGTCAGCAGATACCTGTTATGAAACGGGCCGTTCCTCCGATGAAACCGTCGCAGGTCAAGTTGAAGGAAAACACCGGCTCCTACTATTTGCAGGACGTTTATATCGGCGAGCCGATGAAGGGGATCGAACGCGGAACGGCCAAAAAAATCCGAGTCGTGGGTATCGAATACCGCGCCGCTGATATTCTTTATAACTCCAATGTCAGTGAAGTCGGGAGCGGTCATTCACGAACTCCGATTTCCATCAATAACGGCTCTTGGGACGTCAAACATGTTCTTGGGGAAGCGGTGATCGAAAAAGATGGAAGTGCTTATTTTGAAGCTCCGGCGAGAACACCGCTTTATTTTCAGGTTCTTGATAATAACGGTTACGTTATCGCAACGATGAGAAGCTGGTCCACTCTTCAGCCGGGCGAACTGTTTTCGTGTATCGGTTGTCATGAAGACAAACTTCAAACCTATCCGAATGCGGGCGTCAATTCCATAGCGATGAGAAAACCGAAACAAAAATTACAAAAGTCGCCGGGCAGAATCGTTGATCCTTCTCAGTACGGGTCGCCCGACTCGGTTTCATCTTATTTGGGAATCAATTCCGCGAAAGGTCAAAAGGGACCGTTTTCTGGCTTCAGTTATCCACGTGAAGTTCAGCCGATATGGGACCGCCATTGTATCAGTTGCCATGACGGCAATATTCACAATGAAAAAAGTGTTCCGTTAAATCTGACCGGTAAGGTCGTTTCGTACACAATGGACCAGTGTCCGAACAACGGCGATAAGACGCAGAACGCGTTGCGTGATTTTTCTGTTTCCTATTTGCAATTGACGAACTATAGTCATGGCGGCCCGCTGGTCAACTGGATTGGAGCCCAATCACGGCCGACACTTCTTCCCCCGCGATTTGCCGGAGCATACAAAAGTAATCTGATGAAGTATCTTGACGGCAGTCATTACAAGACGGCATTAACCGATACCGAAAAAAGAACCGTTGCCTGCTGGATTGATCTTTGCGTTCCCTTCTGCGGCTCCTATACCGAAGCGAATCAATGGACAGACGAGCAGAAAAAGACCTACGAATATTTCGAACAAAAACGCGAACGCCTTGCCGCGGAAGAACTGCGGTGAGGTACCCGTTCACGGATAATAGATAATTTGTTTGCTATTGGTGTACTTTTTGATCATTTGCCAAGCTTCTTTTATGAGACAGCTTGGCAACAAATAGAGTTCCAAGCACAGAAAGCGTCGAAATATGTAAACGATCCCGCGAATAGGGGGACTGCTATTTTTTTCAATAAAATGTTTGACATTCTGAATGTTTTCGTGTACACTGTAGTTCAAGTATGTAATCGTGCGCGGAAAATCCGATTTTTCTTGGGGATGTTTCCCAAAATTTTCCGTGATCGGATACGATATTTTTACGTTAAGGAGATTTCATGAAAACGACCCGATGCCTGTTTGACGGTCTGCTCTTGCTTATTGCTTCGCGGAGAATGATTCATTTGCGATTATTCCTCTTGGCCTTGATCTGCTTTTTCGCGCCGTTTGCGGCGAGTAATCTCTTTTCGGCCGCTTATGACGCTGAAAAAGCACAACATATTTCAGACCGTGCGGAAGTCATTAATCGCGATACCTATCTTGGCAAAAAAGGCGTTATGCTCAAATCCGACGCTGTATCCCAGGTTAATTCCGAAGATAAAAGTTCGCCTGATCTGATCTTTGAAATCGATCTGCCCAAGGCCGGAACGTATCGCGTTCAGATGGCCGTCGGTCTTGACCCGGAAGAAAGTAAACGTGTTTTGAGCAAGGCGACAAGCAAGTTCGATTCGTTCTACACGAATATCCGGATCAATAATGATTCATGGCGGACATACGTTCTGTTCGCTCCCTGGCAAAATCCGGCTGCAAGTAAAGCGCCGCTCGGACTGCACGATCTTCCGCAAGGAAAAACGACCATTGAAGTGTTTCTTCCCAATAAAGTGCAAGTCGATTACCTTCAGCTGATTCCGTGGAAACCGCCCGTGATTCCTGAAAAAGCCCAAAACTGGAAGCCGGAAATTGTCCCTCCGAAAGGGCATCCGCGTCTTTGGGTTCGCAGCGAACATTTGCAGAAAATCAAAGACAATCTTGAAACAGAGGAAAATCGACCTGTTTGGGAAAATATAAAAAGAGAAGCTCTTAAAAAGCCGCGAACACTCCTGTCGTATTCTATTGATAACCAAAAAGCGATTGCCAGTCTTGCGCATTATCTGCGAAATCTCCAGAATAAAGCGTTTTATTATCTCATGACAAACAATGAAAAGATCGGGCAGGAAGCGGTTGACGAAATGCTGTCGTTCCTTGACAAAGTGCAATTCGGCAACATCCTCGATATTACGCGCGAACGGGGCGCGTCCATTTATACCTCCGCGATTGTATACGACTGGTGCTATCCGCTGCTGACCGAAAAGCAGAAGCGCACGACCGAGAAAAACCTGCTCCGACTGGCGCGCGAAATGGAAATATCCTGGCCGCCGTTCAATCAGTACATCGTCAACGGACACGGAAGCGAAGGGCAGCTTCTGCTTAATCTTTTGAGCATGTCGATCGCGATTTATGACGCCGATCCGGAACCGTACCGTTTGTGCGCCTATCGCATTTTTGAAGAGCTGATTCCGATGCGTGCCTTCGAATATCAGTCGCCGCGGCACAATCAGGGGATTTCCTATGCTTCGTCCCGTGTCGTTTGGGATTTAACCGCCGCAACGCTCCTGGAACGCATGTCCGGCAAACGGGTATTCAACGATAATATCGCCAATGTCGCCAAATATTTTCTTCAAATGCGATTGCCCACCGGCGAAATGTTCAACGACGGCGACCGCTGGGGAGTGGGGGACTTCCGCTATCCCTTTACGGCACTCCTCATGTACACTTATGGTAAAGACCCGGTAATGAAAGCCGAGTATTTCCGGCAAAATGGCGGAAAACCGGAATGGTTATCCCTTATCTTCCTGCTGCTCAACGACCCGGAAATGAAAGCAGAAGCTTCGTTTAAAACAGTTCCGACCGGATTTGATGCCGGTCCGATTTTTTCGGCTCAAGTGCTGCGAACAGGCTGGATGAGTGATCAGTGGTTTAGCAAACCGATCATCAGCGACCCGGACAATGATGAAGTTGTCGTTGAGTTGCGGGGCGGTAATTACGGTTCGGCCAATCATCAGCATGCGGATGCGGGCGGATTCCAAATCTGGTATCGCGGCAAACAGACGTGCGACCTTGGCGTTTACGGATTTTACGGCACTGCTTATGACATGAATTTCAATAAGGGATCCAGCTCGCATAATCTTGTTTTCGTGTATGATCCTGCCGAAAAGTTCCCGGACGGTCTTGTCAATGACGGCGGTCAACGTCTGATAAGAAAAACGCCGCTTTCGCCGAAAGATTACCTCGAAAATCCTTTTTTTCAGACAAGTAAAGTCGTGAAGTCGGTGATTGAACCTTCGCCGTTCGATCCGGTCCGATCGGAATTTACGCTTGATCTGACACCTGCATACAGCGAAAAAGTCCGATCGCACATCCGCTCGTTTCGATGGTTGAATTTGAAGCGAAAAGATGTACCTGTCATTTTGATCGTTTATGATAAAGTGATTACACGATCCGGTCAAAATACAGCTCCCCTCGATACTTTTTGGCAGATCAATACGCTTAGTGAGCCCCGGATGACGGACGACGGTTTTGTTTCGTCGGCTCCGCTTCCGGAGAAGGCAACGATCAAGCCTGGCCGTATGGCAGTAACTGTCTTGCTGCCGAAACAAAGCGAACGATCCGTTAAGATCTATTCCGGCGAGAAGGCGAATAATATTTTCGATCATGCGATGCAAATTCCGCCTCGCAATTTGCCGGAATTGGCCGGATACAGAATACAATATTCCAACAAGGATCCCAAGGAAACCACTGTATTTTTAAATGTCATTCAGCTCCTTGGCGACAATGCTGAAAAGCTTCCCGTTTCTTTGCGGCATGAGAACGGCAAATATATTGTGGAAACAGGCGGGAAGATTGAGATGTTCGACGAATAAGTCTATCCCCCATGCTTGCGCATGGGGTTATGCATGGTTCCGCCTGTTCGAGGCTTGTCTTTCGGTCGGTCTTTCCCGGCGGCAGCGCCGCCGCTCTGCGAAAGAATTGAAATCTCGATAGAAATAATCACCCATTAACCCGGGGAAGTAGAGAAAAATATCGATTTGTGTGTACGGTTCGAACCTGAGCGCTGGGACGGTGCCCGTCCCGGGCACACGGCGGCAAAGCCGCCGTCTCTGTGAAAGGGTAAAAATCTCTAAAAAACACAATCTCCCATTAACCAAGCGCCGAAGGTGCTGGTCCCCGCTAATCACTAATTACTAATTATGGCTCTCTGACACGAACTATGGGTAAAACTTGAAAGAAATAGGACAAAAA
>JAUNSU010000234.1 GCA_030539035.1 Planctomycetia bacterium
CGGTCAAATACTCTGTTCCGCCGAGCATGGTACCTGCTCCAATGACAGAATGTTTTACATAGACAAAACGGTTTGTTCCAGCAAGATCGACAAACTGCCGAAGCGTTTCGATTCGCCGCTTTTCACATTTTTCGAGATACTCTTTCATTTTTGTCGGGGACATGGAATCGACAGTTTTAGCGTAATCCATACCGAAATCGCGATAGAGCCAGTCCCGATGAAGACGTGCGCTTGGAAAAGCCTGATCGGGCCTGTTCGCGGCAGGATAATCGGACGGGATCGTATCGAAAGCGGAGACTTCTGCGATGGTGGTAAAGAAAAACTTTCCGCTTCCTGAGGTATCATAGCCATATCCGGCCAATAAGCCGCGATAAGCATCCTGAAACCATTTGTTTCGTTCAATAACAGGGAAATTGTTTGGTCGTTCGTAGGAGTTGTCGATTCTGATTCCCAAATAACGTGTCGTTACGGCTTTCGGCAAAACAAGAAAGGCGGAATGACTGTAAATCACCGCAGGTAATTCCTGTTTTTCAAAAGGAAACGAACGTTCATTTTTCCCTGGGGATCATCACAAGTGAACAGACTTGCCTTTTGTGCCATTCTTGGTGCAGCGGTATTTTTCGCTGTCAAACGAACGCCGCGAATTGTTTTTTGCGTACCGAAATCGAGAATAAGCGTTCCTGTAACCGGGTCCGAACCATTTGCCGGGATGGTTTGGGCGTCTTTTCCTGTCCGGCTCTCGTCGAAGAGGCAAGCGGTTGTCGAAAGAAGAGCATCATGTATTTTCCCTATTTCATGACCGTCTGATGTTTCCGCCGCGGTATATACGGAAACAGGTCGATATTCCGCAGAATAGACAATTCCCGCCATGAGCAGACAGATAATGGAAAATGTTCTAAAAACGCTTGAATAAGTTTTCATGAAATCTGATCCCTATAGTTTTGTTATTCAATCTGTAAATAATTTTACAGTATGAGTTAAATTGGCAATTTCGTCTGCCTTTAAGGTGTTCTTCCCTTCTGGGGACGGTTACAACAGTATTTCAGTGAACGGCAGATCCGGAATCTGCAAGGTCAAAGCAGAAGATTTTATCCTGATCCCGGAGATACAACTTTTTATCAACGACCAGAGGATAAGTCCAGGCGTTTTTACTGCTTCGTTCCGGCTGTTTGAATCGCGATATTTCTGTGTACTTTTTCGGATTCGGATCCATCAGAATAATCTCGCCGGTATTCTCCTTTCGCAAGATCAATTTGCCATCGGCAAAAACGGCAGACGCTTTGCCTCTCATGCGGCGCTCTTCCCATTGAATTTTGCCCGACGAAAGATCGACACAGACAAAAGAGCCCCGTTCCGTCGATGAATAAAGAAAGTTGTCAACGGCAAGCAGACCATGATGTTTGTTATCGACTTTGCGAAGCTTATAAGCAGACTCAACTGAAAAACCGTTTCCCTCTTTGGCTTTTTGGACCCGCCAGGCGTACCCGCCGACTTTATAACCTTCCGACATAAAGACGATTCCGTTGAAATAGATCGGGTCACAGGCAACGAGGTTTACGTCCGGATAATCGGTCTTCCAGAAAAGAGAGCCGTCCGCCGGATTGAGTCCGCCAACCGCCGCCGATGTTACGAACAGATACTGGCGTACTCCGTCTATCGTTACAGGAAGAACAGAACTGTAGGCGGAATTGTCGGTTAATTCCGCGGACCGCCAGATAACGTTACTTGTCAACTTGTCAAGGCGGCAAACGTTCCCTTCTTGCCACCCGGCGAGCAGATGAGCCGGTTTCCGTCCAAAAGCGGCGACTCCGAGAACCCCCAATGCAGTTTGAGAATTTTGCTGAGCATCATGGCGCCCTCAAAATCACTTTCATATTTTTTGGACCAGACAATTTTCCCGGTCGCGATTTCAATACAGGTCAGAATGCCAAAATGATTCAGGGTATAGACACGTTCGCCGTCCGTACAGGGAGTGGATCGCGGGCCGGGATACCCGCCGATATCGCCTCCGGTCCCGACTTGTATTTTGCGAAGCAGTTTCCCGTCTGCCCGATTGAGAATAAAGAGATGCGTTTCCCCCTTTATATCGCCTTCGGTAAAAATCATATCTTTCCAGAAAGCGAGATTGGAATAGCCTTCGCCAAGCGAGTCGCATTTCCAGAGAAGGGGCGGCCCCTCTTTCGGCCAGGAATTCAAAAGCCCGGTTTCGGTTGATTTTCCATCGTGATTCGGTCCTTTCCAGCCGGTCCATTCCTGCGAATAAAGAGCCGCGGTCATGATACTCATCATCATTCCCATTAGAAGAAAGGAACAGACTCCTGTCGAAAATCGTTTATAACTCAAACTGTAAATAACCGATTTTGAAACCACGGATTTCACGGATTTTCACG
>JAUNSU010000018.1 GCA_030539035.1 Planctomycetia bacterium
CCCATGCTTGCGCATGGGGTTATGCATGGTGCCGCCTGTTCCAGGCTGGTCTTTCCCGCTTTCCCGGTCTTCTCAAAATCAATAATATAAATACTGAACAAACACACAAATAAAAATTTCGACTTATTATTTCACAAAGCAAGGTATTTTAATAGACTCTTTGCGTCTTTCAGGGACGCCTTCGCGTGATAAATATATCACTGCTTGATGATGATCTATTCGAAAAATATCAATGGCCGATCAAATTAAAAGACTGAAATGGGTGCTCCAGCAAGAGCATTATCTGATTAAAAACGATGGATGATTAAAGGGGTCTGAACAACCCCTTTTTGATATTCGATATTTCCAGTGCGCGGATTCTCATTTCTCCCTTTTATGCGAAAGCAAGCACTTCACTGAAAACGATCATTCGACCGCGATCCATTTTCCGGCATTTCGGGCCGATTCATGCGCCGCATAGCAGATCCGGACGTTCCGCGATCCTTCGTCCCCGTCCAGATATTTTTCCGAAAGAATCGATTCCGCATGATGCTCAATCACCTGCTGATAAATATTTCGCGTCGGAATATCTTTGCCGGTAAAGACCTTTTGCGATTTGAAAAGATCAAGCTCCAAACGCATCGGAATCGGTTCATCTTCATATCCGGAAAGCTGGAACATCGTGCCAAAACTGCGAAGAACCGCTTCCGTTCCGTAGATCTCGAATCCGAGATTGGAAAGAGTCCCGCCGAGTCCGCCCCGAAGTTCACTGAAAGCAACTTTCACCGATCCGCACATTCCGTCTTCCATTTTAAAACGGATATAAGCTCCGTCTTCCACCGCGATCGGCATCGTTTTCGGAAGATAAACCGCGGCCACTTCCCGGATCTTTTTCCCGAAAAGATACTCGGCCATGTAAAAACAATGGCTCGCGACGTCCCCGATCGGACCGCCCATCTCTTCCCATTTACTGCACCTCCAGGTTCCCGCCTCCGCCGGATCATATCCGTAGGCGAATTCCATGTGGAAACAGGAATCATTGACCGTTCCGAGTGTTCCCGCGTCAAGAAGTTCTTTTGCTTTGACGTTCAATTTATTATTGACCATCATGTGATCGACGGAAAGAGACCGTTTCTTTTCTTTCGCCGCCTGAACCAGCGCGGCCGCTTCCGATACCGTCGCCGCAAGCGGTTTTTCCACGAGAACATGCTTTCCCGCCGACATTGCTTCCATCGCCAGCGGCGCGTGCGAAAGATTATTGGTCGCGATGTAAACCGCTTCCGCTTCCGGATCCGCAAGGATCTTATCGATACCCGAATACCACTTCAGTCCAAGAGCTTCCGCCGCCGCTTTACGGGCCGGGTTCAGATCGAACGCGCCGATCAATTCCGCTTTCTCCAAAGGGGCAAAGCGATTCCGATCACAGGCGAATCCTTCTTTCGCAATTCGATTCTCCGCGATCCCGCCAAATCCAATCAAGGCATATTTTATTTTACGCATTCTGTTTTCCTGCTGATTTAAAAAGGGGATCGGTCCGCTTGCCGCATTTCGCAAACCGGACCAATCCGATCATGATTTTTCTCTTCGAACACAAGGACACTACTTCATGTAATAATCGGCAACCTTCTTGAAAGCGGCGATATAAGCATTGATATGATCTTCCGTATAAACCGGATGGGTAAAGAAGGAGATCGTCCGATCGGTCATCCACTTCGCCTGCTTGCATTCCACGGTCTTGTAATCGATATGCCGCGCTTTCGGATCATCGAACGGATAGTTTGCCGTTCCGAATCCGATCCGTTCCGTATAGGCTTTCTCTTTATACATTTCCGGCCAAAGAACACTGTAGACCGGAACGCCTTCCGCCGCAACCGCCTTGATGAACTGCTTGATATCGCAGGAGATCTTCTCGGTATTAAGGACAAACGGCGCCCACCAGTAAGAGTTCTGCCGCTCTTCGGTATCGATCGGAGAATACATCACAATCGGATGATCTTTCAGAGCGTTGAGGAGCATTTTTCCATTGCGGATCCGGTTCGGAAGATTCCAGGAATCGAATCGGGCCAGTTCGCAAAGCCCGATCTGCGATTGCAGTTCGGTCATTCGGAAATTATAGCCGACCCTTTTGTGGATATACATCAGTTTGCCTTCCATTTCCAGAAGATTCAAGCGTTCTTTCACGTCGTATCCGTGATCGCGGAGAGAACGGCATTCCCAGGCAAGATCATCGTCGTTCGTTACCACCATACCGCCTTCGCCGCCGGTCGTAAAATGCTTGCTTTGGCAGAAGCTGAAGCAGCCGACATCACCGAGCGTTCCGGCTTTTTTCCCCTTATAGACTCCGCCGAAGCATTGCGCGCAGTCTTCGATCACTTTCAGATTATGCTTTTTCGCAATCGCAAGGATCGGATCCATATCGACGACCATTCCGTAAAGATGGACAACAAGAATCGCCTTTGTCCGTTCGGTGATCTTGGCTTCGATATCTGCCGCCGAGATCAAATGATCGGTTCCGACATCCGCGAAAACAGGAAGCGCACCCGCCTGAAGAATGCAAAAACTGGTCGCAATAAACGAATAACTCGGACAAATCACTTCGTCGCCCGCCCCGATTCCAAGCGCGGATACGGCAACATGAAGCGCGGCCGTTCCATTGGTAACGCTGACCGCGTTCCCGATGCCAAGCCATTTTGCCCATTCCTTTTCGAATTGCATTCCGAGCGGACCGGTCCAGTAATTGACCTTTCCCGATCGAAGAACATCCGCCGCTTTTTGAATGGTCGATTCCTCAAAGCAGGGCCAGCCGGGAAAAGAGCCTTGATACGTTTTTTCGCCGCCGTTGATCGCAAGTTCTGTCATTTCTAATCTCCTTCTCTGTTCTGGTTTTGATTGGTCCATTTTACGTTTTTAATTTTCCAATCAGATTTTAAAAGTGTTTACAAAATTAACTGTAATAAAATCAAACCGCTCATCACGGTTTGATCGATTTTTTACGGATTATTTACTGACGAATTCGATTCCGATCCCCTTATGTTCGATGAAACAGGTTTTCATGCCCGGCCGGGGATGACTGACCGGAACGAGAAGTTTGAATCGTTTGACCGCTTCGTCGAAGTTCGCGATTTTGAACGCGACATGAGGTCTTTTGATAATAATTTCCGGAAAAGGTGCGCCCGGCTCGAATTTCATCCATTCGATCCCGAAGGGATCATTATCGTATTCCATGATATGGAGTTTAAGATTTTCGAGATAGGTGTCCCATTTCATTTCCTGATCGGTGGGGATACCGAGGTGATAGAATTCCATTTGACATTCTTCGAGGAGCCATTTTTTAAGGGCCGCGTCTCCCTGGGCCAGCGAATCAGCAGCGTCAGCAGGGGCGATTAAGCTCAATCCGACGAGGCCGGCGCAACCGGCGATCATTTCTCTTCTGTTCATGAAATTTCCTTTTCACCTTTTACAATTTACGATTGGACACGTTTTTTCGATCAAACGTTTTCTGTTCAATCCGATCCGCTTTCAATTATACCGATTTGGAAAGATTCCAAAAGGGGAAGAGTGCGAATCGAAAGATTCGACATCCGATAAAGAACAAGTATACACCAAACAAAGCGGAAATGCAATCGGAGGAAGGCTTCCCCCTTGTAAAAAAGTAAATTTTGTTTAAAATATGAAAAGTTTTTGAGAAAATCAGGGTTTCATTATCTAATTTTTGATAAAATGGGCATTTCAGATAAAAAAGAAATATTTTCTTTCTCTGAAATCGCGTTATTTTACGAAAAGATCCGTTGTTTCGAGGCAGGAAGTTGTCCAAAAGATGTAATGGACCTGGAATTTTCGATAAAAAGCGGAATTGAGATATTGAAATGATGTGTTCTGGGCCGCGATGAGCGGAACTTAACGCGAGTAAGGGCGATTAGCTCAGTTGGTTAGAGCGCTGCTTTCACACGGCAGAGGTCACTGGTTCGAGTCCAGCATCGCCCACTTTATAGGGGTTCGGATAACACATCCGCGCCCTTTTTTTATACTCTTCGCGGTCTATTGATCCCGCACAAAAAAATAACGATACCGGAAAACCGGGCGGCGAGGCGGATATCTCGTCCATCTGTACTTGAATAATACATCGAATACGAAGAAATCTCGTATTTCGCCAAGATTTTAACTCGAATCCGTACTTGAAAAAAGCAATATCCCCGGACAAGATCAATCCCTTCCGGGATCCGAAACAAAAAAGCGCAAAAAAGGTCTCACTGAAAGAAATGGTCAAAATGATCGGAGAATGATTATTTTTTTGGTGGTTCGTAAATAAAACCATCAAAATTATTGCATACGCTTATAAATAAGGCAACCGCATAAAAAGCAAAAAGAAATTTATTTGCATAAAACAAAAATAATCCAACAGATCCATAAATTACGGATATAACCAATATCATTGTTATTCTCGTGAATAATCCCATTTTTTTTCGTTCGTTTGAATTTTCGTTTGTTTCCATTATAATCTTTCAAAAATTTAAAAGGAAAAATTAAGAAATGACCACTGCAAATAATATACTTGCCGGAGAAGCGATTGCCAATATATATTAATTTCCAATAAAGGTTTAAAAGAGGGATTAAGTTCCGTCGCAGAGAATATATCGTTTTTCGAAAATCAGATCAAATTTCAGCTGGATCCTATTCCGCGGCCGAAGCTGGTCTTTCGGACTCCTTTTCCCGGCGGCGAGGCGCCGCTCCCAGTACGCGCTTCCGCGCGGTTGCCGGAGATCCGCTCCCGTTGGGCAACGTGAACGTTGCATCCAGTACGCGCTTCCGCGCGGTTGCCGGAGATCCGCTCCCGTTGGGCAACGTGAACGTTGCATCCAGTTCGCGCTTCCGCGCGGTTGCCGGAGATCCGCTCCCGTTGGTCGCCGGAGTTTGTAAAAAATACAATCTCCCATTAACCCGGGCGGCGAGGCGCTTCACTCTTCTCACGACACTCCCCCCTTCGCTCTTCTCGCTGTTTTCTCTAATACTTTTTCAAGCGAAAAATTTATCGATAAATATTTTTAATAAAATTTTGAAATTGCCCTTGCAAAAGAAATTGATATTCATTATACTTTAGACCTGAACAAGGGAGATAAAACCTTTTTCATTTTATTTTACTCTTGAGATTTTACCGATCACAGCCGCATGAGTTTGTGTTTTAAGGAGATAGCTGATGAGTCAAGGAGGATTAAAGCCGTTTCTGCCTCACCTTTATGAAGAGGAAGAGAGCACCTTTCAGGTCGTTGGTTTTCCGGCGGATGAAGTTCAAAATACCCTTTCGGAAGCGGATGTTCCGGTTATTTTAGACTACGGAAGGCGAATTCTTCAACAGGAAGGGGACGCGCTTCTTTCACAAGTCGATCGCTTGAATGAAGATTTTTCCAAAGCGGTCGGTTTCCTTCTGAAATGCCGGGGAAAAGTCGTTGTTTCCGGAATCGGAAAGGCGGGTCTGATCGGTCAAAAGATCGTTGCGACCTTCTCTTCGACAGGAACGCCGGCTCATTTTCTCCATCCGGCAGAAGCGGCGCACGGCGATCTCGGCGTCGTCTCTTCCCGTGATGTCCTTTTGATCCTTTCCCACAGCGGAGAAACGGAAGAAGTCGTTCGATTGCTCCCTTCATTGCGCCGATTGGGTGTCCCCATCATTTCGATCACCTCTTCTCCCTGGAATACATTGGGCCGTTTTTCCCACGCGATTATTTCCATGGGCAACTTAACGGAAGCCGGATCTTTGAACCTCGCTCCGAGTACAAGTACAACGGTAATGCTCGCGATCGGCGATGCGCTGGCCCTTTCGACCAGCCGATTACGGGGATTTCGGGACGAAGATTTTGCACGACTCCATCCCGGCGGAAGCCTTGGAAGAAAATTGAGCAGCGTGGACGATTATATGCGCCCAATTTCGCAATGCCGAATCTGTTCCGATCAGAAGACCGTTCGGGAAATTTTTGTGGAATCGCGTCTTCCCGGCCGTCGATCCGGCGCGATTCTCCTGATCGATATTGACGGACGTCTTTCCGGGATTTTTACCGACAGCGATCTTGCCCGAATCTTTGAACGGCGCGATTTCGATCTGCTCGAACGTCCTGTCGATGAAATTATGACCCGACTCCCCAAAGTGGTCGTTTCCGGATCCCGCATGCAGGATGCTGTCGCCCTGATGGGTAATAAAAAGATCAGTGAACTTCCGGTGATCGACAATGCCGGTTCCCCGATCGGAATGCTCGATATTACCGATCTGGTCGCTTTTTTCCCTGAACGAAAAACTCCGGATATTTTTTAGGTTCATCCAAAAAATTTATTCTGCGGGGACGCGTGGGCGTCCCCGGCCGCCAAGCCGGCCAACCCTCCGTACTCAAAGATCAAGCTCTTCAAAAATCAAAATTTTCTCAAAAGTCCAGCACTGCTGTTTCGAATTAACGACTTGCGCACAGGACATACTTCTATTATAATGATTGAGATCGGTTCCGTGTTCGTTCCAGATTTACGCATTTACTGCAGGAGATCTTTATCATGAAAAAAATCCGTTTTTCCTCTGTTTCTGTATTATTTTTTTCTGCGGTTGTTCTTTTTTGCGCGTCTATTTCGGCACTCGCAGAGGAAGGAGATCACGGTCTTGATCAGCGGAAGATCTGGTATCCGCGAATGTGGAAGAAAGATAAACCGGAAGAGGAAAAGATCCTCCGGGAACAGCGGCAAAAAACGCTTCTCTCTCAGTGCGGACTTCTGAAAGAACCGGATCGAATGATGTATCACTGGTTCCATAAGATCATCGACGCGAAAAAAGAGATCTGGCGCGAGAAATATGAATCCCTTCTTACTGAAGAGGATGTTCTCAAATATCAAAAGGAAAAACGATCCTTTTTTTTCGATCAGCTCGGTCCTTTATGGAAAAAAACACCTTTGAACGCGAAGATCACCGGACGAATCGAAAGATCGGACTGTGTGATCGAAAAGATCCTTTTTGAAAGTCTTCCCCAATTCTATATTACCGGAACGATGTTCCTTCCGGTACAAGCCAAGGATAAGCCTCCCTATCCGGTTCTCCTTGTTGTATGCGGACATTCCAATGAGGGAAAGGCGTATGAAAGCTATCAGAAGATCGGATATCTCGGCGCGATGAACGGATTGGCCGTATTCATTATGGATCCGATCGATCAGGGTGAACGGCATCAGCATCTCGACGAAAAGGGAAAGCCCTATGCGCAGACCGTTGTTGCCCATAATCTTGCGGGATATTGTGCGGGCCTTGTCGGACGGACCACAGGGACTTATCAGGTATGGGACATGATCCGCGCCCTCGATTATCTGCAATCTCGACCGGACATTCTTCCGGACAAGATCGGTGTTGCCGGAAACAGCGGCGGCGGAACGCAATCAGCATTTATAATGGCCCTGGATGACAGGATCAAGGCCGCTTTTCCATCCTGCTATCTCTCCGGACTCTACGGCAATCTGCTTTATACACTTGGTCCGGCGGATTCGGAACAGATGGTTTACGCCCAACTCGAATTCGGAATGGATCATGCGGATTACTGCATCATGATGGCGCCCAGGCCCCTTCTGATCGGATCGGCAACAAAAGATTATTTCGATATTGAAGATACCTGGAAGACCTTTCGATACGCGAAAAGAGCTTATGCCCGTTTTTCCCTGAGTTCACAGGTCAATTTGGCGGAAACGGATGAAAAGCATGGATGGTCCCTTCAGCTTCGGGAAGAATCCGTTCGATGGATGCTCCGTTGGCTCGCGGGAAAGGAGATCGTCGTTCGGGAACCGGCCGATCTTGCCGTTCTCTCCGAAGATGAGATCCGATCTTTACCAAAGCCCGGCGTTCTCGGGATCCCTAACGCGAAGACGACTTATGATTTCGATCGAGATCTTGCCCGACAGTATCAATCGGAACGGAAAAAAATATGGAAGAAGATCAATTCCTCGCAAGCGGCCGATCTCGTTCGAAAAGGGGCCGGGATCCGGGCCGACGCCGATATTCCAATCGCAAAGATCCGGGCCAAAGGAAAGAACAAAGATGAATTCGTTCTGGAAACCGATCCGGGGATCTTTCTGCCAGTTCGTTTTCGGATGGAGAAGCCGGGAGATCCGATCCGTCTCTTCATTTCGGATCAGGGCCGATTTTCCGAAAAGAGCAGGCAGCTTTTTGAAGATCCAACGATTCCCAATCTCGCGATTGTCGAATTACGGGGATGGGGAGAGACGCATGGATTCGGAGGACGGCATTACATCGCGGGATATGGAGACGACAGAAACGACTATTATCTCGCCTTTCTGCTCGGAAAATCTTATATTGGAATGAGAACGGAAGATCTTCTTTCCGCCGCGCGGTTCTTCCAGAAAGAGTACTCTGGAACAATTCAGCTTCAAGCACAAGGGAGCGCGTCCCTGATCGCGATCCATGCGGGAATTGCCGCGCCGGATCTCTTTACTTCTCTTCAGTACGATAAAGACGCGATTCCCCGATGGACGGATCTCGTCGAAAAGGCTCCAACTCCGTTCCTTCTTACGGATTCGATCTACGGGGTTTTGAAGTATTACGATACCGACAATTTAATCGATTTTCTGAATCGATGAATGATTCGCGGCAAGATCGGCGCTTTCCTCCCGGACCAGAGCGCCGGTCGGACAGGCTTCGACACATTCTTTCGCCGATTTTTCCAACGCTTCCTTCAGATCATGTCCGAAAGGAACATCGATTCGAACATCGAATCCGCGTCCGATAAAAGCGAGTCCGTATTTTTCCCCGTTCTTCTTCGCGATCGCAATGCACAATCCGCATTTAATGCACTTCGCGGGCTCATAGATCAGATTCCCGCTTCGCCGAATTTGAAATGGAGCTTTGCGTCCTTCCTCATAAGCAGTATTTTGAACGGCGTACTTTTTCGATTCCGCAAGGAGTCTGCACTTCTCTCTTCCCCGGCAATCGCAATGAAAACAGCGCTCCGCCTGATCTTTCGCTTCGAGCATGGAAAAGTCGTCGATCCCCGCATCCTTCGGTTCTTTTCGATCGGCGGAAGAAGATCCCCGGCTCAATTCCAAAAGAACATCCGGATCCGTTTTCTTCATTCGGGAAAAAGCCCGATTGCGGGTACTTCCAAACGGCTTCGAACAGAGATAAAGAAGGATCTGCTCCGCCGCCTCCCGACCGTCGGCAGCACTTCGAACGGGAAGTGCGCCCGATCCCCGAACTGCTGTTCCTATCGCGAAAACAGATTCTTTTGCCGTTTGATACGTTTCCGGATCAACCGCGATTCCTTTGGGGCCGGCCGTAATTCCCCAGCAATTTTTGGAATCGGAAAAGGCCCTTTCATTCGTACCGCAAGCAAGGAGAATCGCGTCGTAATTCTCTTCCAGATCCCGAACTTGATCCGGATCGGAAAAATCGACCAATGTATCAGGATGAAAATCGATCCGATCCGGAGCCGACTCGGAAAGAAGATGATTCAATTCGCAATCCATTACATCGCGAGGAAGGATCTCTTCTGAAAATTCTTTCAGGCGCCCGCCCGGCCCTTGCGGATCCTGATCCAAAAGAAGGATCCGGCAGCCCGAACGGGCCAAATACCAGGCGGCGGATAGGCCGGAAGGGCCCGCTCCGATGATCGCGATTCTTTTTCCGTTGACCGGTTCGACCTTTAAAGGGATCTCACGGGCATCGCCCAATACGGTATCAGCAACATATCGCTTTAATTGACAGATCGATACTGCCGAATCCGATTTTCCTCTTCGGCAAACCTTTTCGCAAGGCCGGGAACAGATCCGTCCCAAAATCGAGGGAAGCGCAATTCGATCCCAAATGATACTCATTGCCGCCGCGAGATCATTTCGGGCAATCGCGCGCAGCATCGCCGGAATATCCATTCCCGCCGGGCAGGCCAGCTGGCAAGGAGCAAAGCAATCTCCCTGATGATCGCTGAAAAGAAGTTCAAAGGCCGTTTTCCGGAGGCTCTTGACCTCTTCGTTTTCCGATAGAACGACCATTCCCTCCTGAACTTTCGTCGAACAGGCGGGCGCGATCCGGCCATTTACTTTTACAACGCAAACTTGACAGGAGACCGGGGCAAAGGCGGATCCCGCGTTTGATCCGCACAAAGGGCGAAAGAAACAGAGGGTCGGGATCTCGATCCCCGCTTGCCGCGCGGCATCCAGAATGGAAGATCCGTCTTCGATTTGAACCGGAATTCCGTCAATGGTCAAATTTTTCATAATGATTTCAGAAAACCTGTTTCTTTAAGCCAATGTTCGCAATTCTGATCCCAAAAGGCGGGCCGTCCCCGATCTTTGCGAAGTCCGTATCCATGCAGATTTCCGTTGATGATATGGATCTCGGCGGGAACTCCGGCTTCGTACAGCTTAACGAAAAGGCGAGCGGCGGCCGCGGCCCGATTCTTGTCCCGATCCGCAACGGAAATAAACATCGGCGGCGTTTTCGAATCGATCACAACCTCATTGGAAAGATCGACCGACGATTTCTTCTCATTCTCATCGTCCATCATATAAGCCGGATAGATCGGAATGGCGAAATTCGGACGGCAGGAGATCTGATCGCAATCGTCGACAGGATCATAGGTTTTCGCATTATATTGGGTTGCGGCCATTACGGTCAAATGTCCGCCGGCAGAGAATCCGAGAACCCCCAATTTTTCGGGATCGATTCCCCATTCTTTCGCATGGGCCCGAACAATTCGGATCGCACGCTGGGCATCCTGAAGCGGAGCGGCGTGTTTGGCGAGTCCTTCCCGGCGCGGGATCCGGTATTTAACGACTGCCGCAGAAATACCGAGGGTATTGAACCACTGGGCAATTTCAGATCCTTCATGATTATAGGCCAAAATATTATATCCGCCGCCGGGAAAGATCACGACGACCGTTCCATTGGGCTTTTTCGCCTTATAGAAAGCGAGAGTCGGACGGGCAACATTGGCGACCCGAACGATCGGATGCGGCTCCTTGCCGGGCGTCCACTCTTCCGCTTTTATTCCTTCCGGAATTCCGCCGGGAACCTTATCCGGCCAAAGATCCAGTGTCAAATCCGGCGCGGCAACCAAAGATCGGACATCTTCGGGGATTCCGCTTCCCTGGTAAGAGCGAGGATTACCCGCAAAAAGCAGATCGGATCCGAAAACAACCGCGATCATCACGGCAAGTATTTTAGTTGAAAACGGGAACATGAAATCTGTCCTTTATAAACAGGGAGATTCGGCTGTAAACAATAAAACCCAATAGGAATATCATATCAAAAAAAGAAAGATTCGGCAATAGACGCGAAAAAATTTTTATTGACCAGCAGAAAACAGGGATCAGCGGGGAAAAGCATGTCCGTTCTTACCGCGCCGCCGCGCGAAATAAAAAAGGCAAAAAGTTCGCAAGAAATCGAAAAAGCGGTTCGAAATCGAACCGCTTTTTTCATGAAAGCATTTATTTTTTCGCGGGAGCGGCTTTTGCAGCACCCTTGGCAGGTGCAGCGGCGGCATCGCCTTCTTCTTTCGCCTTCTTTTTCTTCTTCAGGACGATTTTATTAACTCGAACCTTGGGAAGATCGAAAGGAGATTCCCCTTCAGCCCATTTGTCCATGGACTTTAATTTTTCGATCCGTTCAACGCGAGTTAAAACGTTGCGGGAACGACTAACGCCTTTTTTAACTCTTAAACTTTTATCAATGGTCATTGAAATATCTCCAAAAAACTGATATACGATGTTCTTCTTCCCGGACCGAAATCCGCATCGCGGGGAAGAAGCGGCAAATAATACTCTAAGGAACCCCTTAAAACAAAACATCCAGAAAAAGCATTATATACGAAATATTCTGTCGATCAAGGGGGGCTCTTATCAATCCCACTTTAAAACGGCGCCGGTATCGGCACTGGAAGCGAGTTTTGCGTATTTTGCGAGATATCCGGAAGTGTATCGGGGCTTCGGAGCCTTGAAAGCCGCAGATCTTCTCTTCAATTCCGCAGCGGAAATCTTCACATTAATCGAACGGTTCGGAATGTCAATTTCAATAATATCACCGTCCTTGATCAATCCGATCGGTCCGCCGGCAGCCGCTTCCGGACTGATATGTCCGATGCAGGCTCCGGCTGTTCCGCCGGAAAATCGTCCATCTGTGATCAAGGCAACGGAATCGTCAAGCTTAACCCCTTTGATCGCGGCCGTCGGAGCAAGCATTTCCTGCATTCCAGGACCGCCTTTCGGACCTTCGAAGCGAACGACAACGACATCGCCCGCCTTGACCTTTCCATTGACAATTCCCTGATAGGCTTCCGGCTCCGATTCAAAAACGACCGCCGGACCTGTATGAACCATCATTTGCGGAAGAACCCCCGCCGTTTTTACCACCGCGCCGTTGGGAGCAAGATTTCCGAAGAGGATCGCAAGTCCTCCCTTCTTGCTGTAAGCGTTTTTACAAGTGCGGATGCAGTCTTTCGGATCGAATTTCAAGGGAACTTCGTCAATATCCGCATATCGGCTCTTTACACTCATTCCGTTTTTATTCCGTTTTCCGGAAGCGGTTACCGCGTACAGGCGTTTGGCAAGATCGGAAACTTTCCGGCTTCGAAGATCGTATCGATCGATATTTTCCCCTAAAGTCGCTCCGGTGATCGTCGGCGCATCGGTTTTAAGAAGTCCGGGACATCCGCGGCGGATCTCGCCGAGAATTGTATGAATTCCGCCGGAATTATGAACATCTTCCACGTGATAAGCGCAGCTCGGAGAGACCTTGCAGATCGTTGGGGTCAATTCGCTCAGTTCATTGAACCGGGAAATATTGTAGTTCAGACCGGCCTCGTTTGCGATCGCAAGCAGATGAAGGATCGTGTTGGAGCTTCCGCCCATCGCCATATCGAGGACCATGGAGTTGTCCACAGAGGTTTTCGTGATAATTTCGCGCGGAAGAAGAGGGAAATCCGGATCGATCCGGACCTTTTTCGTCTTCGCTGCGCCGTTTTTGTCTTTTACCTTCTTCAAAATGACGATCTCTTCCAGAGGTGTATTGCTCTTCACGGCTTCTTCTTTAAGGGCAAGGATCTTGATCATTTCGATCATGCGCTGGGCCGCCTGTTTATAGATCGTTTTTCTTTCACGGCTTGTCGCAAGAAGGGTTCCGTTGGTCGGAAGGGCCATTCCGAGCACTTCGCAAAGGCAGTTCATACTGTTTGCGGTAAACATTCCGGAGCAGGATCCGCAGGTGGGGCAGCTTTTCTGTTCGATCTCTTTCAGTTCGGCCGAAGAAACGATACCGTTCTGATGGCCTGCGGCGGCGGCAAATGTCGTGATCAGATCCATGGGCTTGCCGTCCTTGTCCCGTCCGGCTTCCATCGGACCGCCGCTTGTGAAGATCGTCGGAATATTGCAGCGAACAGCGGCCATCAGCATGCCGGGAACGATCTTGTCGCAGTTCGGGATGCAGATCATACCGTCGAATTTATGCGCGTTGATCATCGATTCCACGGCGTCGGCGATGATTTCACGGCTTGCGAGCGAGTATTTCATTCCATCGTGTCCCATCGCGACCCCATCACAGATCCCGATCGTATTGAAAACGAACGGAACACCACCGGCGGCGCGAACGCACTTGGCAACGTATTGGGCAACCTCATTAAGATGAACATGTCCGGGAATAATATCGACATGGCTGCTTACAATTGCAATAAAAGGTTTTTTGAAATCGCCTTCTGAAAGACCACAGGCGCGAAGAAGACTCCGATGAGGGGCGCGGGAATCGCCCAATTTTACCATATCTGATCGCATCATTCCATCCTTTCCGAATGATAGATTATAAAGAAGATTTTTCGATCGAAAGCGACTCTGAATTCGATCTTTTCCAAAATCCTTGTAATTCACTGCAGATCCGGCCGGGACCTCCAGCCGGATACTCTATTATCAATATTTCTGATTATATCTTTTTCTTTGAAAATGCCAAGTCCTTAAATCAAAGATCCCTTTTTTCGAGAGACTTTACTTTTCATTTTCGATTTGATATAATAAGCGAATCAGGAAGGAAATCCTTAAGCCCACCTCAGGAGGAAATTAAAATGTCCGTTCGATTTGTCTATTTTGATCTTGGAAAAGTACTGCTTTTGTTCAGTGTGTCCCGTCTTCTATATCAAGTGGCGGAATTGACCGGAGCGGGCGAAAATGAGATCGCCGAGATTATTTTCGGAAAGGGAAAATACATGGCCCTTGAAAGCGGAGAGATCTCCGGACAGGAATACTTCGATCAGATCTGCATCGACTTCGACCGCCGATTGGATGCCGATCAGTTTCTCGAAGCGACCAACAACATATTTTGGGTTAATGAATCGATTCTTCCCGTGATCCGGCACCTTTCCCGCAAGCTCTATCCGCGCGGGATCCTTTCCAATACCGGTCCCTATCATTGGCATTACGTTCAAACGTCCTTTCCGTTTATTCGGGAACTCTTTCCGCGGCACCGCGTTGCCAGTTTTTCCGCCAAGAGCATAAAGCCGAACAGAAAGATCTATGAAGAGGCTTTTGCGGAAGCGAAAACTGAGCTTCCTGATCTGCTTCCGGAAGAGATCCTTTTAATTGACGATCTTGAAGAGAATATCCAGGGGGCCCGGGATTTCGGATTCCAGGGAATCGTTTACACCAACACAGAAACGCTTATTACAGAAATGAAAAAATTCGGACTTCCTGTTCCGAGCGAAAAACATGAGTGATACAAAGAACAACAGCCGCGTCGATCTTGCATTTGAATATCTTGACCAGCTTCCGTTTCCTCCTTATCCGTTCCAGGAACAGGCGATACTCTCCTGGTTTGAATCGGATCAGGGAGTTCTCGTCTGCGCTCCAACGGGAATGGGGAAAACGATTGTCGCCGAAGCCGGGCTCTTCGAAGCCCTGAAGAGAAGAAAACGGGCTTATTACACGACCCCTCTGATCGCGCTCACCGAGCAAAAATACAGGGAGATCCAGGAATCCGCCGAGCGCTGGGGGTTTTCCCGGGATGATGTCGGACTGATCACCGGAAATCGACGCGAAAATCCCGACGCACTGATCCTGGTTGTTGTCGCCGAGATCCTCTTCAACCGGCTTCTCGGATCCGATCTCTTCACATCTGCGGAAGATCCCAAGGAATCCGGCCTCCAATCGGAATCCCCGAAAGATCGTCCGGACTTCGATTTCGATAATACGGAAGTGGTCGTAATGGATGAATTCCATTACTTTTCCGATTCCGAACGGGGAATCGTCTGGGAATTCACTCTCGGCCTTCTTCCGAAGCAGATCCGGACCCTTCTGATCTCCGCAACGGTTGGAAACGCCTATGAATTCACCAGCTGGCTTCGCAATACCGCCGGACGGACTCTTTCGATTATCCAATCGGATGAGCGTAAAGTTCCTTTGGTCTATTCCTGGGTCGGAGATAAACTCCTTCCGGAACTTCTGGAAGAGATGCACCGGGGAACCGATGAAGAACGGCTTGTTCCCGCCCTGGTCTTTTGCTTCAACAGGGACGAATGCTGGGATGTCGCCGAGATCGTCAAGGGAAAAAATATCATCGATGCGGCCCGTCAAAAACAGATCGCGGAATATCTCGAATCTTATTCCTGGAACGAAGGAGCGGGTCCCAAGATCAAGCAGCTTCTTCTTCGCGGGATCGGAGTTCATCACGCCGGAGTCCTTCCGAAATACCGCCGGATCGTCGAAGATCTTTTCCAGCAGAAGCTTCTCTCCATTACAGTCTGCACGGAGACTCTTGCGGCGGGGATCAATCTCCCGGCGCGATCGGTAGTGCTTCCCACCTTGATGAAAGGCCCGCCCGGCGAAAAGAAAATGGTCGAATCAAGTACCGCTCATCAGATCTTCGGACGCGCCGGCCGTCCTCAATACGACGATCGGGGATACGTGTTCGTCCTTGCCCATGAAGATGATGTCCGAATTGCCCGGTTCAAGGAAAAATACGATCAGATCCCGGAAGATACCAAAGATCCCAAGCTGCGGGAAGCGAAGAAAAAGCTGAAAAAGAAGATGCCTACCCGTAATCCGAACGTTCAGTATTGGACCGAGGAGATGTTCAACAAGCTGCAAACGCTTCCGCCGGGCAAATTGACGAGCCGCGGTCCCCTCCCCTGGCGTCTGCTCGCGCATTTGATCGAATCGAATCCCGATCTGAAGCCGGTTCGGACCCTTGCGTCTCATCGCCTGATGGGCGCAAAACGCCTGTTCGGAATGCAAAAATCACTGGATCAAATGCTCTTTACCCTTTGGCGCGGAGGATATATCCGACTGGAACCCAATCCGACCGACTTCGGAATTCCTTCTTCTCCTGAAGCGGTCGCACAGGAAAAAATCGCGGAAAAACAAAAAAAAGAAGAAGAACGAAAGAATCAGCCTTTTGCGGCGGGTCTGTTCGATGATTCTCTGCTGGAAACGGATCTTTTTGCCGATGATACCTGGGACGGTGAAAAAAAATCACAGAATTCCTCTGAAAAGGAAAGTCCAAAAAACATTATCAGTTCAGGGAGCAAAGATTCTTCTTCGGAGGAACCGGTCATCTACAAAGCGGAGAGAGCTTATCCGACAGAGAAACTCAAACTTCTTACCCATTTTCGCGGATTGAATCCGATCTACGGAGCGTTTCTTCTGGAGCAGTTGGGAACGGCGGACCGCGCGGAACGGATCCAGGCGTTCGAAAGCATTCTGGAACTGCCCGGCTCGGTTGCCCATTTTGTTCGGGTTCCCCGCCAGGAAGAGCTTCCGCCCGGCCCTCTCGCTCAAAATCGATTGGACAAGCAGCTTCTGGAACTGGGATTGGCAACGATCGAGGAGCTTGTCCCGAAAACGGAAGAAGAGAAACAGGAAGAATGGGAACAGCGAAAACGGTTCGGCGGATACGCGGAAGAACGAGTCTTTGTCCTGGATTTCGCGGACAAGTTGAAAAGACTGTTCGAATACGAATATCCCGGAGTCAATGTAAAGACTTCTTCCGTTTGGGCAGCCGGAGAGATCCTTCTCGAATTCAACGGAAACTTTGATAAGTTCATTACATCGAACCGGATGCAAAAGCAGGAAGGAACCATCTTCCGGCATCTTCTCCGGCTGATCCTTCTTTTGGAAGAATTCCATGAAGTCGTTCCCGCGGACACGACTGCTTATGAATGGCGAACGGATCTGGAAGAGATCGGATCGATGCTGATCGAATGCTGCCGTAAAGTGGATCCCGCAAGCACCGAGGAAACGCTGAAAGTGTCCCGACAGCCGGATTTCCTTGAAATCAAGGGATAAAATCAGGGATCGAACACAAAAAAGAACACATCCATTTCGGCAGAAATGATTTTGCAGCCGTTTCTGCCTTGTCGGTTTCTTCCTTGTGCTCTTCCCTTTGATTATTCAATTCTGAATTCATAAATATTGTAAAAAAGGATAAAAGAGGTCCGATTAAAAAATTTTTTGTTGACATAATTTACAAACTGTATTATAATAAAATTGATTTAAATTCTCATTTTTCTTCAAAAATTTAGAATACAATGTGAAATGGTAAAAACGAAAAAAGTAGGCAATACAGTTATCATTTACTTTTTGATACTGGCCTTTACAATTATTGGGACCTATACGATCTCGATCTATTTTCATCAGCGTCGTTTTTTGATGGATGAATACGGTCGAAACGCGAAAACGGCCGCCAACTATATAGCCCATTCGATCAGGGACGACGGTCTGGTTGATCTGTTGAAGAAATATTCGGAAACTTTAAAAACTGATGATAAGTATTACGAAATTCAAAACAGAATGACCACTTTTAAAACCGCATCCAGTTTGACGTATTTATATGTTTTTGTAATTCGCGATGGGAAACAATGCTATCTGTTCGATACGACCTCTCCTGATATCACTTACAAGCTGGGGGATTTCGAAAGAATGGATCCCAAAAATTATCAGCTGGCCATTGAATTGTTCAAGACCGGTAATTTTTCGGATACTTATACGGAAACTTATGAAGTCAATCATACAAAATACTACGGCAATCTTGTTTCCGCTTACGCTCCTATTCTGGATTCGGACGGCAAGTTAATTGCCCTGGTCGGCGCCGACTTTCGGATGAGCGAACTCTTTGCAAAACTGAATCATTTTATTTTAATGACCATTACACAGTCTTCCATTCTTCTGAGTCTGTTCCTTTTATGCGGTTTTCTCATGATTCGGCACCGAATTCTCAAACCGATCAGTACATTGGCCGGAACAATGAAGAATTACATCCTCTCGGAACACAAAGACGAATCGATTCATGAGCATCTTGTCGAAATCAAATCGAATAATGAAATCGGGCAGCTGGCCGAAATTTACAATAATCTTGTTCTGGAGATCGAGCATTTTGTATCTGAACTTCGGGAATCGTCCAACAAACGGATCCGTTCGGAAGGGGATATGCGCGCCGCCAAAGCGATCCAGCAGGGGATTCTTCCGAACCATTTTCCTCCGACCGCAAAGCAGCCGAACGTCTCTGTTGCCGGCAATGTCAATACGGCCCGTGAGGTCGGCGGAGATCTGTTCGACGCTTTTACGCCGGATGATGATCATCTTGTTCTTATTGTCGGCGATGTTTCCGGAAAAGGAATACCGGCCGCGCTTTTTATGTCGATTACGCAAACACTTCAGCGGAATCTTTCGCATCAGTCTTTGGATCCGGGCAAGATCGCGAGCAATCTTAATCAGCTTTTAACGAATCAGAATAATACGGGCATGTTTGTTACCTGGTGGATCGGCGTGCTCAATACCCGTACAGGTGAACTTTCCTACTGCAATGCGGGACACAATCATCCGTTCCTCAAACGGGCCGACGGTTCCGTTTTGAAGCTGGAAGAGGTTCATGGGCTTCCTTTGGCGATTGTTGCCGATAATGTGTATGAGTCGTCGAAGATCAATCTGCATCACGGTGATCTGCTCGTCCTTTATACGGATGGTGTTTCGGAAGCATTTCGATCGGAAAGTGAATGCTATACGCCGGAAAGACTGTCCGAATTTATGCGAATTACGAAATTCGAATCTGCCGGAGACGCTTTGACGAAGATCGGAAAGAATCTGGATGAATTTGTAAACGGCTGGGAACAGAGCGATGACATTACCCTGCTTATCGCCCAGTATTTTGACTTGCAAAAAGATAAAGATGATGTCTCTCTGCAGGTAACCCAATAAAAAATCGAATGGCCGGTATTATGAAACGATTGACGCTCTTTTCCGTTTTTGTTCTTGCTCTGATTTCTTTTTATTGTTCCTGCGGAAAAGCCTCAAATCCCATCGTTTCCCATCCGAAGCCGGAACCTGAAATATCACGAACACTGAGTCGGAACGAAGCCGAAAAAGTGTTTGAATCATTGAATAATAAATGCTCTTCTTTAAGATGGAAATGCCGAATTGAAAAAAATATTAAAATTTCTGATTCCGACGAAAATGGATCCGCCCTGAAAACGAAGGGTGATTTTTTCGAAGAGTACACTGTCTTGTATGATGTTAAAAGAAAGCGTTTTTGCGTAGAAGGAAATTTTTGTCTTCCCTGGTATCAAGGAAAATCTCCGACAATAACCGGACAAAACAGGCTATTCTTATGATGGAGAAAAATGCATAGGCTGGGAAAAAAGAAAAGATAAAACATCCAAAGGCAAGAACGATACTGGGACTGCGATAATTTCCGCAGATATTGAACAAGTTGCCGGCGTTAAGAATTTTATCAATACAAACGGTGCCTGTGCAGGATACGGAATTGGTTTTCCCATGCAGTTGACATTAACACAAAAAAATTATTTCGGCGCAATGTCCATTTATGAATTGTTCCGCAAATGGAATTCTGATCGTTTATTGAATCTGAAAGAAATTTCTGATGGACAATGGATGATAGAAGGACTTATTGTGTGGTTAAACGGAACGGACAGAAATATTCAGTTTGTATGTGATATAAATGGAGGCGGCTGTGTTCGTGAATTTGTTCGGATTTCGAAATTTTCGGGCAAAGATTATATTGAGAATAAAATTATTGCAGAGTTTATTAAAGATGAAAAAGGACAGACATTGCCATCTGTTGTACGCAGTTTCTTTCCACTGGACAAACTGATGAATATTACGACTTATTCGGAAATAGAGATCAATCCTCCTGTTCAAGATAACATGTTTCAAGTAAAAATTCCGGAAGGGATCCGTATAATTGATTAGTGTTTAGTGATTAGTGATTAGCGGGAGACAGAGGCGCAGCTGTCGTTCTGTGAACGGGTAAAAATCTTTAAAAAACACAATCTCCCATTAACCCAGGGAAGCGGTGAAAACATCGATATCCGAAAAAGGCGGAAACCCGAGCGCTGGGACGGGTAAGCGTCCTCGCCCTCCCGGTGGCAACGCCGCCGCTCTGTGAAAGAGTTGAAATCTCTAAAAAACGCGGGAATTTGATTAAGGATTGGACCACAGTCCTCCGGGCGATATTCCCTAATTCCGTTCGCTTCGCTCCCTCTGCCCCGGTTTTCACAAAATCTATGCTTTTTCACATGTCTATTGACATTCGTTTTGAGATCCATTATCATAAGGGTTTGATCTTACCGGGTTTCCGCATTCGCATCGCGAAAATTGTTTCTGTTTAATCTTTATTTCATCAAGGAGTCGATCCATGTCCGAACAAAATCGTCGAACGTTTATGAAAGCCGCCGCGCTGGGCGCGGTCTCCGCAGTTGCCGCCAATCTTCCAAACGAACAGGCTGCCGCCGCCGAAAACCAGACCGCCGGATATGCGTCTAAAAATTTCACCGCGAAAAGTACTTTTAAAAAGAAAAAGGAACGATCTTCCGGTATGGACAGCAATGTTCCCTTCACGGAAATCAAACGGCCTCTGCGAATCCTGATCTTCGGCGCTCATCCGGATGATGGGGAACTGAAAGCAGGCGGAGCAGCCGCTAAATGGGCAAAACAGGGACACGAGGTAATGATCTGCTCCGTTACCAATGGCAATATGGGATACTGGAAAAATACCGGAGCTCCGCTGGCCGCACGGCGAAAAGCCGAAGTGGAAAAAGCCGATAAAATGCTCGGCGCAACCAGTAAAGTCCTCGATATCGACGATTCGACCCTGATGCCGACCCATGAAAATCGCCTGAAATTGATCAAAGTGATCCGGGAATGGAAAGCCGATATCGTAATGGGCCATCGGCCTTGCGATTATCAGGCCGATCATCGCTATTTGGGTGTGCTCATGCAGGATACCGCATTCATGGCCGCAGTGCCCGGCGTCTTACCGGAAATCCCCGCCATTCCGAATCCCGTTTATCTCTATCTTTACGATTATTTTCAAAGACCTTATCCGTTTATCCCCGATATCGCCATCGATATTGATCCGGTCGCCGATCTGAAAACCAAAGCGGTCGATGTAATGGAATCCCAATTCTATGAAGGCGGATGTATGTCGAACGATTCCGTCCTTCCCAAAACGCCAGAAGAAGCGAAAAAACGACATGAAGAAATCGAAAAGATCCTTGCTTACCGAAATGTTCGCGCCGCCAACTTCTTCCGTGATGCCCTGATCAAACAATACGGTCCGGAAAAAGGAAAGAAGATCAAGAACGCCGAATTCTTCGAGATCTGCGAATACGGACGATCCCTTACCAAAGAAGAGATCGATTTCATCTTCCCGTTCTAATGAAAAACGGAATCGACCCGAATCGACGCGTCGGGAAGAGCCTCCAAAAAGTTTTTCCCGTAAGATTTTGTATGTATGCGCGGATCCAGAACAACTACAAGTCCATGATCCGTTTTCGTCCGGATCAGGCGTCCGATCCCCTGTTTGAACTTTAATACCGCGCTCGGCAGCTGATATTCCCGAAATGGATTGCCGCCCCTTTTCCGAATCGCTTCCAGACGGGCTTCCGTGAGCGGGTGGTTCGGAACGAAAAAGGGAAGCTTGGAAATGATCACATTGCGCAGTCCTTCGCCGGGAACATCGACCCCTTGCCAAAAGCTGTCCGTTCCGAAAAGAATACTTCTTCGATCCTTTTTGAACTCTTCAAGCATTTTCGTTCGAGGGACAGCATCGGCCTGCGAAAAAAAAGGCAAGCTCTTTTCGGCGAACCAGGGAAGAAGTTCACTTCCCATTCGGCGCAAAAACGAATAGCTTGTAAAAAGCACAAAAGCGCCGCCGTCCGTTTCTTCAAGATAGCGCTGGAGCATATCCCGAAAAATTCTCTGATAGTCGGGATTGAGTTCTTCCGGTTCTGGAATTCCTTTGAGGAGAACAAGTTTCATCTGTTTTTTATAATCGAAAGGACTTCCGACCTGAAGAGAAGGGACCGTGGTCAATCCGATACGGGAACGAAAAAAGGTGAACGCTTTTTCGGTTTCGGCGGGCGTAATCGTTCGTTTTTTTCCATTTCCTGCGGCAAGGGTCGCGCTGGTCATTACGACCGAAGCGATCTTTCCGAAAAGATTTTCTCTTAAAAGAGGTCCGATATCGATGGGGGCCGCTTCCATGGAGACTCTTCTTTGTCCGCGGGAAACCGACTCTTCAAGCCAATAGACCATATCGGGATCCTGATGGGAGAACCACAATTTCAGGGTATCAGCGATTTCCGTTGTTTTCGCACGGGCCGCGTTCAATTCCGCTTTCAAGGGGGGTTCTTTCGTTTTTTCGATGATCAGGCGAAGAATATCCGCGAGCCGGACAAGCGCTTCACTTAATCCATTGACAACGATGTCCGCTTCATAGACGCGTCCGTTTCCGCCCGGCCGATTTTCCAGCCAGAAAAGAAGAGAATTAAAAAGGGATTCGGATCGGCTGCGGCATTCGTCCACCTGATCGCGGCCCTGTGTATAATGTTCCCCGTCTTCCCAGAGGAGTCCTTTCGACTGCCGCGTATTGTAAAGGCGATTCATCAGATAATCGATCTGTCCCTGCGTCAAGGAGATCCCGAGATGATCGGCGGCGACCTGTTCCATTGTATGCGCTTCATCGACCACAAGCAGATCGTATTGGGGAAGGATTCCCCGTCCGGATCCCGAACGAAGAGCGATATCACTGAACAGGAGCGCGTGATTCGCGATGATCACCTGAGCGTTGGCGATTTGACGGCGCGCCTTATTATAAAAGCATTGATCAAAAAAACGGCATTGTTTTCCAAGGCAGTTGCCCTGTTCACAGGCGACTTCGCTCCAGATCTCCCCAGGCGGCTTGGGAGAAAGTTCCGATCGGGAACCGTCCAGCGTCTTTTTGCTCCAATTTTTCAGACGTTCAAGCTGATTCGATTGATCGTCGGAAAAAAGATTGACCATTTTTCGAATGGCCTGATCCAATCGGCGCAGACAAAGATAATTGGATCGTCCTTTTACGAGAACTGCGGTAAACTCATAGGGAAGAATACTTTGCAGAAAAGGAATATCCTTCTGGATCAGCTGTTCCTGAAGACTGATCGTATGAGTCGAGATCACGACTTTACGCAGTTTTCTGTCGTCCCCTTCCGGCTCGAACAAGAGCGGATCGCCGTTGAGAAAGCTCTCTTCGAGTTCTCTTCTCTCTTCGGACTTTTCTTCAGGAGGGGGAGGATTATCCATCGCGATTTGATCTTCGAGGACATGAAGGATCGCGGGGACCAGATAGGCGAAGCTCTTCCCGACACCAGTTCCCGCTTCAACAGCGAGATGTGTTTTATCGCGAATTGCTTTCGCAACGGCAGCGGACATTGCCAACTGCTCGGATCGGATCTCATAATGAGAGAGCCGCCGGGCGATCAGACCGTTCGGACCAAGAACATCATTAAAATCGATTATTTTATTTTCCATTCAGAAAATTTCAATGTAAGGAGAGACGTTTTTTCCAACCGTCGATTTGAGCACGAACCTGATCCGGAGCGGTGGATCCAAAACTTCGCATTGCCTTAACGGCATTTTCCGCTCCGAGAAACTGATAGACCGATTTATCGATTTCTTTGGCTGCGCTTTTCAGTGTCTTCCAGGGAAGATCGGCAAGAGGAAGATCGGCGTCGATCGCGGTTCGAACAAGATGTCCGACAATTCCATGCGCGGTTCGCTGGGGAACGCCTTTTCGGATCAGATATTCCATTAAGCTCGTTGCGTCGAGATATCCGCGGTTCAGGCGTTCGGCAACCGCTTTCCGATTGACCGCGGTTTGCGCAACCAAAGGAGCGGCAAGATCAAGAGACGCCAGTACAGTATCGAAAGAATCGAAGACGGGTTCCTTATCTTCCTGAAGGTCCCGATTATAAGCCAGCGGAAGTCCTTTCGTCAAGACCATGAGCGCTTGCAGATTTCCGATCGTTCGGGCCGTTTTTCCGCGGATCAGTTCCAGAACATCCGGATTGACCTTTTGCGGCATAATAGACGATCCGGTGCAAAAGGCCTGCGGAAGATCAAGGAATCGGAATTCTTCCGTCGACCACCAGATCCATTCTTCGGCCCAACCGCTTAAATGAAGGGCGATTTGGGAAAGATCAAAGGCAAATTCGAGCGCGAAATCCCGGTCACTGGAAATATCGAGGCTGTTCGCCGCAATTCCTTCGAAATCCAGATATTCCGCGGTTTTTGTCCGGTCAATCGGAAGACTTGTCCCCGCACAGGCCGCCGCGCCAAGGCTCAGCTGATTGACCCTTTTCCGGCAGTCGGCGAGCCGTTGGCGGTCCCGTTCGAATTTTTCCGTATAGGCAAGCCAATAATGCGCAGCAAGAACCGGCTGCGCTCTTCGCGTGTGCGTGTATCCGGGAATCACAATATCGAAATCGGCATCGCATCGTCCGACAAACGCTTTTTGCAATGCGATCAGAGATCGGTCCAGAAGATCGATGGAATCGCGAACCCAAAGCCGAAAGTCCGTAGAGACCTGATCATTCCGGCTGCGGGCCGTATGAAGTTTTCGGCCGACATCGCCGATCTTTTCGATCAGGGCCTTTTCCACGTGCATATGGATATCTTCCAGAGAGACCGACCATGGAAACTTTCCTTTTTCGATCTTTTTTTCAATCGCGAGGAGTTCTTTCCGGATCAATTGGAATTCTTCGGAGGTAAGAAGACCTGTCTCCGAAAGCATTCGCGCATGAGCGATTGATCCGTGTATGTCCTGATGGTATAAACGTTTATCGAAAGAGATACTTTCGGAAAAGTTTTCCATTCCTTTATCGGTTGATTCGGTAAAAACGCCTCCCCAGGCTTTATCCAATCCATTTTTTTTCATTGATCTGTTCTCCGGCAGCATAAAAAGCAAAATCGACCTTATGGTATCAAGAAATATCAAGACCTTATTTTACCTTAAAAAAGGAGATTGAAAAGGATCCATCAGTTCATTCCGGCATTCATTCCCCGAATCAAAAGGTCCCGATGGGAATCGGATCCAAATTCAAGGGAGCCGGGAACAGGCCGGGGACAATTGCGATCGGAAGGGAGCGCTATTCGATAAAAAAATAAAACGCCCAGCATTGCGGCGGCCATTGCGTCGAAAGAATCGGCAGGAAAGCCCAAATCTTCGATCGGAACAATTTCGCGGGGCAGAAGATCTTTCATCAGAGCGGTGTAAAGGAGTCCATTCGCCTTTCCTCCTCCGGTCAACAGGATCTTTCCTTTTTTGGAAAAATCGCGATCGGCCTGAAGAGCGATTCTTTCCGCGATCCAATGGACTGCGGAGCAAAGGATATCCTCCGGATTTTTCGTTCGAACAAGCTCCGAAGCGAATAAAGAAGAAAGAAAGGGCAAAGGCAGCGCCGCGTTTTTCCCGGAACAGGAATCGGCGATCTGGTGCCAGGATTGGATCAGATCCGGAATTTTCCGGCCCATCACCGATAATCGACCGCCGAGATCCATGGAAGATTTTCCACGGCTTGCCTGTAAAACCAAAGGATCGAGCAGAGATCCGCAAGGAGCAATTGTCCGGGAAACAGGCGTCTGCATCGGGCCGCCAATCAGAGTCCATCGGGCGGTCTGTCCCAGATCCAAAAGAAGCTGATCCTCATCCGGCCGGTTCAAATAGATCCAATAGGGAAAGGCCAGCAGATCGTTTCCGGATCCGCCGGCAAGGAGATCTTTGTCCGAAAACGCGGAAAGGATATTCAGACCGGTTCTTTCAGCAAGTCTGCGGGCATCGAACAGATCGATCGACCGCATTCCGAAAGGAGTCTGATAAAGGAAATCCGGTCCGAAAAAAGAGATCATCATGATTTCATCTCTGGAAGGGCCGGATCCATCAAAAAGGGAATCGACCGCACCTTCCAGAAAGGGAATCAATTTTTCACGCAAAGCAAAGATCCCGGAAAAAAAGTCAACAGGGATATCTGCATCCAAATCTTGAGCAGACTTCTTTTGAACAGCCGCTTTCGACAGGGATGCAGATTCATCGCAAGACCCAGAATCCGAATCGAGGACACATCCTTGCATCGATCGTCCGGAGTCTTCCTTGACATGTATTTTCATCGAGTCAAAAGCATTTGCAATTTCGACATTAAGATCGAAAAAAGCATGTTTTTGAAGCAGAACAGCTGCGCCGGATCCGCTTCCCTGCAATCCGATCAAGGCTATCTCAATTCTTTTACAATCTGAGTTTACACAGACCCCGGCAAAATATCGAATGCCGGAGTCCACTCCTTGTCTCTCTTTCCGAAAAGAAAAAAACATTGTTTTATTCCTTCAGATCAAATTAGACGAATGCTTCCTGTTCCGCCAATTCCCCTTCGAGCAAAGGCATTGGCTTTCGGCGTCTTTTGGACGTTTTCTTTTTTGGCGCGGAAAGAATAGGAGAATCGGAAGCCCGCAGAGATTCCCGCAGATCTTCGAATCGATCAGATCGGCGGATAATTCCTTCGACAAATTCCTTGAAGATCCGAAGATCCATTGCCGTCGCGGAAGCCGATTCCGGATGGAATTGTGTTCCGAAGGCGAACCATTCATTAAAATCAAGAGATTCGATCCCTTCGATCACACCGTCGGGACATCGGGCCGTTGCCAAAAAGCCGGGAGCAACATCATCGACCGACATATGGTGCAGACTGTTGACCCGAATTTCATTATCTCCATAAACGGAATCGAAAAGGGAATCTTTTTCGACAACAAGAGCGTGTCGATGATAGGGATCCATCGCATCGCGATGGGGAAGAGCTCTTGGAAGATCTTCCGAGATATGGAGATAGAGGGTTCCCCCTCGAAAAACATTCAGTAATTGCATTCCCGCGCCAATTCCGAACAGGGGAAGGCGGCGCTCGTATACCTTGGAAATGAGTAGCCGATCAAAATTTTCGCGTTTTTCGTTCATAAGACGCAAAGAGGGATGAAGCATAAATCCATCTCGCCTTGGGTCAACATCCGCTCCTCCGGTCAAGATGACACCGTCAAGCATTTCAAGGATCGGATCAAGATCGTTTTCATCGGAATAGGGAGGAATAATCACCGGGATTCCGCCCGCTTTCAATACCGATTCATAATAACCGGCAAATAAAAAGGATACCGCAGTTTTATCTGCATTATAATCCGCGTTCAGACCTATTAACGGCTTTTGACGCTCAACCATTATCCCGCACTCCTTCGGAATATTGCGGACCGAACAAGCTGAATCAGGAACAGAAGATTTTTGATTATCCTGTAAAAACTTCCGAAAAAAAGCAAATGAAGAAATTCCAATCGACGCACTCTCTCTTGATTATACAAGACGCCGAATTTCGAGCCTCTCCCTGCTCCTTGTTCTGGTTGTTTATTACAAAACCGATTGCTGTCGATAAGTCCTTCTTGTATCGAAGAGCAATACTGTCTTAAATTCCATTCAACTTAACGACGAACCAGGGAATTCTCCTTTCAGACAAGATCCCGGTTGTCCATTTTCCATACAGGGTTGAATCGATCATCAACGACGGCTCCACCTCTAAAGCCGGAATACTTTCGTATTCATACGTTTTTCTTCGATTGCCCAAACAATGGAAAACAAGTCCTGTTTGATATTTCCGGTCGTCAAATCCGAAAATGAAAAATGCAAATCTGGGGTAATTCTAAACGATTATTTCGATTTTGCAACCCCAGTTTGCTATCTTGACCGAAAAAAATTAAAGATACAAAATACAGCCTTGACAGCCTGTTCATTTGTTTACTATTTTATTTATTTTCTCTATAAGTCTTTGCATCATTATTGATTTGGTTCTCGATCCAGGAATTCAGCTCTTCCCAATCGACTTTGGGAAGCGCTTCCTTGTCGGGTCGAAGGTGAGTTGCTCCTTTGATATAGACATGAACCACTTCCTCTGCGGCTTTTTCCGTATTCCAATGAATCAGAATACGAATACATTTTGTCAACGCACGGGCAACATTCATTTCATGTCCGCACATCAGAGCAACGTTCATCCAGTTGAGCTGTCTTGCCGCAAGAGCGGGATAATCGGCATTCAGATCGGGCGTGGTGGTAAACCAGGCGCTTGCGACATCTTCCGGATTGATTCCGTTGCTGCGAATCATCAGGGCAAGGAGTTCGCGTGTTCCCTGAAGGATGGATTCCGAGGTATTATCTTCAACGGTCGTCGCCCCTCGCACTCCGCGGCAGACCTTTATTTTTTGTTCACTCATAATAATTTCAATAATAACAGGTAATCGGATTCAATTAAAGATTGGGATCTATTTTACAGTATTCAAGCATAAAAACAAGACTCCCGATATCCTGCGAAAAGGATACCGGGAGCTAATCTGTATCAGCAGTTCCATCGCATCAACAAAGGCGGGAACAAACGCAACTGATCCTGAAAACAAGTTTTCCCCGTCGGTAAAAGCGGATTGGGAACCGTTTGCACGACGTCCAGACGGCATAAACGGCGGGAAAACTTTTCTTTCGCTTTACCTGTAATCAGTCGTTTGCATGATGGGAGGGGTTATCGAAATGTCCAATGAACATCCTTGTCGCTCGAAACATTACGCAGACCGCAGGTAAATTTTTTCCATGGAAAAACCACCCGATGCAGGTCTGAAAAACCGGAACTTCCTTGTTCCAGTTCATCATCATGATGACATTGAGTAAAAGGATATCCAAAAATCGAAAAATGGTCAACCCCAATTTTTAATTTTTTATTTTTCCCGTAAAAACAAGGATCAAATCCCTCTTTACCAAGCAAAAAACAGGCGAAAAACTCTCATTTCAATAAATTTTTTCAAAGTTTTTTCCGCACAAAAACGCCGAATCCTTATTGGAAAAAAATTTATAAAAGCATTTCGCAAGAAAGGATCATCAAAGGGAAAAGGAAAAATCCGAAAAATGCTTTAGGGGCCTCTCTTGAAAAGAATCATTTTTGATGTAGAATACCGTTTTATAAGTTGACGGTTGGACGAGGGCATTTAGTCTTTTGGCCGATCGAATCTTGGAACGGGGCATGGCGCAGTCTGGTTTAGCGCGTTTGACTGGGGGTCAAAAGGTCGCTGGTTCGAATCCAGTTGCCCCGATTTTAAACTCTTTAAAAACACTATTAAAACAGAAAACGACAGGTTCATCGCCTGTCGTTTTTTTTATTGCGTTTTATCGACGCACCGGATCGTTCCGGAAATCAGTACATTCCGCCTTCGGGCATTGCGGGAGCGGCTTTTTCCTCTTTCGGCATATCCGCAACGAGAGCATCGCTGGTCAACATCATGGAGGCGACACTGGCCGCGTTCTGAAGAGCGGTTCGGGTAACCTTGGTCGGATCGATGACACCGGCTTCAACCAGATCTTCGTACTTGTCGTTCAGAGCATTGTATCCGAAAGCGCCTTTTCCTTCGCTGACCTTTTCGGAGACGATACCGCCGTCTTTTCCGGCATTGCTGGCGATCTGGTGCAGAGGAGCACGGCAGGCGCGGCGAATGATATCGTATCCGACCTTTTCATCAGCGGCAAGATCTTTCGGATCGACTTTCGCTGCGGCTCGAATCAGGGCGACACCGCCGCCGGGAAGAATTCCTTCATCCACGGCCGCTTTGGTCGCATGATACGCATCGTCTACTCGGGCTTTCTTCTCTTTCATCTCGGCTTCGGTCGCCGCGCCGACATTGATCTTCGCAACGCCGCCGGAGAGCTTGGCCAGCCGTTCTTCCATTTTTTCCCGATCATAATCGCTGGTCGTATTTTCGATTTCCCGGCGAAGCTGAGCGATACGGGCCTTGATTTCATCCTTGTTTCCGCCCCCTTCGACGATCGTTGTGGTATCTTTATTGATCACAACACGGGTCGCGGTTCCAAGATCTTTGAGCTGGAGGGATTCAGGACTTCGGCCAAGGCTTTCGAAGAGAACTTCGCCGCCGGTCAAGATCCCAATGTCTTCGAGCATCGCTTTTCGACGATCGCCGTATCCGGGAGCTTTGACCGCACAGACCTTCATGGTCCCGCGGAGCTGATTGATCACAAGGGTCGCAAGAGCTTCTCCGTCGATATCTTCAGCGATGATCAGGAGAGGACGGCCCGAGTTGACAACCGCTTCGAGAACCGGAATGAAGTCCTTGATATTGGAGATCTTCTTTTCGTACATGAGGATATAAGCTTTTTCCAGAACACATTCCATTTTCTGGGGATCATTGACGAAATAAGGAGAAAGATATCCGCGGTCGAACTGCATTCCTTCGACCCATTCGACTTCCGTCTGAAGACTCTTTCCTTCATCAAGGGTGATAACGCCGTCTTTTCCGACCTTTTCCATTGCTTCGGCGAGCAATTTTCCGATTTCATTGTCGTTGTTGGCGGAAATCGTTCCGACCTGTTCGATCTCTTTTTGTCCTTTGACCGGAACAGACATCTTTTTGAGTTCGGCAATAATATCATTAACAGCCTTATCCATTCCGTTTTTCAACTGAAGGGGATTGATCCCGGCAACAACGGCTTTCAGACCTTCATTGAAGATCGCTTCGGCCATCAAGGTCGCGGTGGTCGTTCCATCGCCGACATTATCACTTGTTTTTGAAGCGGCTTCCCGAACCATTCGGGCGCCCATATTCTCGTAAGTATCTTCCAGATCGATCTCTTTGGCAACGGTAACGCCGTCTTTAGTAACGAGAGGGGATCCGAAACTTTTCTGGATAATCACGTTCCGTCCGCGCGGTCCCAAGGTAACCTTGACCGCTTTTGCCAACTTGGAAACACCACGCCGGAGAGCTTCACGAGCTTCCTGATTAAATGCAATCATTTTTGCCATAATTTTTAATCTCCCGATTATAGAAAGGATTTTTGTTTTTTGATCATAAATGTATAATAGGCGTCCCTGGAAAGGATCAGCCAACGACCGCAAGGATATCGCTTTCGCGCATCAGAAGCAGATCGTCGTCGCCAAACTTGAATTCATCGCCCGCGTAAGAAAGAAAAACAACGCGATCACCTTCTTTAACGGAAAAAGTCGTTCGAGTCCCATCGGGAAGAACCCGACCGTCTCCAATACTTACGACAATACCTCGCGCCGGCTTATTTTTCGCGGAATCCGGCAGATAAAGACCGCCGGCGGTCCGTTCTTCCGATTCATCTCTTCGAATGACAACCCGATCCCCCAACGGCTGAAGTTTCATTCCACATTTTCCGTCATCTTTTTTCTTACTCATCTTTTTTCCACTCCTTAAAGAAATAAATAAACGAATGTTTCTTCGTTTTCCGTAAATACGGAGATTCATTTTAACAACTTAGTCCGATCTTTCCGGACGCAAACGTTCCCTGTCAAAATTTCCCGACAGATCAACTTGTCGTATTATAAATACAAAAACTATGCCAACTTTTTTATATTTATTTATATCTCATTGATATGTATACATTTAAAATATATTATTTTCTTTATTACCGGTTCATCAGAATTCCTTTTTTCCAAAATTCTGCCAATTTGGCAGGGCAGAAATGTTTCTTCCGTTTTTTCGCGCAAGGTCTTGAAGAGGCGGGCGCTCTTGGTATACTTATAGTTTTATACGCGGACTTGATCTGAAGATACACAAAGAGAAGAAGGAATATGGTAAAAGATGTCCGAAAAACGCGTGGAGCATGATGCACTCGGGACAGTGGAACTCCCAAGGGAAGTCTATTACGGTGCGCAAACCCAGCGGGCAGTGGATAATTTTCCGATCTCGGGAAGCCGGATCCGGCCGGAACTGATCCATGCACTCGGTCTGATTAAATGGGCCGCCGCAAAAGCAAACAGCGAGTTGGGACTTTTTTCCCGCGGGTTTGCCGCTCTGAATGAAAAAGAGATCGAAGCCCTGATCGAAGCGGCCCGACAGGTTGCCAACGGCGATTTTGATCAGGAATTTCCGATCGATGTCTTTCAGACGGGATCCGGAACCTCGTCCAATATGAATACGAATGAAGTGATCTCGAATCGGGCCTGTGAACTTGCGGGATACGATCGCTTTTCTCCCGAAAAGAAGATCCATCCGAACGATCATGTCAATAAGGGACAATCCACGAACGATATGTTCCCGACCGCGATTCATACCGCAGCGGCAATACAGATCCAGAATCGCCTGATCCCCGCTCTGAAAAGCTGCCGGGACGCTCTTTTAGAGAAATCAGAAGCGTGGTCCGAAATTCTCAAAACCGGCCGAACCCATCTTGCGGACGCTACTCCGATCTCTTTGGGACAAGAAATGAGCGGTTTTGCGCGTCAATTTGAACTTTCGATTGTTCGGGCCGAAGAAGCGCGCGATCATGTTCTGGAATTACCGGCGGGCGGAACGGCGGTTGGAACGGGAATCAATACCCATCCGGAATTCGGCGAACGGGTCAGTTCCATCCTCTCGAAAGAGACAGGAATCGCTTTTCGACCTGCTGCCAATCACTTTGAAGCAAACGCGCAAAGAGACGGTCTTGTCGCTTGCCATTCTTTATTGAAAACCATTGCAGTTTCCGCTTACGGTGTCGGAAACAATATCCGCTGGCTCTCTTCCGGGCCCCGTTGCGGATATTACGAGATCAAATTGCAGGATCTTCAGCCGGGAAGTTCGATCATGCCGGGGAAGATCAATCCCGTTTTGTGCGAAAGCCTGATGCAGGCTGCGGCCCGTGTGATCGGAAACGATTCAACCATCGCCTTTTCCGGCGCTTCAGGAGGACAGTTCCAGCTCAATATCATGATGCCGATCATGGGAGATACCGTTCTCGAATCGATCCGGATCCTTTCCGGCGCTCTGATCCTTTTCAGTGAAAAATGCCTGAAAACCATGATCGCAAACGAAGATCAATGCAAAAGCACAATTGAGAAGAGTCTGTCAATGGTAACCGGATTAAATACGATTATCGGATACGAAAAGGCCGCTCAACTGGCAAAAGAAGCGTTCCGAACAAACAAAACGATCCGGCAGCTTTGCGAAGAACAGAAGATCCTTCCTCCGGATGAGCTCGACAAGGCTCTCGATCCATGGAAAATGACCCGGCCTCTTGGCAATTGATGCGTTTTATAAGTCCATTATTTAGATCAGGAAGAAAAAAAATGACCAAACATATTTTTGTAACTGGCGGTGTAGTAAGTTCACTCGGAAAAGGCTTGACAAGCGCGTCGATCGGAATGCTTCTGGAAAGCCGGGGGCTCTCCGTTCGTATGCAGAAGCTCGATCCTTATATCAATGTGGATCCCGGAACCATGAGTCCTTACCAGCACGGGGAAGTCTATGTCCTCGACGATGGAAGCGAAACCGACCTGGATCTCGGACATTATGAACGCTTTACACGAAGTCCTCTTTCAAGAGACAGCAACTGGACGACGGGCCAGATCTATCAGCGTGTCATCGAAAAAGAGCGGCATGGCGGCTATCTCGGACAGACTGTTCAGGTGATTCCGCATATCACAAACGAGATCAAGAAGTGCATTATGCGGCTTGCATCACCGGATGTCGATGTGATCATTACCGAAATCGGGGGAACGGTCGGCGATATTGAGAGTCTTCCCTTTTTGGAAGCGATCCGGCAATTTTCTCAGGATGTCGGAAAAGAAAACTGCCTCTATATTCATTTGACCCTTGTTCCATTTTTAAAGGCCGCCCGGGAACTGAAGACGAAGCCGACGCAGCACAGTGTCGGACAGCTCCGCCAGATCGGGATTCAGCCCGACATCGTTGTTTGCCGAACAGAGCAAAAGCTCTCCAAGGAAGATTGCGACAAGATCTCCCTGTTCTGCAATGTTCCTTCGAATTGCGTCATTGAGGAAATGGACGCCGATTTTTCCATTTACGAAGTCCCGCTTGCCCTGATGAACAATAAACTTGATGAATTGATCGTTCAGAAGCTCGGATTAACCAAGGCGGGTCAGTCGGATCTTACTTCCTGGCAGGAAATTTTGCAGCGTCTTCGCCATCCGGAACATGAGATCACCGTTGCAGTGGTCGGCAAGTACGCGAAGCATAAGGACGCTTATAAATCGATTTACGAAGCGCTTGTTCACGGCGGGATCGCGAATCGAACTTCCGTTCGGGTTATTCGGATCCAAAGTGAAGATGTGGATCGGGAAGAAACGCGCCAGCTTTTAAAAACGGTCAATGGAATTCTTCTGCCGGGCGGATTCGGCGAACGGGGAGTCGAAGGAAAGATCGAAGCCGTTCAGATCGCGCGGGAAAACAACATCCCCTTCTTTGGGATTTGCCTGGGAATGCAGTGCGCTGTAATCGAGTTCGGACGCAATATTCTCGGACTTGCAGACGCCAACTCGACCGAATTCGACAAGGATTCCAGTGATCCGGTGATCTGCCTGATGGACGAACAAAGATCGATCGTCGATATGGGCGGAACCATGCGGCTCGGATCACAGCCCACCACGCTGGTCGCCGGATCCAAAGCGGCGGAAGCCTACGGAACAACCGGAATCGCCGAACGGCATCGGCATCGATATGAATTCAATTATCAGTATCGCGATCAATTTGTCGCCGGCGGATTGTCCATCGCGGGAACAAGTCCCGACGGAAAGCTCGTCGAAGTGATCGAATTGAATTCCCATCCCTGGTTTATTGCCGTTCAGTATCATCCCGAATTCAAGTCCCAGCCGACTCATCCGCATCCGCTGTTCCGCGGTTTTGTCGCCGCCGCCGTGGAAAAACGGTATGGAAGCAGCGCAAAATAATGAATTGGTCCCGGATCTTCCAGTTTGAAAATGAAGGAACGGATCCTTGGCGCAATTTGGCTGTCGAGGAATATCTTCTTCGGGAATATTCCTCGACCGATCCTTTGTTCCTGATCTGGAGAAATGAACCGGTCGTTGTCGTCGGAAAAAACCAGAATCCTTATGAAGAGATCAATCTTCCTTTTTTAAACGAACACAAGATCAAAATTGTTCGGCGCCTCTCCGGCGGAGGGGCGGTTTATCATGATCCCGGCAATCTGAACTACACTTTTATTCATTCCCTGGAACGGCCCGGCTTTGATTTTACCGCTTTCACCGCTCCGATCCTGAAAGCCCTGAAAAACATGGGCATCTCCGCTTCTCTTTCCGGAAGAAACGATCTTATGATCGACGGACGAAAGATCTCCGGATCGGCTCAGGTGCGGGATCATCAGCGAATCCTTCATCATGGAACATTACTCTTCCAAACCGATCTCGATATCATGGATCAGGTTCTTCACGTATCGGCGGACAAATTTCAGTCGAAAGGGATCTCCTCGGTGCGGAGCCGAGTCGCCAATATCATCGATTATTTACCGGAAATGAGTCCGATATCCGATATTTTCGCTTTCCAGAACCGACTGATCCAGGAAATCGGGGATCAGATCCCCGGTCCATGGATTCGAAAACGGTTCTCGGACGATCAGGAAAAGCGGATTCGGGAACTGCGGGATCAAAAATACAGCAGTTGGGAATGGAATTTCGGAAAATCTCCAACGTTCAATCTCAAAGTTTCCCGTCGCTTTCCCTGGGGAAAATTAACGATCGGACTGAATATTCATCATGGACGAATCCGGGAAGGGGCTTTTTTCGGAGATTTTTTCGCTCTGAACGATCCGAATGATCTGATCAGCCGGATCCTGGACCTCCCTTTGGACCGAAAAGCGCTCGAAAACGCCCTTACCGAAGAAGATGTTCAAAATGTGTTTCCCGAATTGAAAATCGGCGATCTGATTGATCTGATCTTCGCATAATTCAATATCAAAAAAATATTTGTCCCCGGTTATTGATCTTTTTTAAAATTCGAGTATAATTCTTTTAAATTTATACGGTCGGTCGATTCCGAGAAAACAGGAAGAAGTCCGGTTTTGTGAATTTGATTGGAGGATAAGCGAATGGTTAGCGGCCTCATTGGAAATGAGGTGCCCCGAAAGGGGTTGCGGGTTCGAGCCCCGTGTCCTCCGCTTTGCCGACGGGAACACGATCTTTTTTGTGTTCCTTTTTTTTTATTAGGGATCCATTCCCAACCATTCTGATCAAGGAGAGAAAAAATGAAGATTGTTCTTGCCGCCGATCCTTTTGCTCTGTCTCTGAAAAACGCCATTGTTGCCCATCTTAAAAAGGAAGGGCATGAAATCCTTGATTACGGGGCATCTGAAGGAAAAGAGATTCCTTATTATGAATCGGCTGTTGCAGCTTGCCGCGCGATGCAAAAAGGGGAAGCGACTCGCGGGATCCTGATCTGCGGAACAGGAATGGGAATGTCGATGATCGCCAACCGGTTCAAGGGAGTTCGGGCCGCAGTGGTCGAATCCGTTTTCGCCGCGAAAATGTGCCGCGCGATCAACGATGCCAATGTCCTTTGCCTCGGCGGAATGATCTGGGGCGACTGGATGGCCAACGAAGCGGTCGATGTTTTCCTGAAAACCAATCTCGCCGATGGTCTTGAAGATCTCGCCGGATTCCTGAATCAGGCCGCGAAAATCGTTGACGCAATTAAAGATTAGAATTTCATTGATCCCGCGGCGGTATTTCTCTGCCGGGAGAATGAAAAAAAACGCAAAAGTACACTTCAGATTATGATAAAGGAAATTATCCATGTGGATTGACAGGATCGATGTTTTTCTTGTCCGGCTTCCTCTTGCGAGTCCTTTTGTTATCGCCGACACGGTGATCGATCATTGCGACACGGTTTACCTTCGACTCGAAAGTGAAGGGTGTTCCGGCTGGGGCGAGATCACGCCGGGAAATCATCCTTATCTTACATCCGCATGGAGTCAAGGGGTTTATTTCTCGATTCGGGAGAATCTGATCCCCTTGATCGCGAAGACCGGCTATGTCGAAGACGGGGACAAGCTCGATGAGATCTTTGCCCCGGTCAAGGGAAACCGGCATGCAAAGGCCGCGTTCGATCTTGCTCTCTGGGATCTGATCGCGAAAAAAGAGGAGAAACCGCTTTGGAAAGCACTCGGCGGATCGAAAAAACCGATCGAAGTCGGATTTACTTTCGATCGGGAAAAGGATCCTGATCTTTTTTACAAGCAACTTTTCCGTGTATTTGAGGAAGGGTATCAAAGAATCACGCTTAAACTTCGGCCCGGCTGGGATCTGCAAGTGGTTGGAGCCGTCCGTGCGGAAGCTCCGGCGCTGATGAAGATCCAAATCGACCCGGAAGGCGCGCTGGATCTTGAATCGCAATCGGAGATCCTTTATCGGCTGGAAGATTTTATGCCTTCACTTCTTGAGCAGCCGCTGAATCAGACGGAATATGTCGGACATGCGATGCTGCAGGATCAGATGCACATTCCGATCGGACTGGATGAAGCGATCAAAACGCTTCCGCAGGCGAACATCGCTTTTGATCTTCAATGTGCGGAGGTCTTTTCGATGAAAACGGGAAGAGTCGGCGGATTGACGACGGGTAAAAAGATCCATGATGCGGCCAAGACCCATGATGTCGTCTGCTATGGAGGATTTGACATTCAGTCTTCTCTTGCGTATCGGCACCTGTTGGCCTTGTCTTCATTGCCGAATTTCACGCTTCCCTGTGATTACATTCGATTCGATGAAGTTTTTCAGGAGGAGCCGGTTCCGCCGATTCTTTCTTATTTGAAAACGATTCCGAATAAGAACAAATCGGAGGAAGGACAGGAAGAGACGCTTTCGTTCCGTGCTGTCGATCTTTGGGACGAGCCGGGGATCGGAGTCGAACCGGATCCCGCGATACTGGAGAAGCACCTTCTGGACCGAGTCTCCTGGTTCCGGGAAAAATAAAGGATCCTTTTTTAGTGATTAGTGATTAGCGGGGGATCAGCGGCGCAGCCGCAGCCTGGGATCGCAGGCTTCCAGCCTGCCCGGCGGCCCCGCTGTCGTTCTGTGAAAGGGGTTGAAATCTCAAAAAACGTAATCTCCGATTAAACCTGTACGGTGATAATTTCTAATAAAGGTCGAGCGCGATTGGCACCTTTGTCCCCAATGTCCTCTCTGTCTCCAGTGTCTCCATCGTCCTCATTGTCTCCTCCTCCCCATCCCGACGGCGAAGCCGCCGTCTCTGTGATAGACGTGGAGTTTATAAAAAACACAATCTCCCATTAACCCGGGCGGCGAGGCGCCGCTCCCAGTTCGCGCTGCCGCGCGGACGGCGGGGATCCGCTCCCGTTGGTCGCGGAGTTTATAAAAAACACAATCTCCCATTAAACCCGGCGGCAAGGCGCCGCTCTGTGATGGGGATGAAATCTACAAAAAAGATAAACACCCATTAACCCGGGCGGCGAGGCGCCGCTCCCAGTTCGCGCTGCCGCGCGGACGGCGGGGATCCGCTCCCGTTGGTCGCGGAGTTTATAAAAAACACAATCTCCCATTAAACCCGGCGGCAAGGCGCCGCTCTGTGATGGGGATGAAATCTACAAAAAAGATAAACACCCATTAACCCAGGGAAGTGGCGAAAACAATGATCCCGGAACACAGCTGGAATCCAAGCGCTGGGACGGGTAAGCGTCCTCGCTTATCCCCGGCGGCAGCACCGTCTTTTATTGTCCGATCTTATAATCTGTCTTGAATCAACCTGTCTGTTTTTTATCGGCATCGACAATATCTGAATCGTTTACAGCTTCATTTCCGGCAGGCGAATCATTATCGGAACTCTTCTTTTCGGTTGGATTGGGAGTCGATCCGCGCCACCATGTTGCCAAACAGGAACCGGTAACATTCATTAATGGCCCGAAAATCGCGGGAGCCAGTCCAACCGTCGCCGCTTTCCCCATCGTAACGGCAAGTCCGGACGCCAAACCGCCGTTCTGCAATCCGACTTCCAGCGAAATCGTCCGACAGGACTGCTCGTCAAGACGGCAAAGCTTCGCGATAGAATAACCAAGAATATAACCGATCACGTTGTGACAGATACAGGCTAAAATGAGTATATGCCCGATCTTTAAAAGATGGTCCCTTCCCGCAGCGTTAATAATGACAATTGTCAAAAGAAGGCCGAGCATCGAAATAAAACCGAGCAATTTTTCGAATTTTTCGGAATTTTCCCGAATCCAGCCGCGTAAAATCAGCGCAAGTACAATCGGCCCTGCGACAAAAAGGGAAAGGATCGTCTCTATCCGGTTCGTAAATGCTTCCGGCGTAAGCTGAGATGTCAGCAGCAGTATCAGGAAAAATATAACGGTAAACAAAGCAGAACCCAAGATCAGGAATAAAGAAGAACGTTTCCATAATCCGGCAATTTGAACTGCTTGAAAAATTACTCCTGCGATAATGGGAAAGATCACAATATCCAGAATGGAAAGCATCATTTCGATAAAACGGATCTCAATCATTTCACCCGCCAGCGTCTGCATTAAAAACGGGGTAACAACCGGCGCGATCAGAGTTGCAATCGCGGTCAATGTAATCGAAAGGGCAACATTGGCCCGGGCAATAAAGTTCATTACATTCGAAGCAATACCGCCGGGAACAGATCCGACAAGAATAATACCGACCATGATTTCCTTGTCAAAGCCGAACAGATTCGCCAGTGTATAACCGACGATCGGCATAATGCCAAATTGACAGGCCATTCCGACAACGACACCCCAAGGCTGACGAATCACCTGTTGAAAATCACGAAACTTCAGTTGTGTACCCATTCCGAACATAATCACCTGAAGAATCGGAACAATCAATTTCATCGTGTCGAGATTACCCGCTTTCAAATACAAAAAGGGAAAATACATCGATGAAGTCAGCGCGGCTCCAACCAAAAGGGGATACGAAAAACTTTTTCCGAATGAAAACCGGCGTACCCAAAGCGAAAGATCCAACCAGGCAAGAATCAGAAATATTCCGCCTGCATCCCGATAACCGGCGAAAGACGCAGCAATAAAGGCGATTAGAAAAACGGGCAGCAACCAAATTATTTTCATAGCGATAAATCTCCGCAGTGTCTAAGGCATCGCATGAACGAACCTGCGTTTCTTTTGAAAACAGAATCAGATCCGGTTTTGAGTGCAATATCCGGACCAACCATAATTAAGGGTTCATTCCGCGGCCTGTCCATTCCAACATTTCAATAATCCCTAATTATAAAGGGATCTGTCGAAAAAACAAGAGAGCCTGTACTGATTAGTGTTTAGCGGGGGATAGCGGCGAAGCCGACGTGGTCGAAGAGTTGAAATCTCCAAAAATGTGTGATTCGAATAAGGGTTGAACCGCGATTCCCCGGGCGATGTTCACTCCCTAATTCCGGTCGCTTCGCTCCCTCCATTACGGGCTTGCGGCGGCGAGGCGTTGGGCCGCAGGATTCGGGCACAATATCTAAAATATATCATTGGTATTTGGCAGAAATACCATATTACTTAACCCGTTTGGAATAAGGAAAGGATAAATCACACAAATAAAAAAAGAAAAGACCGAAGGTTTCCCGACGATCTTTTCTTTTTGTCAACCGGACCGCGCGAGCGGCCCGATCTTTTCGAAATCGAACTTATTTCTTCACAGGCGCTTTGACAGCTTTGGCCGGAGCTTTAACCGCTTCAGGACTGGCCGGAAGGGTATTGGCTTTGATGACCGGGGCGACAACAGTATTAACCTGAGGAGCCGCGACACAAGCCGGTCCGCAAGGTTCGGCGATCACGTCGCAAGCCGGGGCGCAAGTGCAGCACTTCGGCGCGGTGGCGTCAGCCAAGCAAACGAACAGTCCGTTCATCGCACGTTTGGCACCGATCACGGGGACCTGAACCGCGCTGCAAATCGAAGGAACAAGATTGGGGAACATGGGTCCACAGGAAACGGTTTCGCAAACCGGTTCGCAAGCCGGGGCAACCGCGGCACAAGCCGGGGCCGGAGCGGCGCAAACAGGATCACAAGCCGGAGCAACTCTGCAGGCACCTTTGCAACCGAAAATTCCGCAGCTCTTGCAAACCGGTTCGCAAGCCGGAGCAACCGCGGCGCAAGCCGGGGCGGCATCGCAAGCAGTGCAAGCCGTGCAAGGAGCACATGCTTTAAGAGCAAAGAAATCGCGGAAGAACGGTTTCAAAATCGGTTTATGGCAAGGAACACAAGCAACTTCGCAAGCCGGGGCACAAGCCGGAGCCGCAACGACCGGAGCCGTGCAAACAGGGGCTGCAACAACAGGTTCGCAGGCCGGAGCAACTGCCGCACAAGCGGAAGCGCAAGGTTTGCAAGCCATCAGATTTTTCAATCCGGCGAACAGTTCGCAAGGTTTATTTGTGCAAGATACGCATGTGTTGCAAGGATTAACATCGCTGCAAGTCGCGCATTCCTGTCCGTAAGTCTGTGTTCCAAACATCGCTGCAATAGCGACACAAATAGCAATCATCTTGGATTTCATAGGGCAAACTCTCCTTTTTTTACCTTTTTTTTCAAGCGCTGTTTTTCTCATTCCTCTTCGGACCACCTTTGACACCTTATTCCGTTCGAATCTTTCCCTGCTTCGATTCGAAGGAATGGTCTTTGATCGACAAATCGGTTTTCAAAAAACGCAAAACAAACTTTTTTCTTAACAGCGAATTCTTATCGGCAATATACTCTGCCGAAAAATCCTTCTTAAAAATCCGCCGCTTTTCTTTATCCGGCCCGGTGTAAGTTACCTTACCCTTGCCTTATGGCCCTAATATCGGTTTTATTCATTTCCCGCCTTGAGTTTTGTAATCGACTTTTTTTATAAAATCAAGAACTTTTCCCCTTTTCCGGTTTCTCTCTGTTAAGCTGGGACAAGTTTAACGAAAGTACCGTTTTTAAGGGCATTTAAACGATCCCCTCCCCGCTTCTCCTGAAAAAACGATTATAGGAATTTCATGCTATTTGCAATTTGCAAGACCGGTTTGAGGACTCTTTTTCCTTTCAATGCCGTTTATCCGAAAATTCGGAACTTCCGTGTTTCTCATCACTCTTTACCTGACAGAACTGAACGTCCGAAAAAAATATTTCCCCCTCCATTTTTCGATTTGAAGATGATAAACTCATTTTTCAATAGGCGATAAAGGGACAAGATCGAAAACGTTCGGAAACATGAAAAGTTTTCCGGCAGTCAGTATCATCGTTTTTAGCAGTTAAAATATGTATAGTAATCGTCAAAGTTTATCCAATTTGACCAGACGGTTTAATCGTCAAAGTTGTTTTCCGAGGGATTCGCACTCCTTCGCGAATCAGCTGCCTGTACATATTGTCAAAAAAACGGATACGATCTTTCATTTGGGAAATGAAGCGGAAAAAGGACAGGATGTCCGGTTGAATCGAAAGATAACGAATAAACATTTCATCAGTTTTTTCGGAGACCGTATGTATTTAAGACATCTTGTTCATTCCTGTTTAACGATCCTTCTTCTGGTTCCCGCCGCGGTTTTCGCCGCCGACCGCGAAGCCGGGCCCCGATCAAGAGCCGTTCCCGCTCCCCTGATCACAACAAAAACGGAAGAAACGACGGAAGTTCAACCGCTTCCGAAGATCCAGCCCCTTTTGTCGAACAGTCAAATACGGGAAACCGCCGATCTGGAAAAGATCCTTCAGCAAGGCGATGATCTCTTCAAAAAGAAAGAATGGTGCGAAGCCCGCGTTTTCTATGAAAAAGCGGCCAAAGCCTATCCCGACAATAAAATCGTAGAAAAAAACTATATCAAAGCGCGATGCTGTCTTGAACTGAACTGCCGATACCGCGATTATACATTTTTGAGCATTCTCAAAGATACTTCCATGGACGAGGTTCGTCAACTATATAATGAGGTCTTTACCAACATTCAGACTTGGCATGTCGATACTCCGAACTGGCAAGGCCTGCTGGATCACGGAATCGACGGTCTGGAAATCGCTTTTGGCGAACCGCTCTTTCTCTCCAACTACGGAATTACCGAAAAGCAGGCGGAGATCCTTCGAAGATATTGCGATTCCCTGCGAGAAGCAAGCCGGAAAAGCGGGATCTATTCCGAAAAAGATCTCCAAAACTGGATCTTCAAAATCGCGGAACGGATCGCGGAACGGAACTCCATTACGGAAAAAGGGATCGTTCTGGAATTCATTTGCAGTATTACCTGTTCTCTGGATCCCTGGTCTTCCTTCCTCACGCCGGGCCAAATCCGGGATATTTATTCCATGATCGACGGGCATTTTGTCGGATTGGGGGTCGAATTGAAGGCATCCGGCAAGAATCTCCATATTGTTCGGGTCATCCCGGGAAGTCCGGCCGAAGTTGCCGGACTTGCAAAAGGAGAAAAAATTACCCATATCGATGGGGTTTCCATTGAATCAATGAAAAATACGGAAGATACGGGCAATTTACTCCAGGGAAAAGAGGGAACCACGGTCTCTTTACATGTCCAGGGAGAAGATCAGCGAATCCGTAATGTCGTTGTCGAACGGCGCAGGGTCGACGTTCCCAGCGTGGAAAATATCCAGCTGCTCGGATCAAAAGAAGAAGGAGATCCGGTGGGATATGTCCGGATCTCCTGTTTCCAGAAAACAACGGCAAGCGAAATGATCGCCGCCCTTCATTATCTTCATCAGCAGGGAATGCAATGTCTTATCATTGATCTTCGCCAAAATCCGGGCGGACTCCTTCAGGAAGCGATTGAAGTCAGCGATCTTTTCCTGGATCAGGGAATGATCGTCCGGACCCGAGGTCGATCGATTGATCGGCCGTATTATGCCCGATCGGAAAAGATCTGCTCGATTCCGCTCCTTGTTCTGATCGATGAGAACAGCGCAAGTGCTTCCGAGATCTTCGCCGGAGCGATCAAAGAGAACGGACGGGGACGAATCGTCGGGACACAAAGCTATGGAAAAGGAACTGTTCAGGCTCTGATCCGCCTCAAAGGGACCGGAGCGCAATATTTGATCCCGGGTCTGCGGCTCACAACAGAGAAATTTTATTCTCCGAACGGATCTCCCTACAGCGGGATCGGCGTTGCTCCCGATATATTGGTATCCGGAAAAACCGAGCAAAATCGATCAGACAGTCCTTATTTGGCGGCTCGGCCTGTTCAGATCAAATATACTGACGGCAAAATTCGGGCACTTTCCTCGAAGTACTCGAACGATCCCTGTTTAAACCGCGCATGGACCGAAGCACTGGATATCCTTACCGCAGGTAAAAATTAAGTAATATTGCCGAAAATACGTAAAAAGACTTGATCTCTGCTGCGATTTGCAATATAATCCTGATATCGTAATGGATGCCAAAAACCTTTTTTCGGAGGAAAAATACGATGTCTGTTCGCATTGTCTGTAAATTCTGCGGAAGCAATATCGACGCGCATGAAAAACTGCTGGGTCAAACGCGGCCTTGTCCCAAGTGCAAAAATCCGATCCTGATCGTTCCTGCACAGGATACCAAAGTTCAGATCGCGGTCCCGCAAACGGTCCCGGTTCCCTCGGCCAACCCGGTCGATGAAGCTCCGGCGATCGGAAGCGCGGTCCGATACATCAAACGTCTGATCCCCGGCGATCTCTATGTCATCGTCAATCATGAAAGAACGGTTGCCTACTGGAAAGCGGGCGACGGCTGGCTCTACAATATCGGAACCGGATTCGTTTCCGCGAAAAGAAATATCAATGAGATCCCCGAACATGGTGAATACGTCCTTGTCGAAGGATTTGTCCATCAAACGGAAAACGGCCAACGGCTCAAAGGACTTCGCTTCTTTATGCTTGGCGGACCGGCCGTTCTCGTATCGATCGGACGATCGGAAACGGAAATTCTGGAAAAGATCGTTCGTCCCTGCTCTTTGACCCCGGCCAACAAACGCTTTTTCCTCAAATTTGTACGGGATCACTATTTTAATCAGTTTACGGAAGATTTCATGGACGCGGTCGAATTTTTGACCAACGACGACGTCCATACCCGAGAGCTTGGCGACACTACCTCGCCGTCGGGCGTGGAACTTCAATGATTTTCAGAGCAGACCCTGATCTTTAAGCAATTTCAGGGCCTTTCGCGTTTTATTGACCAGGGGAAACTCGACGCCGTCCTTGATCAATTGACAGATCTTTTGCGGATCATCTGTCCCGAACCAATTGATATGAACGCCCGCTTTTTTAAGATCCGCAATATTTTTCTCCGAGTATTTCGGAAGCGCATGCTGAAGCTGGATAAAATTGCACTTCCATTCGATCGTTTCCCAAACATATTGATCGGTATCTTTTCGCCGCTGGACATTGCAGATCATAATTTCCGGGCAAACTTTGCGCGCTTCGAGCATCTGGACCCGTCCGCAGGTCAAAAAGGCCTGATGAAGACGTCCTTTTTCCCGGATCTTCAATGCGGTTTCTTCAGCCAGCCCGGGCAGGTCGCGAAGATGGACATTGATCCAAATATTTCTCGGAAGGGAATCAATCGCTTCATCGAAAGTCGGGATCTTTGTTCCTCTGAACTGTTCGCCGGTTTTGATTCCCGCGTCGAGGGCCCGCAGCTCTTTGAATGTAAGATCGACGACTTTTCCCTCGCCGTCGGTTGTCCGCTTCACATCATGATCGTGCATGATTACGAGAACACCGTCTTTGGATCGGGCAACATCGAACTCGATCTGCTGGGTTCCTGCCTTGACCGCAGCCTGAAAAGCGGGAACAGTATTCTCCGGATATCCCTCCATTTCTCCCCGATGGGAGCAGATTCCCTTGACCGGAAGCGCGTTTTCCGCCGCAAAAACCGAAGAAATAACACAGAAAACAAGCGAAACCGCCATTAAATACTTCATTGATCGCCTCATTATTTTCAAAATTAAAGATCCGAAAACCGCGGAAAGAAAACCCGCCCTTCCCTCTCTATTATAATAAATCAAAAAACAAAAAAAAGAGGAGAGGAATAATAGTGATTAGTGATTAGCGGGGAGAGGATTGCGAACATTAATCAATGGATCATTCCCTAATTCCGTTCGCTTCGCTCCCTCCATTACGGGCTTGCGGCTCCCC
>JAUNSU010000145.1 GCA_030539035.1 Planctomycetia bacterium
ACTCGCGATCTCAAGAATTTAACCTGTCTCTCCCCTCATTATTGAGTTGAACCATAATTTTTAATAATGATCGTTTTTCCGGATGCAAATTGGTAAATTCTTTCTGTACCGAGCAAAAACCATATCACCATATAATTGTTTATATGGTGATTTTCCTTTTTCCCATAATAACATTGTGTATGTTGTTCATTTTGTGCAACCCGTATCGGAAATTTGAGTACATAAACGGTATTGTTCACTCATAGAAGTTCTATAAGTACTTCGGAATAATCATGAGGTTGTGCCCCAATTATTCAACCGTGATTTCTTTTGACTGCTTTTTATTATTGATGTCGGTCCAGGTAATACGATATTTTCCGCGAAAACCTCTGAACTTGATCTGATCACTTTCAGCGGTCAGTGTCAGATTCGTCTTCCATTCCTTATTGATCAGATCGTTCAAAACGAAGTAGACCGGCTTCGGTTCCATTTGACGGGTAAAAAGACCGGACATGGTCGGCTCGCCTTTGTAACCGCAACCGTCGACAACGTTCCACCAGGTAATGCGATAGATGCTCGGCCAGGAGAACCAGAGTCGGTACATGTCACGAGTGACTCGTGCCTGAATGGCGTTGGCTTTGGCATCGGTTCCCGGCGCCGGAATGGTGATCTCACTCAAATGAACAGGACGTTTGAACTGATCAAGCTCTTTCAGATAACCTTCGACATCCGCCGGTTTCCAGGAGGTTCCATTCGGAAGTGCCGATTTTCCCGCCGCGACTTTCAGCATATTCGGCGTGTCGAAAATATGCATCTGAAGACCGATAACATCAATTTTTGCGCCCCGATCAATCAGGCTTTTAATGAACGGCGGATAGACATCGCGCCAGGAATCGTTGATGTTCAACTTGACGCTTTTATCAAATTCCGCAGCCGCCTGTTTGTACGATTTGTAAGTATAATCGCCGAGCGGATATCCGTAACGCGATTTACCGGGCACAGGATCGACGCTTTCGTTGACGACATCCCAGCTTCCGATTCGATTCCCCGCCAGGGACGTAATATCATGAATATGCCGTGCGAAGGCGCGTTCGAGTTCAGGAAGATTGTTTTTATGAACATTCAACCAGTCGGGAGTAACTCTCAGATAGATGATCGGATGTCCGTGCATCTGAATTCCCTTTTTCTCGCAGAAATCCATAATGTGTTCCGGGGCGGGGCGCCGCCAATGGGGCTGCTTCCAGGGCTCTTTTAAACCGTTCCAGAATTCCGCGGAATCTTTTTTTTCGGATTTAAAACGGATTTGGCCTTTTTCCGTCTCAAAAGCCTGCCAGTAGAATCCGACTGTCGCTGAATTAAAGAGTGCGTTCTCTCCATAAAGAGCTTTGTATTTCTTATTAAGATCGTCGGAACCGAGCTGATCGAAATTGAAAAGATGAGCGCCGAAGAGAAACGAATGCGTCAGCTGTTCCACTTTAACGCGGCTTCCTTTTTGAACGTTCTCCAGAATAACTTTCGCGTCGGCTTTACGGTATTTTTCGATTCGCTGATCAATTTGCCGATTGACGTTATCGTTCCAGAGCGCTTTGTATTCCGGCGAGATCTCGTCCTTATCAATCGCGAAAGTTACTGAGGTCAGAATGAAAATAACGCTGAAAAGGAACAGTAATTTTTTCATGTTTTAACTCCGGTTAAGTTCTTTTGAGTGCAGCTTTGGAAACGGGTAACTTTTTTCTGTGAAATAATATTGCATTGGATCCTTTCTTTGTGTAATATAACACATCATGAAGGCAAAAGATATGTTCTCGCAGAAAAAAGGAATCACCATACCGGAAGATATTTTAACGAAAAAAATGAATGAATACAAGCTGGTAATTCCCTAATTTTTTGAAAAAACCGAAAAAATTACCTCAAAAAAAGAGGCAAAAATCAAAATTTGTTAAAGGATCCGGTCCCTTTATGCCCAAATGTCCGTAGACAGGTTCTAAAATCGATTTATGTTTCAGGTTCAATTTCGCACTTTTTTGAGAACAAGAGGTCGAATCTCGAGGAAGCCTTTTTCTGTTTGCTTAGTTTGTTTGCTCGGTATCAATATTATTCGGCGGTACATACATTATTTTTATCACACGGAGGCACGGAGAGCGGATTAAAATTTCGATCTCTTTTAAGTAAAAACTTTTATGTTTAGTTTGTTTACACGGTATCAATATTTATTGGCCGAACACACATTAATTTTTATTTCGCGCGGAGGCGCAGTGGGAGGATTAAAAATTCTACCTTTTCTAAGTGAAATGTTTTTCAAATTAAAAAGGAAATGATAATGTTTAATCCGATTTTTCAGTCTTTCAGAGAAAATATAAAAAGAACAATACACACAAATAAATATACGCGTTATTACTTCACCTGGCCCGACATTTCAAAAATTCCTCCGCGCCCGCCGCGCCGCTGCGCGAATTAAATACCTTGACTGAATATCCGGCAGAAGAGCACGAAATTGCACCGAATTGACCTGTCGGGTTTTGAATTTTTTCATTTGTCAGTGATTGGCTTGATCTTTCGAGCGAAATGCGATATAATAAATTACCAAACGGAAAGGATTTTTGCCAATCTTAAATTTTAACTCCCTATATTCTGTATATTATCTATTTTACAGATCTTTAACGCGAGCTTGGATAAAATTGAGTGCCAATAGGACAAAAAGGGGCGAGGACGTCCGTTTTAGGGATTATTAACAGAAACATCTTATATCGAGGATTGATCGAATGAGCAGCATGGAAGAAGAATATCTTGAGGAAGATTTTGATCTGGAAGAAGAGGAGATTGAGGAGGAGTCCCAGGAGTCGGATTCTTCCGAGTCCGGGGTGTCTGCGGATCAAGAGAAGGGTTCAGCCGGATCTGCGGGTTCCGTTCCGGACGATACGGTTCCTTTCGTTCATTTTCATGTCCACTCCCATTATTCCCTGTTGGACGGAGCGGGCAAAATCGACGCCCTGATCGCAAGAGCCAAAGATCTCAATATGCCGGCCCTTGCTCTTACCGATCATGGAAATATGTACGGATCCCTTGAATTTTATCAGAAAGCCAAAGCCGCCGGGATCAAACCGATCGTTGGATACGAAGCCTATGTCGCCGCGGAAACCCGATTCCAAAAAGGAAAGGACGACCGCGGTTTCCATCTTACTCTGCTCGCGATGAATGAACAGGGATATCGGAATTTGATTGTAATGGCAACAAAGGCGTTCGTAGAAGGACGCCATTATCATCCCCGTATCGACAAAGATCTCCTTAAAGAATACAACGAGGGAATTATCTGCCTTAGCGGGTGTATGTCGAGTGAATTTGCCCGTACGATTCTTCGCGGAAACGCCAATCAGGAATCTTATGAAAAGGCCAAAAGCATTGCCTGCTGGTTCCGTGAGATCTTCGGCGACCGCTATTATATCGAACTTCAGGATCACGGTGTGGAAGGCCAAAAACTGATCATGGACGCGAGTATTCGAATCGCGAAAGAACTGGGGATCCCGGTCGTCGCGACAAATGATGTCCATTACGTCCTTCGTGAAGATTGGGAAATTCAGGATCTGCTCCTCTGCATCAGTACCGGAAAACTCCGCACGGATGCAAACCGAATGAAAATGTCCACCGACAATTTCTATCTGAAAAGCGGAAAGGAAATGCTGGAGGTGTTCGCGGAATATCCAGAAGCGATTTCCGAATCCGTGAAAATAGCGGAACGCTGCGATATTCAGCTGGAACTTGGAAAGCGTTTCTTCCCCAATTTCGTTCCGCCGGACGGAAAGAGCTCCGATGATTATCTGCGGGAACTCTGTCTTGCTGGCCTGAAAAGGCGATATGCGGGGAATCCGAAACGGATCGTCAACGGCGAACTTTCCGAAGAGGTAATGGCGCGATTGAACCGTGAACTTTCCGTGATCAGCAAATTGGGATTTCCGAACTACTTTCTGATCGTATGGGACTTTGTCCGTTTTGCGGAAGAGCACGGGATCCATCGGACGGCGCGAGGAAGCGGCGTAGGCGCACTGGTCTGCTATGCGCTCAATCTTTCGCATGTTTGTCCGCTGGAGTTCGATCTCCTGTTCGAGCGGTTTCTGGATGAGAATCGAATTGAGGCTCCTGATATCGATATTGACTTCGATAAGGATCGACGGGGAGAGGTTCTGGAATACGTCAAGGAAAAATACGGCGAGAACAGCGTTGCCCAGATCGGAACCTTTGGAACCATGGCCGCGAAGATGGCGATCAAGGATGTCGGACGGGCAATGGCCCTTCCTCTGAATCTCGTGAATGAGGTAACGAAGCTCGTTCCCGACGCACCGAAAACCACGATCGAAAAGGCGCGTAAAGCAAGTCCTGAACTGGAGCGTCTGATAGAAACAAACAGCGATGTTCGGGAAATGATCATGTTTGCGACTCGTATGGAAGGACTTGTCCGATCCGCCGGAACGCACGCCTGCGCGGTCGTTATCGCCGATCGGCCCCTTACCGATTTTGTTCCCATTCAGTGCATGTCCGGAAAAGAGGAATTTGTAACGCAATACGCCGCCGCGGAAGTGGAAAAATCCGGACTCCTCAAAATGGACTTTCTCGGACTTCGGAATCTTTCGATTCTTTCCAATTCGATCAAATTGATCGAAAAGACGCACAATCAGCGGATCAATCCCTATCAGTTTCCCCTGGACGACAAAGAGTCGTTCGCGATTCTTTGCCGCGGGGAAACGAAAGGAATCTTTCAGCTTGAAAGCGAAGGAATTCGCGAGATCCTGGTCAAGATGCACCCCGAGAATTTCCGCGATATCATTGCGACCATTGCTCTTTACCGTCCTGGACCGCTCGGCGGCGGAATGGTCGATGCCTATATCGATATCAAACACGGACGACGGGAAGCAGTCTATATCCATCCTGTAATGAAAGAAGTTCTTGAGGAAACCAACGGAATCATGGTTTATCAGGAACAGGTAATGCGGATCATTAACCGGCTTGGCCAGGTTCCGCTGGCAAGCGCCTATTCCTGCATCAAGGCGATCAGCAAGAAGAAACATGAAAAGATCGCCAAATACAAAGAGGACTTTATCAACGGCGCTTCGGGCAACGGATTGACCGTAAAGGAAGCGGAAGACGTTTTTGCCCTGATCATGGAATTTGCGGGATACGGCTTCAATAAGTCCCATTCGACGGCCTATGCACTGGTGGCCTATATGACCGCGTATCTCAAAGCGCATTATCCTGCGGAATTCATGGCCTCTCTTCTTTGCGGCGATATTTCGAAAAGAAATTTCAAGAGCAAGGATTCTACGGTGGAACATCTTGAAGATTGCGAACAGATGCACATTGAGATCGTTTATCCGGACATCAATGTTTCTTTCGGACAATATTCCGTACAGGACGGGAAACTGCTTTTCGGATTGACAGCGATTAAAGGTGTGGGGGACGATGCGGCCGCGGAGATCGTACGGGCAAGGGAAGAAAAAGGACCCTTCAAAAACATCTTCGATTTTTATGAACGGATTGATCCGAAGATCGTTCCGCGCGGCACAATGGAATCCCTGCTCAAATCGGGTGCTTTCGACAAGTTCGGAATGAAGAGATCCCAGCTCCTTTTGCTGTTCGACAAGGCGTTTAAAAGCGCTCTTTCCGCGAATGAAGATCGCATGAAAGGACAGAAAAGTCTTTTCGAACTTCTGGAGGAGGATCCGCAAACGGCCGACGAAAATATCGATCAGGATATCATGGACGGAATTCCTGATATTCCCGAATGGGACGATAAGGAAAAAGCCGAAAACGAAAAAGAGGTACTCGGCTTTTATCTTACAACACATCCACTCAAGGGCGTTCAGGAGAAGATCAAAACGTTTGCGTCCCATACGATTATGGAAGCGTGCGGACTTCCAGACCGGACCAACGTGATCCTGGGCGGAATGATCTCCAATTCCCGCATTGGAACAACAAAAAATAAAAAGGAAGGAGCTCCCAATACTTACGCGTCTTTCGATATGGAAGATACCGAAAAAACAATTCGGGCTTTTCTTTGGCCGCAGCAGTATGAAATTTGGGGATCCAATGTCCAGAATGGAAATATGGTGATTGTAACCGGCCGTATGGAAAAAAGCCGGATCAATGAGGGAGAAGCCAATCTGATCGTCGATCGTCTTCTTTCTCTGGAAGATGCGGAGAAACAGCTGACCCGTGGTGTTCTGATCAAAATTCCCGAAACCGACACCCCGGAGGAGACGGTTCGTCTGCTTTATGATATTTTAAAAACCTATCGAACAAACGGATCCGGTTCCGATCTGGAAATTTCTATCCGTCTTCGTGATGGAAAAACAACGCTCTTCAAGTGTCCGCAGTTCCATGTTCATATCAATGATGAGATGAAGGGAAGAATTACGGAACGATTCGGAAAAGATGCTTTCCAGCTGATCGCCGTTCCTTACCGTCAACAGACCACACCGGAAAAAAAACAGTGGGCAAGAAAAAGCGAGTAGGTCCCGTCCGAAGTCTGTTTGCCGTAAAGATCCGTTTCTCTCTGTTCGGGAGAGACGGATCTGAACTGTCCGCGGAAAGGAATTCCGGAATTGTTTATAATTATCTATATTGTATATTCTATCTAATTTATTATTTTGTCTGTCCAACTGCCGGAATTTTTTACCAAATCTCATTATAATAATGAAAATGAGAGTTTTTTTTGGATTCTTTGTTAAAATTTGCCGATTATACTGAACAGTGGTATTATATCTTTTTTAAGAGCAGTGAGTCTTTAAAAGAGACAAAACGAATGCAGAAAGGATGGACAAGGATGTCCACGGCAGATTTTTCAGATCGTATGAAGCGGATCCGTTTTTTTCAATGGATGATATGTTCCATTTGCCTGATTGCGATCACCGCGTGTCAATCGGACAAGGGGATGTATAAGCCGGGTCCGAAGGATCCCTTCGCGGAAAACGCTCCGAAATCGAAGGAAGAAGAAGCTTATTATCAGGATGTTCATTCCGGGGAATGGAAGGAGCAGACGAATCCTTTCGGATTTGCCAAGTCGATCGGCAAGAAGAACGGATCGCTTGAGATGCCGCCGCATTGGGCGATGATCCCGCCGGGAGCGAAATCGATGTCGGAACTCAAGGCGGAAAAACGGGCGCGAGAAGACGCACAGGCTGCTGTTGCAATGAATTATACGCCGGTAAATCCGGCTCCAATGCAGGGAACGATTCCGGGATTTGTTCCGAACGCCGGCAACAGTTCCGTTCCGATGATGCCGAATGGTGCTCCGATGAACGGATATCCGGTCAATAATGGATACAATCCGCAAATGGTGCCCGGCTCGGTTCCGATGCAAATGAATAACGGCGTTCCGCAGGGAGTTCCGCAATATCAAAATCCCTATCCGCAGAATCCGATGCCGCAGACGCAGTATCCCTATCCGCAGAATCCGCAGGCGGTTCCGAATTCGCAGATCCCTTCGCCGCAGGGAACGGCGGGCGCGTATTATCCGCAAGGACCGAATAATAATCAGGGAATGCCGGTTTACAATCCGAATCTTCCGAACAATAATCCGATTCCGACGACTCAGGCGCCGGCTCCGGTACTTCCGCAAGGATCGACGGGCCCTGCCAATCAGCCGCCTGTTCCCATTCCGGGAATGGATCCGTCCCAAACCGGTTCGAGCGGTCCTCAGGCAGGGCCGGGAACATTGACTCAAAAGATCGATCCACTGAAGAACAAGGAGCTTTATCCGTCGATAAAAGCTCCCGGCGCCGTTCTTGGGGATAAGACCAATCGGATCGTGCGCGGGCAAATGCCCGTTGATCCATCCCTTCGATCGAGGATGAGAGAGGCGTATTTTCAGGATCAGCCTCTTCGCATTGCTTTCGCGCAGAATCCCGGAACGCCCAATCCAGCTTCTTCCGTGAAATCGGATCCCGCGGAGAAGCCCGCGGAAAAGTTGACTCCGGACCCGTCTCTTCGGATCGGAGGAAAAGTCCTTCCTTTAAAAATCGATCCGAAATTGGCCGATCGCTGGAAGAATGCCGAACCGCTTCCGCCTCTGGAGATCCCGCAGAGTGCTCCTTATGAACAAAAAGGAGCGCTTCCCAGTGCGGAGTATATTACCGATGGGGGAGATAAAGAAGGGGCCGCGTATTCCGATCCCGACTGGAACGTTCATCATTTGGAAGTCGAAGATACGATTGCTCATTTCGATACCGTGGACGGACAGATCCTTGTTGAGCCTTCCAATGAAGTGAAAATATACAGCCCCCGATTCGGATCGGTCCGGCAGATTCTGCTTCCGAAGGAAAATGAATCGCGAATCGTGATCGCGGATACCCGTGTTGACCTCAAACCTTTACAGGGAAAGGATGTGCTCGGAATCGATATCCGATCGCAGGATGAATCGACCAAACTGACCCAGGCAAACCGGGATCCGGCAATGGTCAATAATAAGCTTTCCCCGGAAGGATACGGCGCCGATGAATTTGTGATCGAACAGGATCAACTGATCAAGTTGGGAGATTTCACCGCGAAGATGAAGACCGGTCTTCTTACGATGGATGATCGGGCCTTTGTCGTTGCGGGCTCTGCGGCCGCAAAAGTTTGGGGGCAGATCCAAAGGGTCGAAGTCGATATTGATTCCTATCGTGCTCAGGTCAATGTATGGGATTCGGCGCCGGAAGCGCTTTATACCATAGATACCGGAACGAAATCGTCCAAACTGAAGTTGACCAAGATCGCGTCGAAATCGGCGGCTCAGCCGGGCGAACTCGTGGAGTTTGTTTTACGATTTGAGAACATCGGAAATCAGCCGATCGGAAATATTACGATTTTGGACAATTTAACGCCCCGATTGGAATATGTGGACAATTCGGCCCGATCCTCCCTGAAGGGAGAATTTCTCTCCGAGAAGAACAAGGCCGGATCGCAGATCCTGCGTTGGGAGATCACGGATCCTTTGCCCAAAGGCGCGTTCGGTGTGATTCAGTTCGTCTGTCGAGTAAGATGATCCGATCCTTTCCGCAATCCGCTTCTTTTAAACAGATCACGGGCTATCCTTCCCGCGATCTGTTTTTTTGTCTCTTCTGAAAATTCTTTCAATAATTCTTT
>JAUNSU010000019.1 GCA_030539035.1 Planctomycetia bacterium
CCCCCCCATTTTGACAAACTTGGTTTTTCATATTTCTCTCCTTTTAATTAACGAGATTGCGGTAAAACAAAATTTACTGTCCCACCTTGAAAAGACACTATTATATAATACAGGACTCGCAAGAAAAAGTCAATCTCTTTTTTCCGCAGAAATTTCCATTATTTTCCGCAGAAAGGTTTTGATCAGAGGACTTGCGCGAGCTGATCGATCAGGATTCGCAGCATTTCTTTCGTATGATTGGCGGTAATGGTGATACGGAGAATTCCTTCGGATCCGATCTCCTTTTTCCGCGGAATATACGAGATCAGAATTTGATTGTCGGCAAGCGTCTTTTGGATTCTTCTCATGTTTGTATGGGATCCCAATCGAAGTCCGACAATGGGGATCATGTTCTCCTCAACGGGCAGTCCGAGTTTTTTAAGTTCGTTTTTGAAAAAGACAGTATTGCTTCGCAGACGATCCTGGAGGGAATGGTTCCTGGTGGCCAATTCGAGTCCTTTGATTGTTGCCGCGGCGCCGGGGGTTGAGAGGATTCCGTTGCATCGGGTTCGGGCAATCTCCGTCAGCCGTTCGACCATGAGATCCGAACCGGGGATCAGACCGCCAATCCCTCCAATTGCCTTGGAAAGGGTCGCGCTCCAATAAGTCCGGATGGGGAGATCAATCTGCGGGATATCGGATACTTCGTTTCCCTGCATTTCGGAAAAGCTGTCCCAGCTGAAGGACATTGGAGAAAGAAAGTCCTCTTTTGTCTGGTTGATCTTTTTGACTTGATAATGGAGATGTTCCAGTATTCCGCGGCCCTTCTCTCCGAGAACGCCAAATCCATGGGAATCATCGATCATAATGGACGCGTCGTCGAATTCGGCAAGAACATCAAAGTAATCGGAAATCGGCGCGATCGTTCCGAAAAATGGAAAGACACCGTGTGTGATAAAAAGCGGGCGTTCCATCGGCTGCAAATGTTTTTTGATCTGAGCACGAAGATCGTCCGGATCCCGATGCCGGATCTGAATGGAAGGGGACAATTCGAGCGGAAATTTCTCCAGCTGATCCGCAAGAAAATCGGCGCAGCCTTCATCGATAAAGACTCGTTCGAAGGTTCCGCAATTCGCGCGCAAAAGAAGTTCAAGCGATTCCTGATTGCTCGCCGAATAAAAGGCCTTGTTGGTTTCGAAGATCTGCGCAGCGCGTTTTTCGACTCCCAGGACGGAGATGGGAATAAAATGCCGTCGGGACGTTGCAGAGGAGACCCCGTAAAGAAGAATCGCTTCGCACGTTGCGGAGAGGATTTCGGGATTGCACTGAAGTCCGAGATAGCCGTCGCCGATAAAGCAGATGTAGTCTTTTCCGTTGACAGTAAGGGTCGCGTCCGGCGCTCCATCGTAATGGAACCGGCTGTCGAAATCCGTATCGTTGAGATTGAGCTGACTGACAGATTCCTCTTCACGAATTTTTTTGATCGAATTCAGAAGGGAAGCGGTAAGATCTTTGAGTTCCGGAGGAAAATTGTTTCCAACAGAATCGCTTCCCGGTTGCCCGTGATGATCGTAATGATCATCATTTCTTCCATCGAACATCATTTGGTCTTTCACGCTTTCAGTAAATTTTAGAGTCAGTGGATTTTTGATTTTTCTCTGTTTTTGCCCCTTTGGTCAACAGTATAGAAAAAATTTTACCTTTGTGCAAGATCAGTTTTATTCAAAAAGAGCGAATTTTTCCCGAAAATCAAGGATTTTCAGGTTTTTTTTCAATTTGGGGCGGGAAGAAAGATTCTCAGATGAATTGGAGAAGGAGAGAAAATGGCGCGCAAGAAGATTTGGGGAGGGAGATCGCCTGCTTTTGAATAATGAAATTTTTATTCTTTTCTTGCGTGCCCCGCCTTGTTTGGAAGAAAAAAGAGATTAAAATGATCAGTTTAAAGGATTGTTCTGTCTTCCGACCGTTTAGGGAGACTTCCTTTACGACGTTTACAACGGCCCCCCGAAAGAAAACAGAAAAACGATGTTTGAATCCCTGCAGGAAAGTTTGCAATCGGCGATACGAAATCTCACCGGCCGCGGGAGAATTTCCGAGTCGAATATCAAAGAAGGAATGCATCTTGTTCAGCAGTCGCTTCTTGAAGCGGATGTAAGTCTTTCGGTTGTAAAGGATTTCGTTGCGAAAGTAACGGAAAAATCTCTTGGGCAGGAGGTTACCAAGGTCTTTAATCCGACCGAGCAGATCGTTACCATAGTCCGGGACGAGTTGATCGATCTGATGGGGCCGGTAGATCATACGATTCCGGAGAAAGAACCATTAACGATCATTATGCTTTGCGGATTGCAGGGATCCGGAAAAACGACGACGTGCGGAAAGCTTGCCGGCCGTTTGAAGAAGCAGGGTCGTAAACCGATGCTGGTAGCCGCGGACCTTCAGCGTCCGGCGGCGATTACACAGTTGGAAGTCCTCGGGCAGTCGCTGGACGTTCCTGTTTTCGCGGACAGGAAGACCCTCGATCCCGTTGATCTTTGCAAAAGAGCCGCGCAGGAAGCCGTCAACGGGGGATACGATCTGTTGATCCTCGATACGGCGGGCCGTCTCCATATCGATGAAGAGCTGATGAAGCAGCTTTGCGATATTGAGCGGATGGTCGAGCCCGATCAGGTTTTGTTTGTCGTTGATTCGATGACCGGGCAAGATGCAGTAAACAGTGCGCGTGCTTTCAATGAAGCCCTCGAACTGGATGGTGTGATCCTTACGAAATTCGACGGCGATACGCGCGGCGGCGCGGCCCTTTCTGTCAAAGCGGTTACCGGAGTTCCGATCAAGTTTATCGGGACCGGGGAAACGCTCGACGCTTTGGAAGAATTTCATCCCGACCGAATTGCGGGTCGGATCCTCGGAATGGGTGATTTGGCGACTCTTCTGGATACTGCCCGGGAGAAGCTGGACGCGGAAGAAATGAAACGGCAGCAGGAAAATCTGGAGAAGGGTGTCTTTACCCTCGACGATTTCCGAAAACAGATGTCCCAGGCTGGAAAACTCGGCTCCATGAGTAAAATCCTGAGCTTTATTCCCGGTCTTGGACGCTTGAGCTCACTGCTTGGTTCCATGAATGTCGATCCGGAATCGGAGATGCGGCGTATCGGCGGTATCATTGACTCAATGACCCCGCAGGAACGGAAAAAGCCGTCTATCATCGATTATCGCCGGAAAAGACGTATCGCAGCGGGAGCCGGTGTCGAAATCCGGCAGATCAATGAACTCTTGACCATGTATACCCAAATGGCGGGAATGGTGAAGAGCTGGTCCGGAATGGGGATGGGAGCAAGATCCCAGACCGTTCAGGATATGATGTCGAAGATCTCGACCAATCCAGCGGCCCTTTTCGAAAAACAGGAGAAAAAGGGGACAGGAAAACGACTTTCCGCAAAAGAAAAGGCCGAACAGAGAAGAAGACTTGAAAGAGAACGCAAGAAAAAGAAGAAAAAATAAAAATTCGTGTACGAAATTACGTGATTTTTGAGTTTTCCTCTTTCCGCTTCCGTTTTTTATTATATATTAAGAGATTATTGATTTAAAAAATATTAAACCATTTCCCTTCAATTAAAGGAGAATTTTGTGTCAGTACGAATCAGATTAAAGAAATTTGGACGGAAACATCGACCCTTTTACCGGCTTTGCGCGATGGACGTTCGCAGTCCTCGAAATGGTCGAGTCCTCGAAGAACTCGGATATTATGATCCGTTGGTTCCCGATACCGATGCGCGCGCTGTTCTGAACGGTGAACGGATCAAGTATTGGCTGGGCGTTGGTGCCCTTCCGACCCCGAAGGCGGGCGTTTTGATCAAAAAATACGGTTCCAATGGAACTCATGCCGCCGAGCAGAAAACGGCTCTCGAAAAATTGGCCCAGGATCGCAAACTGAAGTCGGTTCCCGCTCCCAAGGGATATGTTGCTCCGGTTGAAGCGGTTGCGGACGCCCAATAGTCCCCGAATTTCTTTTTCCCAATGTTCGGAAGGATCGAAAGATCCGATCGAACAAACGGGGAACAGACAGCGAAATCGGATAAGGGACTCCAATAAGGAATCAGGCAAGGGCTTTTTATGAAGTCCCCAAGAAGATCGGATCAACAGGCAGATGCAATTTGATATCATTACCCTGTTTCCGGGAATTTTTGAAAGCTATCTTTCGGAAAGCATTCTTCGAAACGCGGTGGAAAAAGGATATATTCATGTCCGTTTCCACAATATCAGAGATTGGGCGAACGACAAACACCTTACGGTGGATGATCGTCCTTTCGGCGGCGGGCCGGGAATGGTAATGAAAGTGGATCCTGTTGTCCCTTGTGTTGAGGCGGTTCAGCAGATGGAGGAAGATCCGGGTCATCTCGTACTCTTCACTCCTCAGGGAAGAACCTTTAATCAGCGAATCGCCGAAGAGTTGGTGCAGGAAAAGCGTATTCTTCTGCTCTGCGGAAGATACGAAGGTTTTGATCAGCGCGTTTACGATCTTCTCCGTCCGGATGAGATCTCCATTGGAGATTATGTTTTGAACGGGGGAGAAGTCGCCGCGATGGTCGTTCTGGAATCGATCATGCGTTTAATTCCCGGCGTGCTGGGAGATGAAGATTCCGCCAAAGTGGATTCCTTTTCGGAAGGAAACCGTCTTTTGGAAGAAGAACAATATACAAGGCCGCGGGAATACCGCGGTTTATCCGTCCCGGAAGTCCTTTTGAGCGGTAATCATCAGGAGGTCGATAAATGGCGGATGCAAAATCGGATAGAGCGGACGCAAGAGCGCCGTCCCGATTTACTGGATCAATAAAAGGAACGGGTCGTCTCTTGAAACCGGAGACTTCTTTTTAGCCCGGAGTGTTTGTGCCGGGAGTTTTTAGCGTTTCCTTTCAATTTGAAACTTCAAGACAGAATGAAATGAGGAAGTGTCGTGAGTCAAGAGATTATTAGACAGGTCGAAGCCCGGACGAAAAAAGAGAACGTCAGTAAATTTGCCATTGGCGATACGGTCAACGTGCATTGCAAAATTCTCGAAGCCGGAAAAGAACGAATTCAGATCTTCAACGGTGTTGTGATCGCCCGAAGCGGCGGCGGAAGCCGTGAGATGTTCACTGTTCGACGTGTTGTTGCCGGTGAAGGCGTTGAACGGAAGTTCCCCCTTCTCAGTCCCCGTATTGCCAAGGTCGAAGTTGTTCGTTCCGCGGTTGTTCGCCGGGCAAAACTTTACTTCCTTCGCGATCGCGTTGGAAAGGCGACCCGTTTGACCGAACGCCGTGTTGAAAGAGTTGTCGATGAGAATAAGCCCGTCAAGCTCAAAAGAGGAAAGAAAGCCAAAGCCGCAAAGGCCGCTAAAAGGGAACAGAGCAATCAAGAGAAAAAAGATTAGTTCTCTTTTCTGCCTTTACTTCCCCAGAAAACAGGCTTTCCATTCGAGTCCCTGTTGATCATTTTTCAGAGGATCGAATCAAAAATTTCAAAGAGCCGCCATTTTATTTACAGATGGCGGCTCTTTTTTTCTAAATATCTCAATCTGTAAATAACCGATTTTGAAACCGTGGATTTTCACGGATAATTTTTTGGTAAAAACACGTTTTCATCAAAAATATCAGCCCCGAATCTTATATTGATTTCATCCGTGTTTATCCGTGTCATCCGTGGTTCCAAACAAAAATATTTTTTCAGTATGAGTAAATATGGTTCGAATTGAACGTAAACTGCGCATATTTATCCCAAATTTACTTATCACAATGGGAAGGAATTGTGGGACAAAAAATTTTTTAAATTATTTGCAATTCGCTGGACAATTTTTCAAAAATCTAATATAATTACGTAGTTCGGTGAAGAGAAAGGAAAAACCGAAAAGAATTTTACTGGGACTTTTTACAACAACGGAGCGTCTGTTTTTTCTGCGGCGCTGTTGCCGAAGATTCCGCTTATTGGAAAAGTAATTCAAACAAAGAATTAAAGTGAGGTTTTTTTCAGAAATTGAAAACGAACGTTTTCCAAATTTTAATAAAATACAGAGACTTTACATGAGTGCGAAAAAGAATCTTGACGGTGATTCCGAGAAATTGGAATGTGAAGGTCCGGCTTTAGATAAGGATGAAGTACTGCAAAACATATTTGAATCGATTGGTAAAACAGCGAAACATCATGCAATACGTTTTGTTGGAAACAGCGAAAAACTTTTGCAGATGGAAGAAGAAATTAAAGAGGGAAAGACGGAATCGCTGGAGCCGTTTGTCGAGCTTTCCATCGACATGGCGACCATGCTGAATCGCAAAGGTTTTTATCAACAGGCACTTGTTCATGTAAAGAAAGGCATTGCCGCGTGCGAGAAACTTGTTGAAGAGAATAATCGGCTCGGTATTTTGCGTTATCCGATGATTCTTTATCTTCACGCGGATATATTGCATGCCCTCAAAAAGGGAGAATTGCCGGCGGCGTATATCAAGGCGGAAACGGCTTATGATACTCTTCTCGCTCGAAAATTATCGATCGAAATGAGTGATTATGTCAACTGTCAGCGCGATTATGCGGAATGTTTGCTGGATCACGCAATTTATCTTTACGAGCGGCATCGATCGGATATTGAGGCCGTTGCCCTGCTCCATAAGGCAAAGGAATATCTTCCTCTGTTTGAAGATGCCTCCCGGGAAGAGCGAACAGGCTTTTTAGTCTCCCTTTACACCAATTTGGCCCGATGTCTGCTCCGGATCGGAGATGAAAGCGGCGTTTGTCTTGCATGTAATGAATTGGCGGAAAGCCTTCATAAAGAGAAAAGGCTGTCCCTTGCCATCAAGGAAGGAATGATCCGGTCCTTGGATATGATCGCATCCATAAAGCATAAACAGGGGATATTGGAAGAAGCGATCCAATACTATCTCGAATGCAATGCTTACCATAAGGAACATCGGCTTCGTCCTCGAAAGGACAATCGGGAAGATCTTTTCAGTTTGCTTCGAATTGAAGAAATCATGCGGCGAATTCAGCTTTCCCTGATCGATGCCTATATACAAAATGAAGAATATCAAAAAGCGCTTGAAAAAATTCATTTGATCCAGTGGAAATGGGATATTCACAATGATAATTCTTTTCCCTTGGCGGAGATCTCCGGTTTCGAAAATTCTGATTTGTTCGGTTCCTTATCGGTCCGTGTCAACAGTTGGGGAGCCTGCTGTTACCGCCATCTCGGACAGCCGGAATTCGCTCTGCAAATGATCAATACCGCTTTGGCGGAAGGCTTGAAGAATCCCTCTTCGCGTGAAATTATTGGGCTGATCCGACAGGAACAGGCGGAAATCTATCTTCAGCTCGGAGATCCGAAAAACGCGGCCCTTTCTTTGGAGATCGCATACAATGATTTTATCGGAAATCCGGAAAATCTGAAAGAATTAAAAGAAGAAAAAGTTTTACATGCTCTTCAAATCCTGCAAATAATCGCGGAAAACGCAGAATGTTTGGGAAAATCTCCGGAACAGGAATTCAACAGGGCGATCAATTTTGGAACCGCTTATTTGGAGAAGGGAATGGTTTCCCTTCGCTATCCGCTTGCTTGCATCTGGATGAAGTATTCCGATGTTTTTAAGCAATCCGGAGATAAGGAAAGAGAAAAAGAGGCGTGTTTGAATGCTCTTCGACTTCTCATGATTCTTCATTCGGAAGTTCAGGACGCTTTGATTTCCGAACCGCGGAAGATGAAAGAAAACCTTCATAATCTTCTCGACCGGATCATTCCCCTTGTTCCGGAAAAAGGAAGAGACAGATATGAAAAAATAAAAGAGAAATTATGATTATTTCAACTCCTATTTCAATGAAAGCGGGAATGGATTTATGTTAAAAAATATTTCGCCGTTGATTTCGCCCGAACTTCTTTGTGTTCTTTCCAGAATGGGACATGGAGATGAGATTGTTCTTGCGGATGCGCATTTTCCGGGGCATTCGATCAATGCGAACGTGATTCGGGCTGATGGTCTGAAAATTGTTCCGTTGCTTGATGGAATTCTTCCGCTTATTACGCTGGATTCGGCGGTTGATGCTCCGGTGATCATGATGGCGGCGTATAAAAACGACGAGCTGGATCCCGATGTCGAAAAAAGATATCGCGCCGTGATTGATCATTATGCTCCTGATACTCCAAAAATTCAAAGGATTGACCGTTTTGAGTTTTATGAAAGAGCGAAAAAGGCTTTTTGTGTTGTAATGTCCGGAGAGACGGCAATTTACGGAAATATCCTGCTCAAAAAGGGAGTGATTCCTGTTCGTTGTGAAGAGGGATGATATTTTGTAATGTTCGTTTTTTTTTCTTCGACTTTTTGTTTTGCGGCAAGAAAAACATATTTTAAAGAAAAAGGATTCCATGAGCAGTCCCCTTCCTGATGGTGTGTCAAAGCATACGGCGGTATCCGGTGAAAGAGTTCCTGTGGTTGCGCGGAGCGTTCTTTTTCCGTTCATATTATTGACAACGCTCTTTGCCTGGTGGGGATTGGCGAATAATATGACCGATACCCTTCTGCCGGCCTTTAAAAAAATCATGAGCTTTGATGATGGAAAAACGGCCTGGATTCAGGTTGTTTGCTATGCGCTTGGATACGGCTGTTTTGCGATTCCCGGCGCGATTTTTATGAAGCGTTTTTCCTATAAATCGGGTGTTTTGCTCGGGCTGGGGATGTTTGTTCTCGGAACCTTGCTCTTTTTTCCGTCGAAATTTTTCTTTCAAAATTCCGCGCTCTGCTATTTTATTTATTTGGGATCGATTATGATCACCTTTGGCGGTCTTTCCGTGCTGGAAACGGCCTGTAATCCTTATATTTGCGCGATGGGCGATCCCGCAACGGCAACGCAGCGCCTGAATTTTTCGCAATCGTTCAATCCTCTCGGATCCATTGCCGGAGTGGTTCTCAGTCAAATTTTTATTTTATCGCAGCTAAATCCTCTTACCGCGGAAGATCGGGCCAAACTTACTTCGGAAAAATTGGCCGAGATCCAATATGGGGAGTTGTCGGCGATTTCGTTGACCTATGTTTCGATTGGCCTGATCCTGCTGTTGACCTGGATCATGATCTTTTTTACTAAAATGCCCAATTTGCGTGAAGAAGATAAATCGGTTGATTTTTGGGGGACCTGGCGCCGTCTTTTCCGGAATTCCAACTATGTTTGCGGAGTTGGAGCGCAATTTTTCTATGTCGGCGCGCAGATCGCCTGCTGGTCTTTTACCGTTCGATACTGCATGGTCGCTTTTAATCTGGAGGAGTTGGCCAGTACAACGCCGGAATTACTTCGATCGGTCGATCCGATCGGCGCGTTTTTCTATAATTGTTGTGATAAGATCGGATTTACCGTCTTTATTCCCCGAACGGCGGAACAGGCTGGAGCGACTTATTACATCTTTTCACTGATCCTTTTTGTCGGTTGTCGTTTTATCTGCACCGGACTGATGCGGTTCATTCGGCCCGCGGTTTTATTAACGGTTCTTTCCGGACTTGCGGCGATTTTATGCGTTTTCGTAAGTCAATTTCCAGGTATAATCGGTGTTTATTCCCTGATCGGGGTTTCCGGCTGCATGTCCCTGATGTTTCCGACCATTTTCAGTATGGGAACAAGCGGGTTGGGGGATGATACCAAGATGGGCGGAGCCGGAATGGTAATGGCCATTTGCGGTGCGGCCCTTTTGACTCAGATGCAAGGATCCCTTTCCGATCATTTGGGAACGATCGCCGTCGCATATTTGGTTCCCGCCGCCGCTTTTGCGGTGATCACTGTTTATGCGATTGTTGTTTGCGGAAAACGCCCGACTTTGCAAAAATAAGGAAAGGTTTTTTTCGCGGAATGGGGCTCCCCCCTTTTCAGAAACGGGCTTGATTGTATACTTTATTGTTTAGTTGTCTATTGGTTTTTGTTAAATAGATCCATCCATAAAGTATAGGGAGACAGAAGAGTGGGAACGAAGAAAACAGGTAAAGGTCGACGTAAACTTGGACGCAAAAAACGACGTATGCGATCCAAGATTCGCCATCGAAAGGATTGATACAACGAAAGGTTGACGGTTCTATTATGAAAAGATCTGCTGGCTGGTATTCGAAATGCTCCGCGGTTTTATTGACCGTGTATTGTTTTTTTGCGGAAAATTCCGCTTTGTGGGCTGGCCCGAAAGATGATGAAGTGAAAGAACCGGTTTGGGTTCTCAGTTGGGCGATGTTCATCTTCTTTCTCGGATTGACCATTGCCCTGATGGCCCGATCCGCAAACCGTCCCAATTCCGTCCTTACAAGTGCGGATGCCAAGCAGATCGATGATGAAAAAAGAGCCGCCAAAAAGAAGAAACGGTAATGTCCAGTACATTGGCCGACCTTTATGTCAATGATATTTCGAAAAGCTTTTCAGGGCCTGAAGGAATGATTCAGATCCTGAAGAGCTTTTCTTTTCAGTTGACTTCCGGGGAATCTTTGGCCGTTGTCGGACCGAGCGGATCCGGGAAAAGTACCCTGCTCTCCATCCTGGGGACCTTGGAAAAACCTGATTCCGGAGAGATCCGGTTCCGTGATCTTTCTTACGCGGATTTTACTCCGGAGAAAGCCGCCGTTTTTCGCCGGGATTATATCGGATTCGTCTTTCAAAATCATCTTTTGTTCCCCCAATGTACAGCACTGGAAAATGTTCTTCTCCCTTTCCTTGCGGATCGAAAAGTATCGGATGAAGAAATAAGAAGGGGAGAATTTCTGCTCGATAAGGTTGGATTGAACGCACGAAGAGATCATTATCCTTATGCGCTGTCCGGCGGGGAATGTCAACGGATCGCCTTGGCGCGCGCTTTGGTTCGATCGCCCCATATTCTCCTTGCGGATGAGCCGACCGGTTCGCTCGATCGTCAACACGCTGATCGGGTCGCGGAACTTCTGTTCCAAATCGCGAAAGAAGAAAACAAAATTCTGATTTTTGCAACACACGATTCACTCATCGCGGATCGGGCCGATCATATCTTGACATTGGGATAAAATGAGAACGCGAAGGAATCCAAGCGGGCGAAGAGATAAAGGCTGTTAAAGGAAGCGGAAAAACCGGGTTTCTGTCCGTTTTTCGCTTGATAAAAAGGGTTCGAAATGTTCGAAGTGGAAATCAAATTTGCTGTTCCGGATCCGGAATCGTTTCTTGCTCTCTTGAAAGAGGAGTTCGGACTCGTTTTCGGAGAAGAGATTTTTGAATCGGATCTGTTTTTTCAGCATCCGAACAGGGATTTTGCCCAATCCGATGAATGCTTGAGAATTCGACGGCATAAAGAACAGATTCTGTTGACCTATAAAGGTCCGAAGATCGATTCCAGTAGCAAAACCCGGGAAGAGATTGAACTTTCTCTTGGTGATCCCGATCTGCCGCCCGAAAAAAGACTCGAGCGGAGCAGGGAACTGTTGAATCGACTTGATTTTTGTGAGAAGGCGCACCTTGAAAAATACCGCCGGTCGGGAGTTCTGAATTATCAAAATCGCAGAATCGCGATTACACTTGATCGAATTCCCGAGCTTGGTTTTTTTACAGAAATGGAATTGGAGGTGGAATTTCGGGAAGAGGTTGAGGAGGCTCGATCCATTTTATTCGGCTTGGCTTCCGATTTTCGATTGGAAAATGGGATCAGAACAAGCTACCTGGAACTGTTTCTTGCGAAAAAAAGAGAGATCGAATCGATAAAAATGTAATATTCTGAACAAAAACCCCATTCTTTCCTTCTTTTTCCCTCTTTTTTTTAAAAGATCTTTTAATCATGATGGACATTTTGCCTTTTACTGATTATGATATTATATAATAGATGGGAAATTTCCTAAAACGCATTGCGGAGGTAAAAAAATGAAAGTACATAAATTCCAAAGGTCGGTTTTTAAATCGGAAGAACATCGTCTTTCCGTATTTAAACCGTTTCTTCTTGTGATGTTGGCGATGGGGATCTTTTCAGCGGCCTCATTGAGTTTTTCTGCGGATAAAGGTTCCGCAGCCAGTAAAGAAGCAAAGACGAACCATCGGCAGGTTAATTTGTTTAACGCGATGGAACAGGGGCTGGTCGACGTCAAATTTGTTGCGAAGAGCACAATGGACAGTACGCTCACGGTCAAGAACAAGTCGGGTGAACCGCTTGTGATCGATATGCCGTCCGCGTTTGCCGGTGTTCCGATCGTTGCCCAATTCGATGCTCCCGGCGGATTCGGGGGATTTGGCGGAAATCAGGGCGGATTCGGCGGAATGGCTGGAATGGGCGGAGGAGCCGGCGGCGGAAGCAGCCAAAGCAGCGCCAACCAGTCTGTTGGCGGCGGAATGGGCGGAGGCATGGGCGGCGGCGGAATGGGCGGAGGGGCCTTCTTCATCGCTCCCGAAAAGTCTGTTTCCGAAAAAGTGCGCATCGTTTGCCTGGAACATGGAAAAAAAGATCCTCGTCCTTCGGTGAAATATCAGATCGTTCCCCTTGACTGCTTTACGAAAAACAAGACCACTCAGGTCCTTTGCCAAATGCTTGGTGATCCCAATATCGATCAGTATGCGGTTCAGGCGGCTGTCTGGAACGAAGAAAATAATGTTTCCTTCAATGAAATGTCCCAAAAAACCGTTGGTGAAATGGGAACAAATGTGAAAAAACCTTACTTTACTTCTTCGCAGCTCCAGTCGGGAACAAAAATCCTCACCGTTGCCCGACAAAAAGCAGACGAATTAAAAGCCAAGGAAAAAGAAGAGAACACCGCTGTTCATCAAACCGATGAGGGGACCCGGCCAGTTGATAAAACAATCGAGAAATTGACGGATCAGCTCATTAAAGAATAATCATGGATGTTTGGGCAGAAGACGGTATCGGTTTTTCGCTTTTGCCCGCATTTTAACCTTTAGACGGAAAGAAGACGATACATGCCCTTATTTGAAATAGAAACTTACTCCCATATCGTGATCACTTGGGCTCATGATGAAGAAAGTGCCCGGGAAACTTTGTATGAAAATTATCCTTCCGAAGAGGCGATTCGCATTACGAAGCGCCCGCGCGATGTTTGGGTTATTTCGAAATCCGTTCTCGGAATTACCGGAAAAGTCGAAGCCTGTGATTTGGCCCGCGAATGTCTTTCAAAGGCGGCAGGCGATAAGCTGCACGCGATTCGCCTCTATATGCAGCAGACAGGCGCCGATCTGGATGCCTCGCGAAAAGCGATAGAATCCAATATCGTCTACGGATGGTAATGGATTCCCTATTATCGATCTTTATACAGGGAACTTCGGTTCCCTTTTTTTGTGCATGTACGGCATCGTTGCCTCTTTCTGATTTTTCAACAATTCCGGATCCGGATCTTTTTCTCTTTTCGCGAATCCTTTCTTTGTTCGCTCCTCTTGAATATGTCGTGAAAACATAATAGAATGGCGCTATTACGGTATTGAAAAAGTCTATTTTCCGCTGTACACTATAGAATCAGTATGAAGAATCGAAAATCGATCGATCAAAATGGAAAGAGAAAGGAAATTTCGATGAAAACAATCATTGCCTTATGCGCGTCGTTTGTTTTTTTGTTGGGAGGATTTGTCAACACATATTCACAGGGTGCGGAACTGGAGCGGATAAAGTACAACAATCCCGGCCTTGTTGTCGATTTGGCTGTCGGTCTCTGGGCTTGGCCTGTTCCTGTCGATGTGAATGAAGACGGCTTCCCTGATCTGATCGTCAGTTGTGAAGATAAACCCTATAATGGAACCTATCTTTTTGAGAACACCGGTAATGATAAAAAACATCCGATTTTTAAGCCTGCGCGGCGGCTCAGTAAAGGCGTTATTAATGTTCAGGCCAGTCGGGTCGATGGAAAATTGCGCGTATTGACGCCCGGCAAAGAGTATCCCGACTTTATTCATTCCGGGGTTGATAAACCGGTCGCGATTCCCGATCTTCCGGCCAATGTCCATCCGAAAAATGTGCGCGGAAATATGTGGAAGTACGTTGATTTCAACGGCGATGGAAAAACCGATCTCGCAATAGGGACCGACTGCTGGTCCGATTACGGCTGGGATGATGCCTACAACGAAAAAGGGGAATGGCAAAATGGATCTCTTCGCGGAAATATCTATATCGCGATCAACAGCGGATCCAATGAATCGCCGAAATATGAAAAACCTTTTATGCTGACCGATACCGAGGGTAAAATCCTTGACGGATTTGGCTGGCCGTCTCCCTGCTTTGAAGATTGGGACGGCGACGGCGATCTCGATATTATCGTCGGTGATTTTCGAGGGTATCTGCTCTATTATGAAAATGTCGGGACCCGTACGGAACCAAAATACAAAAGTATCCGGCATCTTCTCAATGAGGACGGATCAATGGTTTGCGTCGATTTGGAAATGATTGTTCCGACCGCTTTCGATTGGGACGGCGACGGCGATATGGATATTATCGCCGGAGATGAAGACGGACGAGTCGCTCTGTTTGAAAATACCGGCAAATTAAAAGGCAATATGCCCCTGTTCAAAAAACCTTATTATTTTCATCAATTTGCGGATAATCTCAAATGCGGGGCTCTTGCAACTCCATGGGGAGTCGATTGGGACGGCGACGGCGATTGGGATATCATCTCCGGAAATTCGGCGGGATATCTTTTCTGCTTCGAAAATTTAAGCGGGCCGGGCGTTGAAAATCCCAAGTGGGCAAAAGGTGTCCCGTTCAAGGCCGATGGAGAGATCGTTCGCATAATGGCCGGTCCCAACGGATCAATTCAAGGACCTTGTGAACTGAAATGGGGATACACGACCTTGAGTGTCGCCGACTGGGATCTGGACGGATTACCCGATCTTATTGTCAACTCGATATTCGGTAAAGTGATCTGGTATAAAAATCGGGGACCAAAAGGGGGCGTCCAGCTGGATCCTCCCCGTCCAATCTGTGTGGAATGGAGCGGGGATCAGCCCCGTCTGAAATGGGGCTGGATGAACCCGAATGGAAAAGAACTTCTTACCCAATGGCGCACAACTCCAGTTGTTTTCGATTGGAATCAGGATCAGCTTCCCGATCTGATCATGCTGGATCAGGAAGGATATCTCGCTTATTTTGAAAGATATCGGGATGGAAAAGATCTCAAACTGAAAGCCCCTCAAAGAATTTTTACAGATGCTGCCGGAAAACCGATCCAATTGAACAAGAGCAGAGCGGGCGGCAGCGGACGGCGGAAAATCTGTATCGCAGATTATGATGGAGACGGCAAATACGATTTTCTCGTCAACAGTAAAAACGCGGTCTTATACAGGCAGATCCGGGAAAAAGACGGAAAGTATCTTTTCGAAGAGTGCGGACAGATCGATTCCCGTCCGATCTCGGGCCATTCCACCAGTCCGACCATGGTCGATTTCAACAATGATGGAATCATGGATCCTCTCATCGGAGCTGAAGACGGACACTTTTATTACAAACGCAATGTTCAAAAGGTTCAGGAAACGGAGAATCTGATCATTCATTCCCAAATGGATCTTGATACTCTGGAAAATGATGTCAAAGCATTCAGTAATCGGGGATATATCTGGAAAAATATTCCAGAAGTTCTCCGCGGCGGAAAATTTCTTCGGACTTCCGGCGGATCCCTCTTATCGTTCCGCTTGACGGCGAAAAAAGAGACTCGTATTTTTATTATGTCCTGTGTGGTAGACGAGGATTATAATCCGAACGAATGGACTCTTGCCGCGCCTTTCGCTTTTTGGTATACGGACGGCGGAAAGTCGAAAATGTCCGTTTATACAAGAATCCTCAAAGAAGGAGAAACCATTACCCCGCCGCAGTTGAATTGGACCGGATCGATTCTGATCATTCCTGAAGGTGATCCTCAAAAATGCCTGGATCAATTGCGGAAATCTGTTCGAAAAGATTCGCAGCGAAAAGGAACGCCTCCCCCGCCGGGAGCGATTATCGATAAAAGCACCGACTGGGAAAACTGCTTTTTGGGAACACCGTCCATGGAAATCCTTTCCGATGGAACGATCGTTGCTTCGCACGATTGGTTCGGTTCAAAAAGCGGTCGGCAGCGAACAACGTTTTTCCAATCCAAAGATCACGGCAAAACCTGGAAAAGAGCAGGAGAAGCTCTTTGGCAAAGCAGTTCGACCTTATTCCGAATCAACGATGATACTCTCTATTTGATTGGGTATGGTCATCCGAAAATTCCGAATCTGAATTGCGCCGGATGTATTGTTATTCGAAAATCGACCGACGGCGGAAAAACCTGGACGACTCCGAACGATGAGAAAAGCGGACTCCTCTTTTTCGATAAAGAGTATTATTCGGATCCTGTTCCTGTTCTGATCCATAATGGACGTGTCTGGTGGCAGGTCGATGTCTGTTCCGAGAAAAAAGGGAAACGCTGGCCCAGCTGGTTCCATATGGCGGTGATCAGCGCTCCAATCGATTCCGATCTGCTGGATAAATCCAATTGGACGATCAGTAATTCGGTCAAATGGCCCGCTCAGGACGATCGGCATCATGGTTGGTTGGAAGGAAATACTTTGGCCGATCCGGAAGGAAATCTTCTGATCCTCGCTCGACTGGAAACGGCAAAAGGACGCTTCGGACGTTTTGTTGCCCGTCTGGATCTTTCAAAGGACGGAAAAACACTTGCCTTTGATTCCGATAAGGGAATCCTTCCGTTTCCGGGCGGTGCTTCCAAATTCTGTGTTCGGTTCGATCAAAAAACAAAGCAGTATTGGGCACTTACAAATTGGGTTCGCCCCGACCAGAAAGGGATCCGAAATACGTTGGCGCTCGTTTCTTCTCCGGATCTGAAGAAATGGTCGATCCGAAAAATTGTTTATCAGAACCCGAATCCGGGAAACGCGTTCCAATATGTCGATTGGCGTATCTCGGGCAATGATATTCTGTTCGTCTGCCGCCTTGCCTGGTTCGGTTGGAATTTTCATGATTCCAATTATCTCTCCTTCGATAAAGTGGAAAATTTCCGTAATTATCTGGATAAAACCGTGTCGGAAGAACTGTAATGGATGAATCACAAAGTGCGAAGAGCACTGGCCGGCATTAAGAACGGACCAAAAAACAAAGGAGAAGATCGGTTTTCGGACCAATCTTCTCCTTTTGCAATGAAGGACGAATCACCGCTTATTCCGTGATATCGGAATCTTCTTTGGAAGGATAAAACAAAAATCCTTGCGGAAGGCGATTTCGGAATTCTTCAGAGAGCCTTAAAATGGATTTAACGGTGAGATTTTCCGCACGAACTGTACTGCTGATATCCAGATGGGCAAGGATTTCATCAACAACCTCTTTTTCAAGATCCTTTTTAAACGCGCTGCAAAGAACTGATCGAAGATATTTGCGCCGATGTAAAAATAAAGCCCGGCTGAATTGATGAAAATAGCGCAGATCAGGGATCTTTTTAATTCTTTTGGGATCCGGGATGATTTGGATAATCGCGGAATCGACCTTGGGCCGAGGCCAAAAAACCGAAGGGGGCATGATTCGCAGCGTTTTTGTATCACATTGTGATTGCATCCAGACCGATAATGCTCCGTAATCGCTTGTATTTGGCCTTGCGACGATCCGATCCGCGAGTTCTTTTTGGATGGTAACCGTCATCGAATAAGGATTGAGATCGGTCAAAAGCAAATTTGATAAAAGCGGGGTCGCAATCGCGTAAGGAAGATTGGCGCATAATTTAAAGCGGCGTTTGGGATCGACCGCGAGCTCTTCCCGTATGGTCTGAAGGACTTCTTCGTTCAGGCGATTCTTGTTCCGGAGTATGTCCTGAAGGAGAAAGCGGACATTCGTTCTGTCGCATAATTCCTGTCGGGCCATTTCCTGCATGATCGGATCGACTTCAACTGTGATTACGGCCGCCGCTTTTTCCGACATTGCCTGTGTTAAAGATCCTGTTCCTGTTCCGACTTCCAATACGACATCGTTTTCTTCGATCAAAGCCGATTCATGAAGAAGTCGAAGGAGGTTCAAGTCGATCAGAAAATTCTGTCCCAACTTTTCGCGAGGATGAATTCCCAGCGTTTCAAAACGCTGCATTAAATAGGTTCTGGTTTGATTTTTTGAGGATCCGGTCATTTTTACTCCGTTAATCCCAATTTTGGGCTTCAAGTGCGCGCTGAACGTATTTTGCGAGAATATCCGTTTCAATATTAACGGTATCGCCGACTTTCTTTTTTCCCAATGTCGTTACCTGTAAAGTAAACGGGATAAGCGCGACACTGAACAGATCCTTTTCACACCGAACCAAGGTTAAACTGACCCCGTCGACAGCAACAGATCCTTTGGAGGCCATTTGAACCGCGAGATTTTTCGGAATTCGGAAATAATAATCGGCCCATTCTCCATGATCATCGATTTTTGCAATTTCCGCTTTTCCGTCGATGTGTCCGCTTACGAAATGCCCACCCAACCGGGAATCGACCCTGAGAGCCCGTTCCAGATTGACAGGCGATCCTTGAACCAGATCGCCAAGATTGGTCCTTTCAAGAGTTTCCGGGCCAGCCTGAAAAACGAGAATTGATCCTTTTTTTTCGACAACCGTTAAACAGCATCCGTTCACGCAAATACTGTCGGCGACGTCTGTTTCTGCGGCGATTTTCGGTTCTTCAATCGCCAACTTGCATCCCGGCGGCTCCGAAATGATCTCGGCAATATGTCCCAACCCTTCAACAATTCCTGAAAACATATTTATCCTTTTTTCTATTAAAATTCTTTTTTAAAATTTTCCATCGAAGCGCAAGTTGAAGCCAAAAGGAGCAGCCTTTCCTGTTCCGGCTTGCTCTTTTCTTTGATTTTTGATGCGATTGACTCGGACAATTTCGCAAAACGCACATTCAGTACAGAACAAAGGGCATCACAAAGTCCTTTTTCCATCCCTTTTTTCAAGGCTTCATTAGTGAGTGTTAGCCGAATCGCTTGTTCATCGCGATACCGCTTTTCTGCCGCTTCGATGTAATCTCGGGCATCAGGACGATCGAAAAATCTTTGGGAACGTTCATTTCCTTCCGCAATAACCGGATCACCCGCAATAATTGTTTCCATTTCTTCCTCACTTGTTTTCCGCGGATAGTTCAAAAATTTGAGCCATCTCAGCAATACAGGGCTAAGGAATATTTTAACGGATTACTTCAAAAAAGGCAAGGGGTTAAATTGGATTCCTCATCAGAAATATTGAAAAATCAGCTTGCTTGGGCGAGAGAATCGTTTTCTGATGAAGGGGAATCCAATGAGGATATGCTCGCGAAATCGAGCGGTTTACTTCCCTGTCGGTATTCAATGTTGATTTCTCCAAAATGAACATCCTGGTGAACGCGTGCAAATTCATGTCGAACAAGTTCCAAAATCGCGAGAAAAATTCCAATAAGTATATTTTTTCGATGTTCGTTCTGAAATAACGAGGAAAAATCGATCTTTTGTTCCCTTTTCAATCGATTATAGATCCGCTGCATATGGACGGAGATCGGGGTATCATCATATACGACTGTATGCTTCATGGAAGGGGATTGTGATCTCAAAATTCGCCCGAACGCGCTTACAAGATCCCAAAGTTCAACTTCAACGATCGGTTCTTCCGCCAAATTACGGGCCTTGGGTATCAGATCATTGGAAAGCCGGGGATAGCGGCGCTGCCAAATTCGGCCTCTCTCTTCGAGAACACCGGCGTTTTCGCAGAACTTTTTATAAGCAAGGAGCTGATGGACAAGATCTTTGCGGGGATCTTCGAGTTCTTCTTCGACTTCCTCTTCCGTGGGAAGAAGCTGAAAGGATTTAATCTCGATCAAGGTGCTTGCGATGACGATAAAATCTCCGGCCGCATCGACGTCGATCTGTTCGATGATATCGATAAACGCAATATATTGCTTTGTGATTTCCGCAATGGGAACTTCCGTGATCTCCTTTTCGTGCTTTCGAATCAGACAAAGAAGAAGATCAAGAGGACCATTGAATTCATCACCGTTCCAAAGTCGAAGAATGATTTCGAACATCAGGCGGCTTTCTCTCTTTGCATGATTCGTGATTCTCGGGATGATGATCCTTTTTTCAGCTGATTGCGCAGATCGGAGACTTCATTGTTCAAGGAAGAACGAAGATCGCCAAAAATCATGGATACCGAAGGAGATTTCGAATCTTTTGCGTAAAAGGTATCTTCAAAACGGCGGATCATTCGATCCAGCTGCTCCGTCGTTTGCGCGGCGGTAAGGATCAATTTTTGCAAGGATTCCTCTTTTTGGACAAGAAGATTTTCCAAACGATTGAGCTTTTCTTCACGTGAATCAAGGGGATCATGCTCTCTTGAATTCGAGGATAATCGCTCTTCTTTTCTTTTTTTGCCCTCTTTACCGTGTGTATGAAGAAGTACCGCTCCCATTAAAAGGCTTCCGCCGAAAAAGAGTATCCCCATCGGACTCAAAAAAAAGGATATCATCATTTATCTCCTGTTTGTATTAAAGGAACTTGACAGTATTCCGGAAGTATATTGATTATCGTTCTTTCGGGCAAGTTCAATTTTGAGAAATTTTTGATTACAAAAGATAGATATTTTTTTACCTTGGAAATGTCGGTTTTTTCGAAAAAATTAATTATTCCGGTTGCAAACTGTTTTTTTTCTGGTAAACTGATTGTTAATGAGTGGGAAACTTGCCCCCAAAGACGATTTTTTGTTCTCTTTTGTGGAAAAGATACCCAAAATGTAAAACCGGTTTTTGAGAATCCTTGGTTCTCTTTAAACCTTTTTGTAAAGTGCAGACTTATGCCGGACCAAACAAATCTCATTTTAGGGGAGTACAGCAGACGATTGGACGATCGTTTTCGTTTATCGCTGCCCGGTGAGATTTTGGAATGTTTTCAACCGGCAAACGGGGATTGCATTATCGCGAAAGAACGACCCGGCTGCATCAGCCTGTGGGATAGAGAGAGCTGGGATAAAAATTTGGATAAGCGGATCCAGTTGATTAAACAGCGCCTGGATTTGGGAGATCTGGAAAAAGATATCCCTAATGTTCAAATGCTCGGCCGTCTGCTTTCCACTCGACATCGGCCTGTTCAGCTCGCCCCCCGCGGAAGACTTTTACTTCCCGAAGGATTTCGTGAATATCTGCGCGCTGAAGTCGGGAGTGAACTCATGATTGTCGGGGCCGCTGTTTGCGTTGAAATTTGGAATCCCGATAAATGGCTCGCCTATATCGAAAAAAGAATGCCCAAGTTCCGAAAACTGATTACAAAATTAAGCGGAATGGGAAACTAAATTAGTGATTAGTGAGGAATTAAAATACATAAAATATATTAAATAGAGATATTAATTATATTAAACAATACACCTTTCCGTTGCGGAAACTCGATGTTTAAGATCTGATTAAGCCCTTCGGTCGTCATCCGATGGAAAATGCAAGTCGTCGCTTATCAGGTATCGGATCAAGAACATCAGATGTTTTCCGCAACGGTTTTTTTTTGACAAAACTTTAAAAATGCTCTTGATTCAAACCCCATAGGATCATTATAATTCGCAATCCGGGATATTGGATAGAATTTTCAGTGAATTTTTGGCGGTTCCAATGGAATACTTGCCAAAATTTCTGAATCCGTATCCTTTTATAAATATTGTCTATAAACGAGATTATGGTCCTTTGTGAAAAATAAAAGAGCAGAACATCAAATTCTGATTCGTTCCCATGAACGATTGAATTTGGACGGAAAGCCGATTGGGGTTTGCCGGTCCTGTTTTCTTTACGCCTTTATTTTTGGGATCGTGCTGTCGTTTTTTACTTCTCCCGTCTTTGGACAGGTCTCCTTTAATTTTCAAAAAGAGGTTCCTGAAGGAACAGGCAATTCCGTGCGATCGCCTCTTTCCGTTCCGATGATCTCCGATTTTGAAATGCGTCAATCCGGGCAGAATCGTTTTTATACTCCATCCGGAATCGCTTCCGATAAACCCATCGCGATTTCTTCTTCCTACGGATGGAAAGGAAACGATGCGGGCAACGGTGAAGTCTATATTTTAGTTGGCGATTGCCGAGTTCAGCAGGGAACAGATATCGTTTCCGGCCCACGCGCTGTCGTATGGATCCGGCGGAAAGAAAATACCAAACTGGATGATCATCAGGTATTGGTCTATCTTGAAAAAGAAAATCCGAAAATTCCTTTACAAATCGAATTGAATTCCGTTTTTGTCGAAGCGCAGACAAACAATATTTCCTGGTTCGGTCATTTTCGCAGTCGAACGGAAATCACGATGCATATCAAGGATCCCGGAACGAATCAGATCGATCCCGAACAGATCTATTTTCGCGCCGAGCAGATGCGCAGCAGAACTTACCCTTCCGATGGTGTTCAAGTAATTCCGCAGACAAGCCGGTTGACCGAGGGAAGCATTACAGACAATCCCGCTTTGCCGAGTAATGTTCCTTTTCGGCGAATCCGTATTCTTTCGCGGCATGATGCGGAGATGACCCTGAGCATGCAGCCGGATCCCAATGATCCGAACAAGCGCCTCTGCACGATTAATTACGGGGTAACCCTTGTCGTCGAAGGGGTTAATGAAAAAGGGAAGATCATTTCCGATATCATCGATATCTCGGCGGATCGGGCCGTAATTTGGGCGGCCGGAATCAATCAGCTCGGAACGGATCGGGAAAGTACGCAAAGCAGTGATCTGGATCTGGAACTTTATCTCGAAGGCGATATCGTTTTTCGTGAAGGAGATCGGATCATCTATGCGAAAAAGATGTATTACGATGCAAAAAATAAGGTCGGATTGATCCAAGATACGGAAATGGTGATCCCGATTCCGCAGACTGTTGACGGCTATTTTCGCGTCAAGGCGGACTCCGTGGAGCAGAACGGGGAAGATAAAATGCTTGCGAAGAACGCGTGGGTTTCCACCAGTATGATGGGGAATCCCTCTTATCGATTGCAATCGAATCTTCTTCGGGGAGAAAGCCGGAATATCCCTCTCTATGATCCTATTACCCAGCAGCCGAAAATTGATCCGGAAACCGGACTTCAGGCGACGAAAAAGGAACATTACCTTATTGCGGAAAATAATTATGTCGCTGTCGATTCCGTTCCGATCTTTTATTGGCCCTGGATGGCAATGGATACAAGAGATCAGACGCTTTACTTGCGAAGTTTGCAGGTGGGACATGATTCCATCTTCGGATATCAAGCGCGAACAACCTGGAATCCTTATCAGCTGCTGAATATGGGCGATTGCCGGCCGGAAGGAACCGATTGGGATTTGAATCTGGATTATCTCTCGGATCGCGGACTCGGACATGGAATGAGCTTCCTTTACAATCGGGAATCTTTGTTCGGATTCAATACGCCTGCGATCGGAATGATTAATTTCTATGGAATCAGCGACAAAGGAACCGATAATCTTGGACGCTGGGGGCGAAATGTTCCTTTCCCGCATTCTTATCGATATCGGACTATTTGGAAACATCGGCAAATTGTTGATCTTCCCCAATCGTTCGGGTGTTTAAGTGATGATTGGGTGATTACCGGACAGTTCGGAAAGTCCAGCGACCGCAATTTCCTCCCGCAGTACTTCGAAGAAGAATGGTATTCCAACCCGAATCCGGAAACCAGTCTGGAAATGAAGAAGACCGTCAACAATTGGTCTTTCGGACTTTCCGGAGCTTACCGCCTTGATAAATTTTATACGCAAACGAATACGCTTCCCCGATTGGATCATTATTGGCTGGGGCAGCCTCTTTTTACCAACAAGCTGATCTGGTATGAGCATACGAAATTGGCTTATTCACAATTCCGGACGACCGATGCGCCTGCTTCCAAAGAACAAAAAGATTATTTCCGATATCTTGATTGGGAACTGGATCCGAATTCCACGAGTAATTCTCCTTATGATTCGGGAACGAGTACGCTGTCGGCCAACTCCTTTAATTTTTCAACGCGGCATGAACTGGATGTTCCGTTGGATGTCGGTCCGCTTAAGGTTGTTCCTTATGGATTGGGGGAATACGCTTTCTGGGGGACGGAGCTGGAAAAAAAGAATATGAACCGTCTTTACGGACGGGGCGGTGTCCGCGTCAATCTTCCTGTGTGGAAAGTCGATTCGTCCGTATCCAGCAATACATGGTATTTGAACGGAATTGCCCATAAGATGAATCTTGTAATGGACGCCTCTTATTCCGAAGCGAACAAGAATATGAGTGATCTTATTCTTTATGAACAGCTGGATGATTGGCAAATTGAGGATTTTCGCAGACGATATTCCGTTTATACATACGGCGGGATCATCTCGCCTCAATTCGATGAACGGGGATATGCTCTGCGGCAAGGCGCGCTGGGGGGAATGGTCTCCTCGCCGAGTACGGAAATCGCCGACGATCTTCGCCTTGTCCGGTTTGAATGGCAAAACCGTTGGCAAACAAAAAGAGGACCTGTCGGAAAACGACATACAATCGACTGGATCACGTTTAATACCGGGATCAATTTTTATCCGCGCCAGGAGGATAATTTCGGGAAAAATGTCGGCCTGCTGGATTACGAATTCCGATGGCATGTCGGGGACCGCTTTTCCGTTCTTTCTTCGGGATTATATGATTTCTTCGAAGACGGACAGAAGATCACTCGCGTGGGCGCAATGGCCAAAAGGCCTTGGCTCGGCAATATCTATGTCGGCGTCGATCAGTTCAGCGGTCCGATCAAGAATACCTATCTGAACGCCGCGCTCAATTACCGCATGTCGGAAAAGTGGGCTTTCGGCATCAGTAATTCCTATGATTTGAATGAAAGTGAAAATATCGGACAGTCGGGAACCATTACGAGAATCGGCGAATCCTTTGTATTTACTCTGAAATTCAATGTCAATACGAGTAAAGACAATTGGGGCGTTTCTTTAAATATGATCCCTGTGTTCCTTTTGAATCCCAAAAAGGTTGAAGACGGTGTCTTCGATGTCCGGCATTTGTAAAAATGATTCGGATTACTGTTTGGTTTGCGATCCAATGCACCAAAGAGTGCTTTTTCCCCTGATATAGATCTTTCCTTCATGGAGCGCAGGACTTGCGCTCACCGGTTCTGGAAGCGGATATTTGCCCAAAAGCGCTCCCTTGATCTCCGGGAGATCCAATGCATCTTTGCCTACGTTCTTTTCCGTGAGTTTAGAGGTGTCAATTACATAAGCGTTCGGCGCTTCTTCCGTCTTCGCGAAAAGATAGAGCTTTCCGCCGGCATAAACAGGCGACGCGTAAAAACTGTCCGCTTCATCGACGAAAAGTTCCCAAATCGTCGATTTCTTTTTCAGATCAATTCCTGTGAGCGACCCGTTTTCCGCAAGAAGCATGATCATATCAGGAATTTGAATTGGACAGCAAGTATTCGGAAGCCCGGAACTTTCCGCAGTCCAGAACCGATCTTCCGATTCGGAGATCTCGCCCTTGCTCCCGGAATCGAATGCGACGAATCCCGGCGTTGTATGGGCGGCAAAGATGGTCTTCCCGTCCGTGATCGGGGAGGGGGCAACGTCTGTATTAAACCCTGTATACCGCCAAAGTTCTTTTCCGTTTTCCGGATCATATCCCGCGAAGAAAGGGTCGCCCATTACGAGAAGCTGCCATTGATCCCCGAAAGAATGAACAATAGGGGAAGACCAGGATCCGATGGAATCCTTGCGGGCGAGATCCCACAAGATGGATCCGTCTTTTCCTTTGATCGCAAGGAGACGGGATGTCTTTTTATCTCCCTTTTTCGCGTCAATATCGATTTGAACAATAATTCGATCGAACCAGAGCGCAAGGGAGGCGGAATAGCCGTAATGATTTTCCGGAACGCCGAATCCTTTGCTCCAAACGAGCTTGCCTGAAAAATCGACGGCCGCAAGATCTCCATTGGAAAAAATGGCGTAGACCCGGCTTCCATCGGCGGCAAGGGTCGATGCCGCGGATCCAGTTTCGTAATCCTGTTCTTCCTGGATTTTTCCTTCTGAACTGATCGGAATGATGGTTTCCCAAAGAAGGGCTCCATCTTTCGTGTGGAAGCAGAAGACTTTTCTTTCTTTTGCATTTCCCCCGGAAACGAAAAGACGATCTCCCCAAATGATGGGAGAATTATGGCCCTCAAGAGGAACCTTGACCGACCAGAGAATATTTTCCTTCGTTTCCATATTCCATTGAACCGGATAGGAAAAGGAAGGCTTAAAATTTTTATCGAGTTCTTTTTCCTCCGTGAGTCCATTTCCAAAAGGACCGCGGAAAGAGGCCCAGTTTTTCTTCCATTCTTCAAGGAAACCGGCCCGATCTTTTTCCGGATCCGGTCCAGTGATTTTTAAAGATACTGAAGGGCCGGAGGGGCTGGCAGTTCCTTTGGCTTCTGTCGCTTTCGGCGCGATCGAAGAAGGTTCCGGAGATACTGGGACTTTTTCCATCTTGATCCCGGCGGGAGAATCGGAAACGACAAGAGATTCTTGCGCGGTCGTATTTTCCGTCGGGATCAGATCCGCTTTTTGCTGATCGGCCAAAAACAGTTCCAATTCTGATCGCGCGGGAAAAAATGATCCGATAGAAATCCCGGCAATAAGAACAAGAATGAGGATGAGAAAACCAAAGATCTTTTGACGGTCGGCAAGAATGGAATATTCTTTTGAATTCTTTTGAGCGGTCTCTTCGGCCCGGCCGGGAATTTTGCGTTTGATCGTTTTTGCTGTTCCGAGAAAAACAAAACAAAGAACAGACGCGGTTAAGAGGAGTAATCCCCCTGTTCTTGTATTGGATCTTCGATGAAAATACTGCTGCCGGACAAAAAGATCAAATGATCGGAGCTTGTTTTTAAGTTCTTCACTGGATGGATCCGAAAGAAGTTCTTTTTTCAGGGAAACATATTCTTCAAGTTCTGTGGGGAACGCGAGATAGTCGAGAGAGAATTTGGAAATCGGAAGATCTGCTGAAGAATCGACAGAAGAATTTTCAGAGGAACCCGATGATGATTCGCCGGCTGATCCCGTTTGCCCGGCCTGATCGCCGTCCATGATAAAATCGTTCGCAGAGGTATCCGCATTCTTTTTCGCGGAAACAGTATTAATATGTGTGTGATCGAGGTCTTTTTGCCAGCGATCAAATCGATAGGGAGCATAAAAATTATAAAGGATAAAAAGCAAAAGGAAAAGTGCCGCAATACCGGAAAAAATCGCTCCGATTCGGGCAACGGTATAAAGTCGGTATAAATTCGAAATGGGCGAAATATCGAGTACGGATTCTTTTTTCATTTGAGATCCTCTTCAAGAAGAATGCGCTTTCCTTTTTGATTGGGGCAATACCAGAAACATCGTCCGCAAGAAAAACAACGGGCCGGATCCGTTTGGTAATTTTCCCGTTTATGCCGGATCGCAAGCAGAATAAACTGAATACTGAAAACAAGGCCGATCCAGGCTCCGAACCATGGAGTGATTCTGGAAAAACGTTGAACCACTTTTTCCGCGTTTTCATAAAGAACTTTATTTTCGACGCCTGATCGATAATGGGCAAGGCTTTCATCAAATGCTCCGAATTTATCGACCAGTCCGGTTTCTTCCGCATGAACCAAAATCGCTTTTTGAACGATCGGGTGCCGCTGCGCCAAGGGATAAGCGAGCAGGGATCCCAGCCCGTAAAAGATCAATATCAACAGAGGGGCTGAAAAAATCGCGAGGAGGAACCGATGGAATTCTTTTTTATCCTTGCGGGAATCGGAAATTTGCTCCGGCGGGAGAATTGCGTTGTAAGGGCAAATACTTTCACAAAGTTTGCAGCGATCACAGTTGCCGGGCGATACGGTGATCTTCCAGATCGAAATTGAGCCTGCAATGGAAAGCAGAGCTCCGTATGGACAGAGAAAACGGCAATACGGACGTCCCACAAACAGTCCCAGCAGAAGTAAAATCCCGGAAAAAATCCAAAGACCAAGCGTGCTGTTGCAAGCGCGGAACAAACCGACGGCGGGATCATATCGGCAAATGATAAATGAGAGTCCCCCGGCGGCAAAAAGAACGGCAAGGCCAAGAAAAATGTATCGAAAGAGTCCGAATACTTTATCGATCCAAAGCGGAATTCGAATCGGATGAATCAGGATCAGTTCCTGGAGGGCCCCGATCGGACAGACACTTCCGCAGAATGTTCTTCCCAAAAAGAACGTAAATACTAAAGGAGTAAAAAACAGAATCAATATGATCCAGGGAACAAAATAATCGGGCTGAACAAGTCCGAGAGTGATATTTTGAATGGATCCGACGGAGCAGGGACAACCCCTGTAAAGAAATCCGAGCGTTGCAACGGATCCCGCCGAGATCAGAACAAGCAGAATCCGGCTTTGTTTTCGGAGTGCCGCCCAGGCGGACAGGACCATAAGTCCAAGGAAAATGGAGATGTGAGTAAGATCATTATAAGGAAAACAATCATTACGGACCGACGATGGCCGTTCAATTTCCATTGGTTTATAGAGTTGAAAGGTCGGTTTGGATCCTTTTTGAGCATAAACAGGGGAGATCCATGTGAACACAATGGAGAGCATAAATAAAATACAAAGGATTGTGAGCCCTTTTTGGGAAGAAATCATTTTTGCTTCCTTAATATTTTTTCTGCGACTTTATGAACCGTATTGCTTGGAATCGCAAAACTGATTCCCTGATAGGCTTCCCCGAGTATTGCCGTATTGACACCGATCACTTCCGCAGAGATATTCACCAGGGGGCCGCCGCTGTTGCCCGGGTTGATCGCCGCATCGGTTTGGAGATATTCCGCAGATTTGATCCCGTTTTGCGTAGATCGATAGCGATGGGTAGCACTGATGATCCCCACGGAAACGGAATGTTCCAAACCATAAGGATTCCCAATCGCAAGCACGGTATCTCCCACTTCGACCCGGCTGGAATCACCCCATTTGACAGGTTGAATATTGGGAATATTGACTTTCAGAAGGGCAAGATCATAAACATCGCTGGTCCCGATCAATTCGATCCCGGAGGAGATGATCCGATCATCCTGAAGATGAAGTTCTATTCGGCTCGCGATTTCATTCCCTTTTTGAAGAACATGAAGATTGGTTAAAATATGCCCTTCCTTATCATAAATGATGCCGGTGCCGATCCCGATTCCTTCCGCAAATTCGACTTTGATTCCGACGACGCCCGCGCCAACGGCCTTAATGACCCAGGCGGTTTTTGTGCACATGGAGGGAACCTGTTTTAAAAAGGCGAGGGCCTCTTCCCTTTGCGCTCTTTCCTTGCCCTTATTGATCGCATAGGAAATTCGTTCGGAAAGGGAAGGAATAAGCAGAAGGCCTATAAGAAAACTCAATGCAAAAATTAAATAAATCAGTCGGGAACCCGGATGGGAAACGCGATCCTCGACTTTTTTCGGATCAATCTCAGATTGCTGGAAGTCAACAGGTTTTGTGTTCAGTGAATTATTCATCGGGAAATCGTTCAATGTATTTTTTTCTAAGATAATCGGCTTCATCCGATCGGCCTTCTTTTTCAAGTTCTGCAACCCAATGCTGATAAAAAATGGGAAGGTTGATCTTAAACTGTTCGAAGTCGGGGTCCAAAATCAGGCCGGCTTCGGTCAATCGGATGGATTCGGGAAAATTCTTTTGAAGCGCCAACTGGATCGCCCAGTTGTTGAGAGTTGCCTTGAAATTTCCAAAAATGGTTTTATTGTCCGGATCAAGCTGAAGGGCCTTTGCGTAATCGGCCAACGCTTCATTGTATCGCTCTTCCTGATAATGATCAACCCCTCGATTGTAATAAATTGTTGCGATGAGCTGAACTTCATTAATTTGGCGCATTTTACGGGTTCCGGACCAGACCATTTGCGGAGGAACAAAGGAGGAATCCGATTCTTCCTCAATTTTGGGAGCTGGCAAAGAAGATCCTGTCGAATTTCCATCCGCATGATCATTGGCAGCAGCACTGTTGATAGAGCCTGTTGAAGGATCACTAAGTGGTTGGATGGGCCTTGCGACAGTTGTCGAAATTTCTTCAGAAGAAAGATACGGAGCCGCATTATTATCGGATTCATGATTGTATTGATTATTGTACGAATAAAAGGAGTTCCTGTTGCCCGAATTTTGTTTAATCAAACGATCGGGAAGCTGGCTCCATTTTGTGCATGTGGTTTCTATATCCAGGTATTCCTGATCAAAGAAGACCCTGCTTTTTGCGTGTCCAGTAGTTTCCAGGCCCGCGACCGAAAGGCCAACTTCGTGGGCAAGAGCACCAAAGAGAATCGTTGCGCTTACACAATTAAACACTCCGCGATCAAAGGATGCCGCAAGGCTTGAAAGATTCAAGTCGTAATTTCCAGTTAAAATTTTGCGGTGCATAAATTCGTACACGATCCGGGTTTTCAATTTTTCACTTGAAAGCAAATCGGTCCGCTCTTTAAGTTCTCTTACAAATTGATCATATTTTTCGCGGTAAGGTGCTCTTGATTTCAGGGACACTTTTCCTTCGGCGATTAAAGTGGCGTCAAAAAGATCGATTTTGTCCCATTTTCCATTGCGAGCGTCCTGAAGAAGATCGATTTCTTCCTGAGCGAGCTTGTTTAACTGAAAAACGAGAGAGAAAGATTTTTTCTGCTCCGGAGAGATTTTTGAAGTATCCGAGAAGACGAATCCCTTATTTTTTTCATAGAAGAAGAGGAGAGATCCGGTCTTTACGGGAGGCCAAGAGAGATCCGAAATGGAGTTCAGTTCGTCCCATTTTCCCAATATTTCAAAATATTCCGGGCATTTTCCTTCTTCCGAATAGAGGAACAAGGGAAATTGCGCGAATATAAATAAAAAAAACAATATTGAAAAAATGTTGTTTTTATTTTTGTTAAGAAACATATTCAAACGAACTCCTTCGGATTTACCCAACTGGGGATTTACTCCTGCACCTCCTTTTGAGGATAAATCCTGATAATGATACTCCATTTATCATTATAATATATAATTGGACTGAAAGCGGAAAAATCTTCGAGAAAGGAATATTTTTGGTAAATCTGAATATATTTCTTTGATAGAATTCCTTTAGAGAAAAAAGTCTATGGATATTTCAGATGCTGCCTATATTAACATAGTGGTTATCTATATTAACATTGTGAAATTTTTAAGAAATAAAAATGATAAATTTTCCGGATTTTAGGATAAAATCAATTAGTTTGTTCACACGGATTGCCGAAGATAATAAAGCGGATTACGCGGGAAATATGTTTTGTATCTCGAAAAAGGTTAAACCGATGAATCAAATGGGAGACAACATAGTAATTAAAATGAACTGCAAGTATTTTTATTTATTTCTCATTTGCATCCTTTTGGGAGCAAATGCTGATATTTGCAAAGCGCAGACAGGCGTAGATCAATGGGCAGTAAGTATGTTTACCGAGATGGGAACTGCGATGGCCCATGATTTCGGCAGTGTTGCGCTTCATGCAGATGTTGAACACCGTTTTATTTTTAAGAATTTATATCTGGAAGACGTTGTCGTTGATTCTGTACAGTCGAACTGCGGCTGCACAAAGGCTTCGATTACAAAAACGGTTATTCATTCCATGGAGACGGCTGAGGTTGTTGCCCGAATTGATACCTCCGGAAAGGAACATACAAAGCGCCGAAAAGCGACAATCACCGTTCATTTCAAGAGTCCCTTGTCTGCGGAAGTTCAACTTCAGGTAAGAACTTATATTCGCGCCGATGTCGGATTTGAACCGGGATTTGTGGAATTTGGAACCGTTCAAACTGGAAAAGTCCTCTCGAAAACCGTTTTTCTTCGATATGAAGGAAACAGACCGGATTGGGCCTTGACCGGATTGAAAAAAAGTAATCCCGGTTTTCGGGCCGATGCTCGCGAAATTGAACGGGCAAACGGACACGTCGTCTATCAGGTTGATATTACATTGAAAGAAGATGCGCAGCAGGGATATATTAACGATATTCTTCGATTCACAACGAACGAAGCGGATTCCGCTTCCGCAAGTGTCTTTTTGCCCATTCGGGGATTGATTATGGAACCATTGACCGCCAAACCGAGTATTCTTCAGATGGGGGTAATTCGGCCCGGCGAGAAAATTACCAAGAATCTGGTGGTAAGAGCTTCCACTCCGTTCCTGGTGACCCGTATTCATTCCAATGATTCCCACATGAATTTCCTCGTTGCAAACAGAAAAAGCACCGTCCATGTAATTCCGATTACATATACGGCGGGAGATGTCCCCGGCACTATTGATGAAGATATTATCGTAGAAACCGATCAGACCGAGCTGTCGGCTCTCAAAATCAGCGTTTTCGGTGTGATCTCTTCCCTTCCTCAAGCGGATAAAAGCGGGATCGCGCAAAAAGAAACGCACAAAGATACTGCCGTTGCGGATCCGGTTCCTGAAGTTCGGCTTCACCCGGAGGATTCCAACTTTACGATGGACCGTATTTCCATGATCCCTGCGGAAAAAGAAAACGGAAAAAGCGGTGAGTCCAGTGATGATTTTTTGAATATCGCCGACAAACCGGAAAATCCGGCGAGTAATCCTTCCGTTCAAAATAAGGAAGAAGATAAAAATTCCGGGTTGGGCGGGAACAGAATTATTTTTCGAAGTCCTGCGGGATCTGTATCCGGTTTTTCACGCAAAAATATCAGATAAAAGAGAATATCTTGACTGCATTTGGAGAAAAAAACTCATTTGGGAGAGAGAAAACATCGCCGCTGAGAGTGATTCTTTGCGGCGATGTTTGTCGTAATGAATTTCGTGAAATCCGAAATGATCTTGAAGTATTGAAAAAGGAATACTCTTTTGATCTTCAATCGGTTCCTGCTTCAAAATTGAGTGAAATGGATCATTTTGATCTGATCTTTTTTCTTGAGGATTGTCCGGGCCGGTTTTCCCAAAAGGAGATCGCGTATTTGAGATCGAAAATGGATCTCGCGATTTTTGTCTTTATTTGCGGTCCTCTTTGTGAAGGAGGCGGCCGAACCGCAGAAAATTTTCCCGGAACAGCACGATTTTACTGGTATCATTGGAAATCGGTTCTGTGTGCGGAATTTCTTCGATTCATCAAAACCGTCCAGGAGAAGAAAAGGGTTCCCAACGCGAATGCCCTTTTTCATTTGCAGGGAATGAATTCATTTGAAGATTATTGTTCTTTTTCTGATCATTCGGATTCAGGGAGTCTGTCGTCCATTTTTGAAAAAACCGATTCCCTGGAGCAGAAAGAGATCATTGTGATCGCGGATGCAGATCGTTCATTCGGGACAATGCTTTTGGATTTTGCGCGGCATAAGGGAAGATCGGGAAAAATTCTTTCTTTTTCTCAGATCTCTTCCCTGGAGGATTCTTTCGCGGCAACAGTCCTGATTGATACATGTGATATTCGGGACCCCCTGTTCCGAAAAGAAATAATTGATTTCGCCGCGCGCTGCCGGCGATCTTCTCTTTTTCTCTTTGCTTTCGCGCCTGATATTTCAGATTATGAATATTACGCGTCTTCTGAAAATATTCAGATCCTCAGTAAGCCCTTTTACTACTGATCAATGTTCAAAGGGAGTTGATCTCCTTTTTTAACCGGAAAAGATTTTTTGCAGGCGGCTTCATTTTCAATGTCCTTCTTTCTTTTCCGGAAGGGCAATGGTCCTTCTTCTCAAATACCAGATCAATTTCCAAAGCAGGGCAAGGAAAATGAAAAGGGATCCTTCCATATATTTTTCCGGCGCGTATCGGAAAAGGAAAAGGGCGAACAGAAAAATCACATAAGGAAAGAACCGGAAGAAAAATCTCCGAATTCTTCGGCTGTGAAGGAAGAAGATCGCGATCAAAGTGAAGATCGACCATAAAAGCAGATGCCGGAGCAATGTAAACGTAAAGAACCGGCGTTTGGACGGAAGAACAATTTCGATCCGTTCGGCCTCCTGATTGGTGATCCCGATGAGGAATCGCGTATTTTCCGAGTGATTCATATGCCAAATGGCAAATGTCGAGAGAGAGGAACTCTTTCTGGGCAGAAAGGAATCGTATATTGCCGAGAGATCATGTTTTTCGACGAGTCCGTTCAATCGCGCAAGGAGATCGTTGTATTCATAGAAAGAGACTTCGCGCTTTGGGAAGAATTCTTTACGCGCGGCGGGCGGCTTGGGGCCGGTAATACCGGGTTCGAGATTCTTTTCCTTGTCCTCATCAACCCAACGCAGAAAGAACGCATTTTTTTGTTCTTCATTAAAAGGAGCGGAAGATTGATTGGGGATCACCTGGGTCTCCAATTCATTTTCACATTCCCACCATTTTTTGAGCCAACGGGAAAACCAGCGGGAAAGATCCGTGCTGTTTTCGGAAAAGAAGGAAAGATCGGTATCGAATGTATCCAGAAGATCATTCATTCTTTCATAATCCAGGCGGATCAGAATAGGAGCGATTGTATTATAGTCGGCCGGCTGTTTCCAATGGCCGTTTGCCGCCGGATCATTATCGAAATTAAGATAAGGAAGGTTTTCGTGCGGAGGCCAGTAAGTTTCCGGTGAGTCAATATTCTTTTGACGCACAAAACAGGGGAGGACTTTCTGGGAAAGCCGATCAGTATCGATTTCAAAAGTTGCGATCCAATGATTTTTTTCATTGGGAATTCCCTCGATTCGCGGAAAAGGAAGCCGTACATAAGAAAAACGGTTTTCCAGCGCAAGAGAGAAAAAATCTTTCAATGAAAAATGGGAAGGAGAATAATGTCCGGAAAAGGTCAACTCAATCGTTTGCGAATGCCGGTTCGGATTCAACTCGACAGAAAGCCGTTCATTTTCCGTATGCAGAATCGGTTTTGTAATTCCGTCAACGGCAAGTTCATGAACATGAAATTCCTGGGGGAGCATTAGGGTGCAGCCGTTTTGCTTTCCGGGCCGAATGTCGATACTGGTTGTTCCGTAAAGAGATCCGTTTGTTCGGATATAAAAATAATGGTCGGCCTGCATTACCCGGCAAAGGCTTCGCCCGGAATCAATGACCGCTGTATAATGTTCGTCTGCGATGGTGTATTCCGTAAAGTCGGCGGCCATCATTCCCGAATAGCGCGTAATTGCCGCTGGAAATGCCTTTTCCTTTTTCTCTTGATCCGAGGCAGCGGAAGCCTTTGAGTCCGGGGCGGGATTTTGCTTTTCCTCCAGATCCATATCGGAAAGAATCAGGTTTTTTGTGTCCCATTGAAGAGGTAATGCACTGAGATGATCTCTTTTGGGAAGGTAAATGAAATGATCAATTCCGGAACGGATCTTGGTCGTTTGCGCCGATTCTCCGGCGGAATCGGATTCTTTCGATATTTTAAGATTATCCCATTTTCGCTTCAGAAAATCCGGAGTCTGTTTTTGCGTTTCTTCACTTACGATATTGATGAGGGATACTTTTGGAAAACGAAGATTTTCCGTATTGGATATAAGGGGAATATACAATTGAAAAGTAAACTCTCCCCGAATCAGATTTTGAGGGATCAGACGGAGAAAACGTTTCTTCCCTCGCCGGATCTGTTCACTTTGCAAATAGGGTTCAATATTAACCAGATCGGAACACTGATCGTCCAATTCCAGTTCAAAAGCATCAATTTCGCCTTCGGTTGCGTTGATCCGGTAAAAAATGGCAAGTTCCCATTGGGAATCGATTCGGCGAAAAAGATACGTTTGCCGTGTTCCGGTGAGCTTTGGACGATTGCGATGAACGGTAATCCCGCATTGCATCGATGTTTTTTGATTCGAAGCCGCATCGATTTGGGGATTTTCCTTTTTTATCGTTTTGGCGTTCGGAGAAATCGGTTCAGAGGAGGCTTGAGAATTGGCGGCCGGTCTCTTCGGCGCCGGCTCTTTGGTCTCCTGTGCGCTCGAGCCCGGAGCGGCCGAGGTTTTTACCGCCGGAGCCTGTGCGGAAGGGATTTGCGCGGCGGTTCCGGGCAAATTATAGGACCCGATAAAAAGAAGATTACTCGCAAGTTCAGGAGTAAAAGCGCTTTTCTCTTTTCCCTGAATATTAAGACGCGACCATGTGTTGGGCGGATCAATATCCAAATAGATCGCGGGATCCCTGAACAATCGTATGGTGGAATTTCGTCCTCCTTCGGTATTCAGGGAAAGACGGGGAAGTTCAAATTTTCTGTCGATAAAAGAGCGCGCCTTTCCCTCGATGCGAATGGTGTTTTTGTCCGAAAGAGGTTTTTTGAAAAACAGATAAAAGCGATTATTATCGAGATGAACTTCAGGGGATTCCAGTAAATTGCCGGATCCGTCAAAAACCTTTACAACATCAGGAATAAAATTCCCAGTTGTATTAAAAGAGGCGCGGAACAGCGGTGATCCCGTACTGAAAGATGCCTGATAATGGATCTGGATATCTTTGGGATAAAAGGAAAAAAAGATCTCTTCCGAAATGGATAAAGGTTCCATACGGGCCCGAATCGTGATCAGGGAAACCGGATCCGATCGAAGGAGATCGTATGCGGCTTTTAAATCTTTGTCTGTATTGCCCCATACATTGGCAAAAGCGGATGCGGTGATCTCCGAAGGCGGAAGATCAACAAACTCCGTTCGGCCGGAAGAGGATAAACCGATCCAGCTGCGGATGATCCTTCCCTGAAGGGAACGAATATTCGGAAGACGCAATTTTCCTATTCCGGAAAATTTTCGTGCGATATAATTTGTCCGAAGAGTGATATTTCCGGAAACCTGATCCTGGAATGTGATTCGAATGTGATCTTTTTGACCGCTGTCCTGTTCGATCGATTCGATCTCCGCTTCATCGCATTGGCATTGACCGGAAAAAATATAGGAAGGATCATTCTGGATCAAGAGAGATTTGATCTTGCCCCCGGTGATTCGATATCGGAAACGGGCAAGCAGATCGGTCTGATTTGATTTCGCACCGATCTGGAAATACTGTTCCACATCGATTGAGGTTTGCCCCAGTTTGCCCGGCCGATCAAGCTTTTCGAGTATGAGGCGGGAAACAGGCCCGAGTTCGGCGATGATCTTTCCTCCGGTTCGGGATACATGTCCATAGGTATCCAATACGTCTATGATCGGCGCGTCCGGAGGTGTTGTTAATTCAAGCCGGGCATTGGGAACCGGAGGAATTTCCATCTCCGTTCGGGAATTCTGATCGAATTGCGGAAGGGATAGGGTGAGTTCAAGCGTATGCTCCCCCGGCGTACTGTTGGCGATCTCAAAGACAAGCCCGCCGAAGTTTTTATTCCTTACAGCAGATGTTTTCGCGGGATCCTCTTCCTTGTTCCCTTCGTAAAGGGGAAGAATGGACTGCTTGTCAAATTTTGCTCCGCCGTCGGGAAGAATCGGCATCATGGGAAGAACGATGGTCGCTTGGGTACTGTCAAGAATGATTTTGAATACCGCCTTTATATGAAAAAGGGAAAGTGTTTCCATCGAAGGGTTGTAATTGACGCCTCCTTCATAAACAGCCTCTGCAATTCTCCAGGAATGCCCGACCGAGCGGGAAGATCCGATCCGATTCGAAAGGCGGTTGTAGAATTCATCCGAGATCCAGTAATAAGCGTCCTTTACGGTCTTTTTTTGTGAGTCGACAGGAACGAAAACCCGGTAAGGCTCCTTCTGTTTGAAGGAGTCCTTTAGAGGATCTTTTTCGTCGGAACCGGCCCGATCTGCGAGAGACCCCTTTTTTATTTCATTCTTTTGAGGGGAGATCACCGCTTCTGCGGGCGCGTTGTTTCGGGATTCCTTTCCTTCCGGAGTGCCGGATTTTTCCTGTCCGAAAACGCAAAGCACCGAAAAGATCAGGCAAAGAATAAATGGAAGAACAGGGGCGATTTTTCCCTCTTCTTTTTTGGGGTTGTTTTCTTCCGTAAACGGCGAAATGCCGTTCCCTTCCTGTTTTCTTGGGATTGTATGAAAATAGGAAGGGATCTTTTTATTCGGACCGCCGTCTTGGGAGACAGTTGTTTCCGTTGCGTTTTTGATTTCTTTCTGAATGATATTATCCTCATCATTGTTGACTGGAGTGATTTCCAGCGGTTTGTCGAAAGTTGGAGATATTTCCGTACTGCTTGGACCGGGAACGGGCTCTTTTTCTCCAAGGGGAACAAATCCCGGTTCGGAATCAGATCGGTCTTCCTGGGGAACAGAGACCGCAGTATCGGCGGGAACCTCTTCCGCAAACGTATAGTATTTCCATAAACAACGCAAATAGTATAAAACCAGGGAGATCATTGCTCCGTAAAAAAGACCGGTAAGCGCGTATGTCCAGACCAATGGAATCATGGGATAGACTGCTCCGCAAAAACCAAGGATCAAGAGAAGAACATGGGGTGTTTTTCCCGGGATCAGACGGGGGTGCTTCGATTTCCGGACAGGGGGATCAGAGACCGCACTGGATTCGCCGCGAACGGCCGCCGTTTGTTCTGATACGGAATACCGGAAGCGAGGAACCGACCAGGTTAGCAGAAGAACGAGTGCAAGGCAACTCCATTTTTCAATTTCCAGTATATATTGATCGACAATAAACAGGCCCCGATGAGAGGAACTTAAAGCGATTTCCGTATAATTCCAGCCGGGAACACTTACAAAATTCCAGGTCTTTTGCGAGGTTCGAACCCAGGGAGTAATCGATCCGACATTATCGACATTCCAGGAGGCAGCCGGAATAATATCCGGATTCTGATTCTTGTAAAGCATTGCACGAAATTTTCGGGAATCCGATTTATTCTTTAATCCCCAGATCTTTTCCGATGCGAGAGATACCAGCGCGTATTCCCTGCGGTAAAAGGAATCCGCTCTGGAAACGAAAACGATATCCGGTTCGATCAGGATCAACGCCAATCCGGCATTTTCGAGAGCACTGATCGCACGATTCTCGGGAGTTGGACTTGGCGACCAACGGACACGAGTTGACGGGAGGACCCGGCATTGATTCAACGCATATCGGTCGATGTAAACACGCGGGGTTCCTTCGGACTCGGAGGGGAGAAATAAGGCGGAGAGATAAGCGGGATCCGAAAAAACTTCTCCCCAGCTTACGATGGGCTGGACAACATTGTCCAGAGAATATCCTTTTTCTTCCAATTCGGGATCCGGATCGCCAAGCGGAGATGCGGTGAGCCGGGAACGCAAAGGAGATCCCTTTTTATTCGATTGCAGCGGGTTTTTGGCGCTCTCCGGAAGCAGCTTGCGTTTATCGCCCGATATTTGATGAAGAAGGGACTCATCTCCAAAATGCTGAAGAAAGTAGTTCGCTTTTTTCTGTGCGGTTTGAAGATCTTCCTTGGGTTGGAAAATCTTCAAAGACGCCCCTGATTCCAGTTCTTTTTGCAGGAGAATTTCCGTTTTCCATTCCTGCGGAACCCATAAGCCCCAGGTGCCGGAAAGGATCGGAAGGTCAATTTCCGGTAAACTTGGCCGGATCTTTTGCTTCCTTTTAAGCGGCGGCGACTGAATCGTGTATTCGATGCAAATGGAAACAAATCGCTTTTGAGGAGGAAGTTGAATCTTTATGATATTCTTCCCGTTTTCCTTTTCCGGAGTCCATGTGATTCGCTGATTATCGATCCAGATCGCAAGAATGGAGGAAAGATCCATATTCGACGGCAAGGTGAATTGACAGGTTTCCCGTCCCCTGTTTTCGATATAGTAAGTGCAATGATTTCGAATCGTTCCAAGGGGATCATATTGAGATTCCGCACGAACAAACCATCCCCAGGCCGGAGAGAGATCATTTTTGCCGGATTTTTCATTTTCAGATCGCTTTTCCTGATCCGGACGGGTAATTCGCAGGTCCGGTCCCCGTGAATTATGATCTGATCGGACAAGATCTGAAGGGCGATACCGAAATGCGCCCTCGATCATTCGATATTGATCATCCATGGGGGCTTCCGTCGGGATTTTTATCATCTTGGCCGCATCGACAGAAAATGGTTCTGTTCGAGTGGAAGAGACTTTGATTTCCGCTGTATCCGCCGTTGTTTCCGGAAGAATCAATAAAGGAATCGGGGCGGTTTTCAAAAAAGGACGCGTTCGGGATGCGGATACTTCAAATGGAACACTTCGGGAAGTAAGAAGCCGAATTTCCCAGGAGGAAAAACCTGCGGGAATATTCAGCGTCTTTTTTTCTTCTCCGGAAAGGGGAAGAACCTGAAAAGACCGCTCTGTATCGGAAGCAAGATTCCAGGACCATTCCGGCGGATTCGTATTGGGTTCGTCCGGAGTAAAAGAAACGACAATGCGATTGACCCGAAAACCGGGCGAGGGAATACAAACCATCTTCCAGTTCTCGGTAAGATTGGGACCGTCAACCTGCATTTCCGCAGAAACGTCCGCATCGTAGTTTGCCCTCGTTTTTTCGACTCGCACACGGGTACCCGCGGTCGAATTTCCCAAAAGAAGGGTTGTTCCTGTCGGAAAATCCGGAAAATACTCCTGAATTAATGATCTGTCCGGGAGAAGATGATCGGAAAAAGGAACCCCATTTTTATCAATAATCGAAATCCTCCAGGGAGAATCCGCCTGAAGAAGAAGGAAATGCTTGCCAAAGAGCATGGAATCCGTATCGATTGGAAGGAGTCGGCCCGGTTCCAGATCTGTCTCCGGGCCCGTAAGAAACCTCGCGGTAAGATAAAAACGAATCGGCTTGTTCTTTTTCAGGGGTTTTTTCAAAAAAAGACGAAGCCCGCGCGTATTTTGCCGGGATCCTGTGTAATCCCATTGAATTTGACCTCTCGTATCGGAACGAACGGAATCAATTTCCCAGCCGGGATTCAGAGGGAAGGTCAACTCGTTGCAATCGCTCCTGTTGCATTGGGCGAGTAAGGTTGTTGTTGATGTGATTTCGCCCGGATTGAAAAGCGATTCCGTTGCGCTGTTCAGGCGAATCTCCGGGGTTTGTTCCGCCGCTTCAATATGGATTCGCGCATCTTCTCCAAAGTATTTAAACAGTCGAAGTTCCGAATTATTTTCCGCCGGAAACAGCGGATCATACGATTCCGCCGCATTGTTCGGAATAAAAGAAAGACCGATCAGCGGACGAACGATCTGGAGCCGCAATGTCGTTTCTCTCCACTGAAGTTTGGAAGATAAAAGGTGAATCTTGGGAATATCCAATGAGATCTTTTTGGAGACACTCGAAAAATGGGCGGGAGAAAACGGATAAAATGCCCGGACTTCAAGTTCATTGCTTCCCAATGCGGTGGCGGGAAAACGGATCCGGCAAGAGATCCCTTTCCCTGTTTTTTCCTCGGTAATAATGGGATCTTGATTCAAATCGGTTTTCCAGACAACGGATGTTCGTTGAAGCGGGGTATCAAAGAAAAGCGTGATCTCTTTCGGCGGAGTGTCAATCGGATCAAAGGTAATATGATTTCGGATCTCCATCCCGGAAAGTGAAAGACGGCAGGAAATTTCCTGATGAGTTCCGCTCTTTTGTATGGAATTGGGGTTCTCCGTCGGAGGAGTAATGATCAGTTGAAAACTTTTGGATCCGCCGGGAAAGATCTTCCATTTCTTAAGGACGGTTTTCGGATCCGTACTGTCGATCTGTTTGATAATTCCGCGTGAAGTGCGGGGAACATATCCCTTCGGAATATCAAGAAGAAGATGGGCGACCGGGGTTTGGATCAGATCCATATCAAAAACGATATTTCCCTGTCGATCGATATTTCCCCGTTTGCTCCATTGAAAGGAAAGTTCTGTCGAGTGATTTGCGGGCAGCCAATATCTTCCGTCCGGTTGAAGTTCGATTCCCCCTTTATCTCCTTTTTCCCAGTGAAAATTTGTACAATAGAAGGAAAAAAATCCGAGAGCGGTTCCCGGCAGTTTTTTTTCTTCATCGGAAACAGGAGCATGAAGGGTCAATTTACCAACGCCTTCAACGAGATCTTTTCCGGCAAGGCGTGCTTCAAGAGAAAGAGTGTTTAAAAGAGAAGCGGGAGCGGGATCACCGTTTTTTTTGATTTTTTCCAGCTCCTGGATCCAGCGCTCGAATTTTTCTCCCCGGATGGGATAATACTTTTCCTGTCCCCAGGGCCATTGCGAGATCTTGTCCTGGGGAACCATCCAATATCGATAGGAAAATAGATCGGCGGCTCCGGCGGAAGGCAAGGGGAGATTGGGGCGGGAAGATTCGGCGGGCGTGGAATGCTGGGGAACATCGGAAGATAATCCGGGAGTATTATCGGCAAAGATCTGAACTGCGGAATATCTTTCCCCTGATAAAGGAAATTCGACCATCATACAGATGAAGGCGAACAAAATTATTTCGTTTCTCATATTGCAATATCCTGCGAATTTTTGGAATAAAGAATCGATCGAGTTCGATTCCTCGATCTGATCTTTACAGCGCAAGCGATCGACGCGGGGAGCAAGCCGCCTTTTGGCTCCGAGCCGGAAAATCTTTTTAAACACCCCTATTCTCTATTATTATAAAGTCAAGAGGGAGGAAATTTAAGGCCCTGCGGAAAAAATCCCGGAAATTTTTTGTTTTGGGCATTGCAATTATCCCTTTCATTCATTACAATAAAGAGAGTTTGAACTGAATTTGGGTCATTTTATCCCTTTGTTTTCTGTTTTTATAATCCATTTGGCGTCTTGCCGCGAGGGATTTTCCTTCGACTCATGGTGCTTGGAAAAGGAATTTCGACGGGAATAGCGGCCAATATTCAGATCATTTCACGTTTTGTGGTGAAATCAGGGACCCTTTTTAACATTTTACTGTATTGAAAAATCGGCGAAAAATTTATTCTCATCAATTTTCAAAAAATTGAAAATCAGGATCATTTTTCGCGCCTACGGAACCTGTTTAAGAGGATCTGGGAAATTTGTTTGTTTATACCGCAGATAAATTAAAAAAGAAACAGTGTATGAATAATGTTCGTTTACAATTGTTTTTTTTAATTTTTTGAAGGATATAAAATGTATCACATATTGGCGTTAATGATTCATTTTTTTACACGGGAATGGAGCGGATTGAGTTCCATTCAGGCCGGGAGAAATTTCGGTTCTGTTCCCGGAAAGGGTCAATTGCGTCCGAATCAGGGAAATGATTCCCGGTTCGATCCCTTTTATATTTTCGTGCATTCTTTCTTTTTCGGGTATTACGGAAAAGGGAATATTGGCGAATCGATAAACAAACATGCTTTTCACGATCTTTTCCGAGCGGATTACAAGGTGCGGATCATGATACCGATGCAGGAGTAAACTTTTTGTCCCGGTTTTTTCGGGGGATATAAGTTGAACACAACAATGATTATTGCATTTATCCTTACCGGCGTTGTATCGATGCTGGCAGCGGGAGGGGGAGTCTATTTTATTATCAGGGCTCTGGATCGTTCCCGTAAACAGGATGCGAAAACACAGGCTGCGGAAATCGTTCATCGTGCGGAACAGGACGCAGAAAATCATCGGAGGGAAGTCGAGATCCAGCTCAAAGAAGACGCAATGCGTCAAAAAGAAAAGATCGACGCGGAAGCCCAGGCAATGCGCCAGGAAAATCATGAAAAAGAGCGCTTGCTGAATAAACGGCAAGATATGATCGACAAGCAGGGCGACGATCTTCGAAAGCAGGAAAAACTCGTAGAAACAAACCAGAGAAAACTTGCGGAAAAAATTGCCGAACAGAAAAAAAAGGTCGCCGACCTTCAGGAAGTTTATGATCAGCAAAAGCAGACGCTGCATGAACTTTCCGGATTAAGCCGCGAACAGGCAACGGAACGTTTGTTGACGAATCTTGAAACAGAATTGCAAAATGAGGCGGGAGCCGTGATCCTGCGGCATGAAAAAAAGGTTGCCGAGCAATGCCAAGAACAGGCTCGAAATGTCCTTTTACTCGCAATTCAGCGATACGCGGCCGCTCATACGGCGGAAGCAACGACCTGCACTGTCGATATTTCCGTCGATGATATGAAGGGGAGAATTATCGGTCGGGAAGGCCGAAATATCCGCGCTTTTGAAAAGGTAACCGGAGTAGACGTAATTATCGACGATACGCCCGGCGTGGTGATTCTCAGTGCTTTCGATTCCATTCGGCGCGAAGTTGCCCGATTGACCTTGAACCGGCTGATTACCGATGGCCGGATCCATCCTTCGAGAATTGAAGAAATCTATAATGAAGCCAACAACGAAGTTCAGGTGTTCATTCAGCGAGCCGGACTGGAAGCCGCGCAGGAAGTCGATGTTCAAGGAATGAAGGACCGTGTTGTCAATCTGCTTGGCCGGCTTTATTTTCGAACGAGCTTCAGTCAAAATGTGCTGCGCCATTCGATCGAAGTCGCTTTTATCTCCGGACTGATCGCGGTGGAACTCGGTTTGGACGAACGTTTGGCGCGCCGCTGCGGACTGCTTCACGATATTGGGAAAGCGGTTGACCATGAATTGGAAGGGGGGCATCCGAAAATCGGCGCCGATATTTTGAAGCGATACGGGGAACCGCCTGAGGTAATTCAGGCTGCTCTTTGCCATCATGATGATGCCCGTGTCGCCAATCCTTATACGGTGATTGTCGCCGCGGCCGATGCGTGCAGTGCTTCCCGGCCCGGTGCCCGGCGGGAAACCTTGGAACATTATATCAAACGAATGGAAGAGCTGGAAAGCATCGCAATGGAATTTCCCTCGGTTGAACAGGCTTACGCGGTTCAGGCGGGACGAGAGATGCGCATTCTGGTCAATTCCGGGCAATCGACCGATGAAACCGCGGCAAAAACCTGTCGGGATATTGTTTCCGCACTTCAGGAAAGGGTTCAATTCCCCGGCGAGATGACGGTACCCGTGATTCGCGAAACGCGAACAACTCAAATTGCCCGGTAAACGGCCGGTTGGTCTTTGGTTGGCTGATCTTTGGCTTGCGGATCATTG
>JAUNSU010000020.1:0-33026 GCA_030539035.1 Planctomycetia bacterium
AGTACGGTTTTTGCTTCAACTCCCAAAAAAATTCTTTATTTCGAACGGTCCACGAGCTATGTTCATCCGCCGACCGTTGTCGAAGCGGACGGACTGAGCATTGCCGGAAAGGTTCTCAAAAAATTGTGCGCTCCTCTCGGATATGAAGTTGTCTGCACTCAGGATGGGACTCTGTTCGATGATGTCGATCCCTATTCCGGATTCATCTTTTATACATGCGGTGAACTCGACAAGCCGGGCGGAAAGAAGAACACGCCCCCGATGTCCGCAAAAGGAGTGAAAAATTTCTATGAAGCCATTCGGGCCGGAAAGGGACTTCTCGGGATTCATTCGGCAACGGATACCTGGAAAACACCCGGAGAAAAGTGGGAAAATCAGCCCGTCGCCGATCGGAACGAATACACCAAAGTAATCGGAGCCCAGTTCGTCTCTCATGGATCCCAGCAGGAAACGACCATGCGTGTTGTCGATTCCTCGCTTCCCTGGATCGGAAAACAGGGAAAATCCTTCCAATTCTTTGAAGAATGGTATGCGATGAAAAATTTCAATCCGGACATGCACGTCATTCTTGCCCAGGAAACCGAAGGAATGAAAAAGAAGGGAAATGATGTCTGCTATGATCGACCCGCTTTCCCCTCCACTTGGGCCCGAATGGAAGGAAAAGGACGCGTCGCCTACACCGCACTCGGACACAATAATAAAAGCTGGACGGAAGAGGTTGTTCCCGGCGTCGTTTTCGATCTGATCCAATTCATTCTGGGCCTGGTCGATATGGATCTTACCCCCAATATCAACAAGGTCTGTCCCGGCGCTTACACCGTCAAAAATCAATAAGTCCATCAGAAGTACCGTTTGGAGCAGAAAATGAAGAAATATTTACCATCGAATCTTATTTCGCAGGCAACAGCGCGAAATTGGGATCGACTGCGATCCGATCAAGAATCCGAGGATCGGCTTACAAGGCGGGCAAATAAAAAATTATCGCAAAAAACGGTCTTCCCCAAAGAGTATTTCACAAATCCCTCGAATTCACTTGCGATTCAAGGTCTTCTGAACCGAATCCGGCTCGAAAAACTTCCGCTTAAAAAAATCATCAGCTCGCTTTGCGCCAATTTCCTTATCCGTAATAAATTGGCGCTAAGCAGACAGGAACGATTGATCTCAAAAAATCCGTATATTCATCAATTTTTGGACGAAATTGCTCCTGATCTCGCAAAGCCGCTTCTGGAATTGGATTTACCGATTGAGGAAAAGGATATTGTCGGTTTTATTTATCAGTGTCTTCTTTCCGAAGGACGCAAAAACGTACAGGGATCTTATTTCACTCCCGGAAATATCGTGCAAACATTGACAAAAAACCTTGATATCAATGAGCAAACCGCGGTTTTGGATCCCTGCTGCGGAACCGGAAGTTTTCTTTTGAACATTTCAGGGGTAAAGCCGGAAAATCTCTATGGGATCGATATTGATCCCCTTGCGGCCATAATCGCAAAAACAAACCTGTTTGTCAAATTTAAAGAAAAGGAATTCTCGCCGAATATCTTTTGCGAAGATTTTCTCTTGATCGGGCAAACCTTTTTCAACAAATCTGAACTTCCGGATCTGTTCGACATTATCATTTCCAATCCTCCCTGGGGCGCTTCTATTCCGAAAGATCATCACCGATTTTATCCCGAAATTACTTCCGGAGAATCATTTTCCTTTTTTATCGTACAGGCCTTGCGCAAGTTGAAAAAAAAGGGACAGCTTTGCTTTCTGCTCCCGGAATCAGTCTTTAATGTCAAGTCCCATCAGGATGTCCGCAAATCCATTCTGGATAAAACATCCATTCGCAAACTGTTTTTATTCGGACGATGTTTTTCCGGTGTCTTTACTCCTGTTGTCGGAATTCTTCTTGATCATATCAAACATACAGACCATGTCGTATTGATCGAGTCGGACGCACCGCCCTTTCAATGCCGGCAGAACGATTATCTTAAAAACGATCATTACGCTTTTACCATTATGAACGGAATCGATCAATCGATCATTGACACAATTTACGGGCATCCTTTTCGAACGCTTTCCGAAAGCCGGTGGGCTCTGGGAATAGTAACCGGCAACAATAAAGAAAAGCTCCATACGGAGCGAAAAACCGGAATGGAGCCCATTTATACCGGAAAAGATGTTCAGCGCTATTCGCTTAAAGCACCGTCTTCCTTTATTAAATACGAACGGTCCGAATTTCAGCAGATCGCACCGGATGAAATGTATCGGGCCGATGAAAAACTTGTCTATAAATTCATCTCGAACCGACTTGTATTTTCGTATGATGAGAGCGGAAGCTTATTTCTTAACAGCGCAAACATCTTAATTCCCTGTATTGAAGGAATGTCGGTGAAAACGGCATTAGCCTTTTTGAACAGTAATGTCCTGCAATTTTTATACGCAAAGAAATTTGGAGAGATCAAGATTCTGCGGGGCAATCTTGAAAAACTTCCTTTTCCGATCATCAGTGCGGATCTCGATCGCCGATTGACCCGGCTGGTCGATTCCGCGAGAGAAGGGACCCCCGGTGCCCACGAAGAAATTCAAAAGTTTATTTACCGCGTCTGGAAATTAACAGACAATCAAATCCAACATCTGGAGAAAAGTATAAATGGATAAGCTGCGAGCCCTTTTAAAAAAATTGATAAAACCTATTGCTGTAAAATTCGATCTCACCGAAGATTTTCTGAAAAATCTTTTTTCCGTTTACCCATTTAATGAATTCGAATACATTATCAGCCATCTTCTTGCCGAAAATATTATTACCTTATCCGATTATCACAAAATAAGGAAAGAATACCTTACAAGAAATAAATACCTGTATCTCTATGAAATTACTGCTCCCAGGACTTTCGGGGAAACTTGGGCTCAAAACCATATTTCTGAATTAGTTCAGGAATTAGAACGTCCAAATCGTGATCTTGATCCTGAATACAGTGGGCAATATGATTTCTGGTTTCAAGGAATTCGTATAGAAGTGAAGGCTTCAAGAGCAGTAATGAGAAAATCTGGAGATTCACTGATTAACAAGGCCATTTCAACCGATTCGACATATAAATTCGATATGAACTTTCAACAAATCAAACCTGCTTGCTGCGATGTTTTTCTTTGGATAGGTGTTTGGCGAAATGAAATTCGATATTGGGTATTGTCGAGTAAAGATGTTGCACAAAGTCCTTTTTACTCAAAAGGCCAACATCGCGGAAATAAAGGAGAAGGTCAACTATGGATAAAAGATAGCAATATTGCCGAATTTGATTCTTGGCGAGTATCCGCAAGAGATCTTCTTGAACGGATCAAAGCCTGCGGAAAATAAAAAAACAAGCCTGTCTTTTGAATTGATACTGAGTTTACATTTGAAAAAAACATTTACTTTCACTTGATGGGGAATTGAAATGCCGCATCCCCCAAGTATCCTGCGGCCTCGTCGGTCGCAGGAATCGAGAAGCAATCGAATCGGAGAAAACGGTCCATCAGAACTTGAAATTGAAGACGTCGAGGAAGAGTCTCCAGAGCCGTTGAAAAACCGTTTGCGGGGCGACTTTGATTTTCGCGTTTCCGGTCATTCCGACTTTCATCAAAAGATCCGGATTATCGACATCGATGCGCACTCGGAAAGAGGGCGATTGCGGACGTTCCAGACCGCCTTCCACGGTTTCCGAAGCAACGGCTCCGCCCCCTTTCGTCGAAAGCTGGACAGGAACACTCTCCATACGATACTGTTCAATATCAACCGAACGCAAAATCGTTCCGTAAAAGATCTCCGAAGGCAATTCCTCCAGCTTCAATTTTACCGGTTCTCCCTGATGTACGAAATCGATTTTCGATTGATCGACAACCAGAACAGCTTCCAGTTTATGCGGATCTCCAATACTGCAGAACATGGTTCCCGGCGCGAGCATGGTATTCAAATTCCGGGCAAGCAAAGGCGTTCCTTCCCAGGAAGGAAGTTCCGATGCGATTCCGTTATCTTTCACCTCTTTCCGATCCATTTTCCAATAAGGAGAAACAACGATCCCGTCGATAGGGGCCTTGAGGATCAGCTGATCCCTTTCATGGAGTCGGGTCCGGATCAGATTGTTCAAGGCTTCGAGCCGGGCCGTGATCTCCCGTTGCCGTGCGGCCGCTTCTCCCCGATTCCCGTAGTTCGTATACATCTCGTATTCTTTTTCCGCGGCCATTCGATCCCCTTGCAGCTGGGCAAGCTGGATCTCGATCTCCGGATTCCGGAGTCTTCCGAGAACATCCCCCTTCTTCACACGGGCCCCGTCTTCCGTATTAACCTCGATCAATTGCCCACCGGTTTTCGGAACCAGAATATTCTGCGTGATCATCGGATCCGAAGACCGAAGTTCCAGTACGAGCGGCGCATAGACAGAATACGGAAGAGGAACCAAACAGAGAAAGGCAAGGATCAATCCCAACCCGGACAGTGAAAGATAAAAATTGAGCTTTTTCACGCGATAGATCCTCCCTGGTACCCAAAAAAACTTTCCGATCTTCCAAAGCGGCATTACGAGCAGACCATACAGGGACATTGCGGCAATGATCTGTCCGATGATCTTCAAGTCGTGCGAGCTGAAAAAACGATAGACAAAAGTAAGGATGGAGAGCATTACAACCCAGCGATACATCACTGCCGCGATCGTGTAGGCGATAAACATTGCCTGATTCTTTTTCGGAAGAAAAGGATCTTCCTGCTGTTCCATTCCGAGAAACCATTCCGAGCTTTTCTGGGTCATTATTTTCGTTGCCTTCTGCCGAAGGTTCGGAATTTCCAGAATATCGGAAAGGATGTAATATCCGTCGTATCGGAGCAGAGGATTGATATTGAAGATCACCGTACTGATCGAGGAGATAAACATTACATTCAGGCAAAGATAATGGAGGACACCTTCCCGGGAAAACCACCAGAGAAAGGTGCAAACGGCCGCGATTGTGCACTCCACGAAGACACCGGCGGCCCCAATCGCCGCGCGATGCCATTTATTCGGCAGCATCCAGGAATCGGATACATTGCAATACAGACAGGGCGTTAAGACCAGGATCATCACGCCCATCTCATGGCACTCGCCCCCTAAAAATTTACAGGATAATCCATGTCCGAATTCATGAAAAACCTTGGTGATCCCCAGCGTAAGGCTCAAAAGAAAGATGTTTTTCGCTCCGAAGAACTGATGAAATTCCGGCAGCTTGGAGCGGAACTGATCGAATTCGACCATGATCAGGGTAAGGGCCGCAAGCATGAGAAAAATAGCGCCGAACAGTGTGATCGGATGAAAACACCAGCGAACATACGGCATCATCCGGTTCAAAAGGCGATCCGGATCAATTCCCTTAAAACGGATGCAAAGAATATTCGACGCCGCCGCAAGGATCTCCTGCCGTCTGCGCTTTTTCCGGCGCTTCAAAAGTTCATGTCCCTGATTCGGAACCCCGGCAACGATCAGATTGCTCTGATGAAGCTGTCCGATAAAGCTTTGAAGTTCCTCCAGGGTGATCTTCTGCGGAGGAAATTCCGCTTCAAACGCGTCCTTGATGTCGTCCAGGCTTTTCGTCCCGTCGATTTGCTGAAGAATATAGTATTCCTCATCCTGAAATCGGAAATATTTTAAACCGACAGGATCCTTAACCACCCAGCAGCTTCTTCCAAGATAGAACTGACGCTTGCTCTCAAGATCGGTTCGAACATGGACGCTCAGTACCCGGGCGGAACTCGATACCAGACTGTCGGATAGCGTTACCATTCTCGTTTTTCCTGCTTATGCTTCTAATCGCGTTCCGGAGAACGCGTAAAATTTCTTTAATATCCCTCTTCGGAGGAATGTCCTGTCTAATTCAGATCCTTTTTTGATCAATTTTCCGATTCCGATTACCGATGAACGACCATGGTAACAATCGTCCCCGGATTTAATTGCCAATATCCCTGCTCGTTGCAAAGATTTTCCACTTCCGCATAAATGTAGAACTTTCCGGATTCCACGATCTGCCGCGCGTAGATGATATTTCCTTCCACCTTTTTGACAGAAGATCCCGGCTTCTTCACATAAACGGTTACTTTTTTCCCGTCCACCATTTCAGGGGAGTAAACATTGGCATCGATCTTGCCGCAGATCTGAACTTTGTCCAGCCGAATGATCTTGAGGATATTATCCCCTTCCCGAAGCCATTGACCTTCGTCCTGCATGATATCATCGATAAAGCCGTCGATGGGAGAAACCAGTTTTCGATCAAGGACCTGCGCGTCGGCGGCAACGACCTGCGCCTTGCGTACTTCAACCTCATCGGATTTCACACCAAGATCGTAAACGGCCTTTTCCGCCGCCTTGTCGGCCCGCTTCCATTCATAAGCCCTTTGAACGACCTCTTCGGCGGGAACCGCTCCGGCCATCTTCTGATTCGCCTGCTCCACCCGGAGATATTCCGACTGGGCGACCTGAACTGCCAATCGGGCTACTTCCACTTCCAGCTGTTTTTCCGCTTCCTTTTTGGCAACGATCAACTGCTGTTCGGCAACCAGTCTGTTGGCCGCGTGTTCCCGATCGTTCTGCTTGCCGAGAATTTGGCCCTTGCGAACCTTCATTCCCCGTTTAAAAGGAATCCGTTTGGTCTTTCCATCCTTATCCAGTACAGGCTTTCCATCCTTGTCCAGAACTTCCGCACCGAGTTCGACGAGAAGTCCCTGTCCGTTCGCGCTGATCAATGCTTCATATCCCTCTCCTTTGGGAATCTCAACGATCGAATCCTGGACAAGAATATCGTTCGGACCAAGCTGAACATTGTCGGGAGCAAAATCTCCATAAACCGTTGTCTTCTGCATGGGGACATTGGGAGCAGGATTTTGGGATCCCATTGCGGGCGCACCGGCCGGAGTTCCCATCACAGGCGCTCCCGGAATCGGGGTTCCTGATCCTATCGGATGTTTGCTTCCCGGTAAAAATTGCGGTTCCTGGGTAATGAACCGGTCCCTTTCCGCTTTATTGATCGGAACAGCTCCTGTCGGGAAAGGCGCGGACGCACCCGGCGCCTGATAGCGCGATACACTGTAAGGAACTTCCGAAAGCGCCTTTCGGCCCGCCCGATAGGGATCAACCGCTTTGCTGCTCTTGCGCCAATCGGATACGGCCCATTCGATTGCTCTTTGCGGAGAATTTAAAACGGGTTCGTCAACGGTTTTCTGCTTCTGGATTTCCTTCGGCTGTTCCGTTTTGTTCGATACGGTTTTCCCTTGCTCCGGGGACTTGACCGTTTCTTGAACCTGCCCCTTTTCCTCCTTTTTCAAAAGAACCGGCTTTTGAGAAGCGGGATCCGGTTTATTCGCGGTCGGAACCGGCTTGTTTGCAGCGGGATTCACCGGAGCTTTCTCTTCCCCTTTTGCGGCGAAGATCAGCGCGCTTCCCGCAAAGAGGATCAAAATCGATCCGATAAAAGTAAGGCAATACGATATTTTATTTATTCTTTTCATTGTTCAACCTGTATAAGTCCCTGTTTTCCCTTTTTTCTCTCCAAAAATCGATTGACTCTCTTATTTAAACCAGAAGAAGACCGTTTTCTGGAGATAGGAGATGAGTTCATGGAAAAGAACATATCCAAGGGGTCTTCGTCCGCAATAGATTTTCGCGCTGACCCCCGCCCCGGCCCTCTTCGATTCCGGAAGTGTCTCCGGATGATCGATATGCGCCTTCAGTTGGACAGTCGTTTCATTTTCCCCTTTATTTTCCGCACGATCATGCTCATCGATCACCTTGCCGGTAAAGTTCTTTGTGGAGTCAACGGTCATTACAAAATCGACAACGAGCTGCGCGTTGGGATCGATCTTCCTCTGTTCGCGGAGATAGCGGTTCACATGGCCCATCCGCTTTTCCGGAACATCCAGTTCGAGCAGGAAATTTCCCTGCGGTTCCGCGATTTCCATGAGGATCTGCCCCGGCTGAACCGGACGGCTCTGAAGTTTATTCGCAAGATCAAAGGTCATTACCGTCCCGGAAATCGGAGAATGGATCTCCAGTTCCTTCATCCGTTCATCCAAAATCCCCAGCTGGATCAATAAGGATTTTTCACGGGCCTTGTATTGGGCAAGCTGGCCGTTGATCCGGATCCGTTCGTCCAGCCGATCCGTTCGATAGGCGGATTCATTCAAAGAATTCAGCTGTTTCTGGACTTCCGCCAAATCCCCCTGGGTCTTCTGCATATCGGCTTCCAGCTGCTTGTTCGACAACTTCAGAAGCATCGTTCCGTTGGGATCTTTGGGATCGTGTCCCGGTCCGAAAACAAGGGATCCATGCTGAACAAAGACGGTATCGACTTTTCCATCTTCACGGGCAAAGATATTTCTTCGGGTCTCCGGCTCCAATGTTCCCCGGCAATACATGTAAAAATCCCAGGGAACAAGACACAAAATAAGAATAAGGGCCAAAACACCGATCAGAACGGAAATGGTTTTCGGGAGCATACGGGCGGTTACCAGAACCTTGGATTTGCCGATCAGCTTCCAAAGGGGCATCAAAAAGACGCTGTCGTGATCCAAAGAATTTCCGATCGCGGCCCGGGCATGATCCACAACGATCTCGATCCGTTTTTTCATCTTCTCCGGGATCCGGTTGTCTTCGATCCGTTCGATAATAATCGCGCCAAAAGGCTTCGGAACCTCTTTTTGGATCTTTTCCGTTTCGTCGTGATCGTGTTCTGTAATATCTTCATGAACAAGAGGATAAACGGCGACCATTTTTGCGTGCGATTCATCGACATACGCTTCGACCGCTTCCTCAACCTGCGGAGCAAAATCGGCCGTACTCCCTGTATAAACAATCGGCTCATTGCAGGCAACCACCGCGGAAGCCAGTTTTCCCAAAAGCCGGACCGTAGTCGATCGCTTGTCGACAATATCCTGTCCGCTTACGGCTTCCACCTTGCATTTATTCCCCCGCTTGACCGCGATACTTACCCGATCGCATTCGATCAAACGGCGCCCTTCATTGACGACCGTATAAACCGTCTCCTTAAGATCAAGGGTCTTATGAATATTCCGCGAAAAATCTTCCAGCTGTGTCCATAGTGTTTGCCGGTCTCCGAAATTTCGGAGCTGCCGGTTTTTATAATACTCGGTCGCGTAAGAGGTCATCTGCTGCAAAAATCGGAGAAAACCCTTCTGCGTTGCCGGATTCGCTTCCGCACGCTGAAGAATTTCGATCAGCCCGACCGGTTCCAACTCCGTTTTGATCATTCCGAAGATCAGCAAATAATTGGTCGGATTGCCGGCCTCGTCCTCTCCTTCTCCGCCGGAATGGGGAGAAACCAGCATTCCCTGATCCGGAGCTTCCAGCATTTTATAAAGCAGACGACTATGCTGCTTGTTCGCCTCTTCATTATCATGAAGATGAGCTTCCTGAAAATTGACCTGGTATCCCAACCCGAGCTGTCCGTTGGGCAACACCGTCCAGATCGCTCCGCCAACAGCGGCTAAAGCGGTTACTACGCGCGGGAGAAATTCCGCATGAAATTCCTCCGGGGCAATATCCGACTCCGCAATATGGGAAATCTCATTGACCAGCGAACGGATCTGCTGCTTTGTCTGCTCCAAAAGACTCGGATCAAGTTTTTGTTCTGAACTCATTGCTTCTCAATTTCTTTATTGAATACATGGACCGTCAAAAACCGCTTTTTTTCACGCCGAATCTGAAAAAAGAACAGTTCCTGATTTATTATAGGATAATCGTCGAAAAAGATAAGTCTGCAACAAAAAAGATTGAAAAAAGTTTACCAAATTCTCTTCCTTTTTTCCCCGTTTTTGCCTTTTTATTATCTCTTTTCCCTTATTTTAAAGGGGATTCCGAAAAAAAAGCAATTTTACCCTTTCTTTTGATAAAATTGTTTTTATCCGTACAATCCCTCCATTTTCACTTCCCGGAAAGGAAATTTTTGTTTTAAGATTGTCGTAATAATAATCATAAAACTAATCAACTGCCGCAAATTTTAGAACAGCCGATCCAATCATCGGAATGGAATCGTAGTTGACCACCGCAACCCGTCCCCGCTGCTGGAGATATTCCATCCGGCTCCCGACATCGCATATCGAAAATAAAGCCCGATTGACATGAGTCGTAAAATACATCTTTTTCGAGATCTCATAAAGCGATAGCGGCTCTTCCGATCGGCGGAGAATTTCCAAAAGCCGATCGTTCCTCCGCTTTTCGCTCTTTTCGACAATCGCGATTCGAGCCGGGATATTTTGAAGGATCTCTTCATGTCCCGGCAGCGCGATCAGCTTTCTTCCGGTCTCTTTCTCATGGGATTGCGCCAATTGATCCAATCGGTCGATCGAATGCATATAATGGGTAAGTCCCGTGTGCGGAGTGATCCGTTCCGGCCAAATTTGGGTCAATGTTTGCGATAAAAGCAAATCGCCGGAAAAAAGATAATCTCCGTATTGAATCCCGAGATGTCCTGAACTGTGTCCCGGAAAATGATAAAAACGAAAACCGTCGATCGTTTCTCCCCCTTCCAGAAGACGCGATACCGGCGCGGATTGGGCCCGGCCGGGAACAAAGCCGAATGCCTTGATAATCTCCGGCGCGTCTTCTTCCAATACCCCGTTGTTCGTGAGGAACCAGGCAAATCGACGGTCCGAAATCACCGCCATTTCATTATAGGAACAGACGATCCGGCTTTCAAACGCATGGATCCAGATTTCCGCTCCCGACTGGCGGTAAAAATGATGAACTCCGCCGAAATGGTCGAAATGCGCATGGGTAAGGAGCAATCGTTCCAGCTTTTCCGTTCCGAACGGCTCATACTGCGCATTAATCTTGGAAAAGCCGGCTTCGATCTGGGCAATACATTCGGGATTCCCGCTTCCCGCATCGATCAAGGTCGGACCGAACCGATCACTCAGGATCAGATAAACCGATCCCATCAGATGGGGAAGGACACGTGCGCCAATTCGATAGATCCGGGATCCGTCCTCAACGTCAATTCGCTGGACTTCCCCTTCTGCAAGCGGAATATTTTCGATCATTTCTTCATCTTCGCCAATTCGGTCCAAAGCTGCGCACCCGTTTTAATCCCATTGTAAAAGCAGTCAAGCGAAAAATGCTCGTTGGGAGAATGAATCGCATCCTCATCCAGTCCAAGTCCGATCATGAGCAGATCCGCGTTGAGTACTTTCCAAAGTTCGGCAACAATCGTAATCGATCCTCCGTCGCGCACGAAAAGAGGCTTCTTTCCATGAACTGTTTCCAGAACATGGGAGGCAACGGCGACGTATGGGCTTTCCAGCGGAACCACCATTCCTTCGGCGCCCTGCTGGCGGTGAAAATCCATTCGGATCCCCGACGGAACCTGAGCCCGGAAAAAATCTTCCGTTGCCTGAATGATCTTTTCAACATTCTGATCGGGAACGACTCGAAGAGTGAACTTCACGCTTGCCCAGGAAGGGATAATCGTTTTTCCCCCTTCTCCCTGATACCCGCTGGTCAATCCGTTGATATCAAAGGAAGGCCGTGCACATCGCCGTTCCATAATCGTATAATCGGGATCCCCGAAGAAAGCGGAAACGCCCAAATCCTTTTTGGCCTGTTCCTCATCGAAAGGAACCTGTGCGATTACGGAATGCTCCTGATCGGTAATCGCACGAACACCATCATAGAATCCGGGGATCTGAATTTTTCCCTTTTCATCCATCAATCCGGCGAGAGCGCGGGAAAGAGCCAACGCCGGATTGCAAACGGATCCCCCGTAAATTCCGCTGTGCAAATCGCGATTCGGACCATGAAAGAAGACCTCGAACCCGATGACACCGCGCAATCCGTAGGTAATCGCCGGTTGCCCCGGCCCCGCCATCGTATTATCGCTCACCACGATCAGATCCGCCGCAAGGAGTTCCTTTCCCTCCGGTCCATGAAGAAAAGCGAAAAGATGATCGCTTCCGACTTCCTCCTCTCCTTCAAAGATGCACTTGATCCGGATCGGCAAACGCCCTTCCCTTTCCATCAGGGCTTTGATTCCGGAAAGATGGGCGAAGATCTGTCCTTTATCGTCGTCGGCTCCGCGCGCATAGACGTTTTCGCCCCGGATCTCCGGTTCAAAAGGATCCGATTTCCAAAGATCCAGCGGATCGGCCGGCTGAACATCATAATGTCCGTAAAGCAGAACCGTCGGTGCGCCTTCAACGGCAGGCGATTCCGCGTAAACGAGCGGATTCCCCTCCCCTTCGATCAAGCGCCCTTCAAATTTCAATTCTTCCCGAAGAAATCGAAGAAGATACTCGGCCATTCGCAGCATGTCCGGTTTATGTTTTTTTTCCGCGCTCACGCTCGGAATTCGAAGACCATTGAACCAGTATTCCCGATATCGTTCCCGATTTTGATCAATATAATCAAAAAGATTTTCCATGATTTACTCCTTTTGAACCCAAAAGCATATTTCCTTTTACTCCGCCGGAAAATTCCTTCTTATTATCTGAAAGGATCAGAAAATACGATTTGAACATTGTCCGGCGGAATCCGTTCCGAATAAGATTTTACGGGACTTAGAACAAGGCGGCCGCCCGATTGATCCGATCGAGGGTTCTCCGTTTTCCAAGGATCTCCATCGTTTCAAACATTCCCAGGCCAACTCCTTTTCCGGTTGCCGCAACACGAAGCGCATGAATGATCTGGGCCGGTTTAATCCCTTTTTCTTCCAGGAAGAAATGAAGAAGTTCTTCCAGAATCGCCGCGTTGAAATGTTCTTCTTCCACCGCTTCAAGCCGGCCTTGAAATTCAACGAGGAGCTTTTGCGCGTTCGCATCGGCGGTGATTCGTTTCTCCCATACTTTCTGATCGATCGGATAATCGGAATCTCCGGCAAAGAAATCGTCGAAATCGAGAATATCACCGGAAACCTTGATCCGGTCCCCTGCGGCGGCGATCAGTTTTTCGATCATCGTTTTGATCTCCGCGGCGGAAAGCTCCGGATGGGAATCCATCGCAAGCGGGATCTGCGGATCGATCAGATCGGGCAGATCAAGAAATTTTCCGGTCTCCCGATCGGCAAATCGAACCAATCGGGCCCCAAGCAAATATCGAAGGGCGCGCGAATACTTCTCTTCCGCAGACAGGGCCATCTGGTGCTTTTCCTGAAAAGTAAAGAGCTTGGCCGGATCAAAAGAAGCCGCCGCCTTGTTCACTCTTTCCAGCGTAAACTTGTCGATCAGATCCTGTAAGGTAAAGTATTCCGTCTTGTCGTCCAGCGACCAGCCGAGAAGCGCGATATAATTATTGATCGCTTCCGGCAAATATCCAACCTGCCGGTAAAAATCGACGATCACGGGATTGAACCCATCCGAAGTCGTTTCCAAAAAGACCCGATCCGCGATTCTCCTACCATGCTCCACCAGCTTCGCGAAATCCTTGTTCTTCAAATACTTGTCGAGCTTTCTCTTGCTTAATTTCGTTTTGCTTCCCGGCTCGGCAACGCAGGGAAGGTGCGCGTAATTCGGAAGCGGATATCCAAGCGCCTGAGCAATAAAGATTTGCCGCGGAGTATTGGAGAGATGTTCTTCCGCCCGAATCACATGAGTAATTCCGAAATCGTAATCATCAATCACGTTGGCAAGATGATAAAGACAGGATCCGTCGGCCCGTTGGATCACATGATCCTGTTCCATTGCCCAATCGAATTCGACATCACCGCGAATAAGGTCGTGGATGATCAGTTTCCCTTCCCGGGGGATCTTGAGCCGGACAACGCCTTGCCGCCCTTCCGCTTCGAACGCCTTCTGCTGTTCTTCGGTTTCCGCCATAAAACGCCGGCTGTAGACGAAAGTTCTTTTGGCGGCGAGCGCTTCTTCCCGTTCCTGCTGAAGTTCTTCCGTTCGGGCGTAATCCCGATAAGCGAATCCCGACTGGATCAGTTTTTCGACGGCCGCCTGATATTTTCCCAATCGTTCCGACTGATAATAAGGGACATGGGGGCCGCCGACTTCGGGACCTTCATCCCAGGTAATTCCCAGCCATTTCAAACCGTCGAGGATCGGCTGAAGCGCTTCCTGAACATTTCGGGTCTGATCGGTATCGTCGATCCGAAGAATGAATTGTCCGCCCGACCTTCGCGCAAAAAGACAGCAAAAAAGGGCTGTTCGGACTCCGCCAATATGAAGATAGCCTGTGGGACTCGGTGCAAAACGCGTTCTTACTGCATTCATGAAATTCCTGCCTTGGGAGCGGATCTCCCGATCCGCGTCCTCCTTTGTTAAAAAGGGCTTAAAGCCCATCCAAAAACTTTTTGTAAAACCATATCCAATCTCGAATTCGATCTGTTAAAAAATATCCAAAAGACTATTCGAGTTCAAAATGTCCGTCGGGATCAAGGATCACGGACTTTCCGGCGATTTGAATCCGGAAATTTTCACCCGACTTTTCCCACTGAACGGGAAGTTCCTGCGCCCCCTCATCGCCGACAAGGATCAGATTCAGGAATTGATCGGTTTTCGCAGCCTTTTTCGGAGTAAGCATGATCCGCCATCCGGTACTTTCCGGAGCATCTTTGGGAGCGGGCAGCGGTGTTCCGAAAACGGAATTCGCCTTGTCTCCTCCGATCAAATCGCACTGAATTTTATCCGGGCCGGGAACAAGCGTCCGGAGACGAAGTTCTCCCCGTTTGCAAGGTTTTTTATCCGCGCCGAGATTTTCCAATGTCAACGCGGACCATCCGCCTCCGGTGATCGGCTCCGGCTTTGTCAATGTATTAAGCTGCCAGTACTTTTTAAAGGAAGGATCCGAAGCCGTCAATCGATCATAGACGATCACGGCAACAGGAACATCTTTCCGGCCTGTTCGGATCCAGCAAAAACTTCGAATATATTTTTCCACTTTCCCGGAATAAGCCGAGGTTAAATCAACAGTGAAAAAAGAGACTTGCGGATTCTCGCGGGAAGGAAGGATCCGGGAATCCAAAAGCGTTCCCGACTTGAACATCGGATCGCTTTCCGTTCGCTCCGGACTTCCCGGGTGTTTGTGCATGATAAAGCGCTGTCCGCCGTCGTTGATTCCTCCTTTGTAAAAGACTTCGGAAGGATCATAAACAAGCATTACATTATGCGATATGGATCGTTTGTTGAAATTATTATCATATACGGTTCCGTAAAAACGGTAAAGACCGAGATCCGCTGCGAGAAGTCCCCGATGATAGACCTGGAAAGCGCCGGAATCCGCGTGCTGATGATTTCCGAACTGATAATTTCCGCCCTTGAATTCCACAATGGTATCTTCACTTTCCGGTCCGAAGTTCCAGCCCGTCCGAAGGATTTGCGAACAGAGAATCTTGCCCGAATCATAAGCAAGAGGAAGCGTATCAAAAGTCGAATCCGCTTTGAGATCGGGATCGTTCAAAAGAAGAAACAGAAGAGGGTCCGATTTCCATTTCTTCTGCCGGAAATATTCCCCTTTCATTACAGGATCTTCCGCATAAGAATATTGCGTCAACGCAAGTCCTGGAAAAGCCCACCAGAATCCGGAAAGATAGACATCACCGTCCCGGAACATCTCGCCGTTCGGAAGACGCATAAAGAGAAGATAATCGCGAATTCCCTTGATATTCGGATCAAAGATCTCTTTGGAGACCATTCGCTTGAACATAAGGGCCGCATAGTATTCCCATTGCAGACGGGCGCCGATATACGCGATTCCCTGATTATGCCGCGGAGACTGATATTCGAACCGGCGCATCGGAACCAGATCTTCGAAAATTCTCCAGGTGCAATATTGATAAGGAACTGGATCGATCTCATAAAACGCGATCGACATTGCAAGGAAGTGCTTCAGAATCTGTCCTTCGTTTCCATGTCCGATGAGAATCGATTGTTTGAAAGGAGGCCAGCCCGTCTCCATATGATAGGATAAACGGATCTGAGCGTCGTATATCGCCTTCTTCTCCGCATCCGATAAAAGGGAATTGCACCAGTCGAATACGAGAGCGCCCGTATAAATGGAGTCTCCCAGTTCCCGCGTAATATCTTGCATATTCCCATATTCTACCCGACTCAAATAAGGAATGATCAGGTCAACAGCGCGTCGGCCGTATTTTTTATCCCCGATCATTTGCCAAACGAACGCATTCTTTTGTACGTATCTCAGCAGGGACTCATTATGATCCACCGCGCAGTTTTCCAGGTACTTATATTTAAAGGGAGCGGCGGCTTCTTTTTGAATCTGTTTCCATACTTCCGCGTTTTCTCCTTTGGTGAGATTTTCCCGGAAAGCGGGAAGCGATTCAGGAGTAAACCATAATCGCGGATGATCTTTCGGCGGAACGATCTCCGGACGGTATTCCGCAGCGGCCGGAGGAACTTTGGGCGCGGAATGGGGCCGGATATGAATTTCATCCAGAATCACTCCCTCGGCAAGCCAAATACGAACTTCCGTTTTCGACTGCTTGAAATCAAAAACACCGAGTCCATAGGTCCAGAGATTTCCCTTTCTCCAGGCGGGAACAACGACCCGGGAAGAAGGAAGACCGCCATCAACTGAGATCATCAGTGAAATAGAATCCATTTTCGAACGGGCCTTCTCCAAATATTGGGCCGTTAATTCATCGACGGCCGCCGTTGTATAGATCGTGTACTTACCCGGCTTTTTATTGTCCAGATGAAATATCAGATCGGCCGGACGGGAAAAATCCACTTTAAAATCCGACCGATTCAGTTTGGAATTTTTCCGCGGTTCCGTCTTTCGAACAACCCCTTTTTTCGAAGGAAAAAGATCTTTCTGGACCGCAGAGACCTCTGTTCCAAGAATTGCGTCTTCCGCTTCAAATATCGGATCCGCCGCCCAAAGGAAATTGAATCCACCATAGAGCAGACAGCACAAAATCATCAATATTTCTTTTTGGATTCGCATTTTACGTCTTTTTCTTATCCCGATCTTTCTTTAAGATCTGATGAAAAGCGACTCATATAATTATTTTTTAAATCACTTATCAATTCGATCTTTTTCTCTTCCTCTAATAAATATTGTGTATTATACACTTTCAGCGCAAAAACGAAAGGCGACCCCGAGCAGTAAACATTTCTTTCAGGAAAAATCTTTTCCATTTCTTAATTTATGATATACTTGAGGAGTTCAGAACTTCCAAAAACAGGAGAAAAAAATGTCAACAGAAAATGCGAACATAAACGAAAACGAACATAAACAGAAACCCATCGATCCAATCAAGGAAAACGGGGCGGAAAATGTGATCATTATCGGAAGCGGACCGGCCGGATGGGCGGCGGGGATCTATACCGCTCGCGCCGCGCTTTCTCCCCTTTTATTTGAAGGGACGGTAAGCATGGAAAATCAGGAGGCGGGACTTCTCCCGATGGGACAGCTGGCCCTTACCACCGAGGTGGAAAATTATCCGGGATTTCCCGCGGGGGATCTGCGCCAGTATCTTGCCTCCGCATTGGATAAAAGCAGAATGATGATGCTTCTTCCCAATGAAGGAAAGGAGATCAGCGGACCCGAGTTGGTAGAATTGGCCCGTCAACAGGCGATCAACTTCGGGACTCGCGTTGTTTCCGAAGATGTTGTCCATGTCAATTTCAATGTCCGCCCTTTTGAATTGACCGGATCGGATCATAAAAAATATTTCGCGAAATCCGTAATCATCGCAACGGGAGCCTCCGCCAACTATTTGGGATTGGAATCGGAAAAGAAATTCAAAAATCGGGGAGTAAGCGCCTGCGCGGTCTGCGATGGAGCTCTTCCGCGATTCCGAAATGCGCAAATCGCGGTTGTCGGCGGCGGAGATTCTGCCGTCGAAGAAGCCGATTATCTCGCAAAATTCGCAGAAAAGGTCTATTTGATCCATCGAAGAGAAGAGCTTCGCGCCTCGAAAGTAATGGCCGAACGGGCAAAAAAACATCCGAAAATTGAAATTCTCTGGAATCGGGTTCCCGAAGAGATCCTCGGCGACGATCAGAACGGCGTTTCCGGAATCATTCTTAAAAGCACCAAGGGAGAGGAACCCATTACATTAAACGTTTCCGGGGTTTTTATGGCGATCGGACATACTCCGAACACAAAATTTCTCAATGGACAACTCGAATTGACAAGCAAGGGATTCATCAAACGGACAGTTCCTTTCCGAATGAATACAAGTGTTGAAGGGGTCTTTGCCGCCGGCGATGTTGCCGACGATTATTATAAACAGGCGATTACCGCGGCGGGAACGGGCTGTATGGCCGCCCTTGACGCCGAACGGTATCTCGCGTCGATCGAATAGTGTTTCTTTATTCCTGGATTCATAAGCATAAACAGATTACAAAACAGGTAAATTTATTATGTCCAGTGCTCTTGAGCGGTTTTTGCGATATGCGGTAATAGATACAACTTCGCAAGAGGAGACAGGGAAATGCCCCAGCACGTCCGGCCAATTCGATTTGGCCCGTCTGCTCGTCGAAGAACTGAAAGATCTCGGTCTTTCCGATGCCGAAATGGACGATCATGCTTATGTATTGGCAACGCTCCCGTCAAATCAGTCCGAATCGCTTCCCGTAATGGGATGGTTGGCGCATCTGGATACTTCCTGCGCCGTTTCCGGAAAAGATGTAAAACCGAAAGTGATCACTTATCAGGACGGAGAGATTTCATTGGGAACCTCCGGGGTCAAGATCCCGGAAGATCCCTATCTTAAATCCTGTAAAGGACATCGCCTTGTCGTTGCCGACGGAACGACCCTCCTCGGTGCGGACGATAAAGCCGGAATCGCGATCATTCTCGCCGCAATCGAAAAGATCAAGTATGAAAACCGGTCTCACGGTCCCATTCGGATCTGCTTTACTCCCGATGAAGAGATCGGATGCGGAACCGATTATCTCGATATTGAAAAATTCGGCGTTCAGTTCGCTTATACTGTCGATGGAAATGGAGCCGGGATTCTGAACGACGAAACCTTTTCCGCCGATAAAGCCTTTATCAAAATTCAGGGAGTCGATATTCATCCCGGATACGCGAAAGGGATCATGGTCAACGCCATTCGGATCCTTGCGGAGATGATCTCCTTTTTACCGGCGGATCGGGTCCCCGAGCTCTCCGAAAAACGGCAGCCCTATATACAACTTGATCACATTCAAGGATCCGTTTCTTCGGCGGCGGCCGATTTCATTCTCCGCGCTTTTGATGATGCGGAACGAATGGAAAATCGGGCAATTCTTCAGGAAGCCTTTCAGCAGATCCTCAGAAAGTATCCCAAGGCGCACGGAAGCCTGGAGATCACGGAACAGTACGACAACATGAAAAAGTTTTTCGAATCCTGTCCTGATGTTGTGGAAAACCTGAAGGAAGCGATTCGTAAAACCGGATTGACGCCTGAACGCCAATCCATTCGGGGAGGAACGGACGGATCACGGCTCAGCGCTTTGGGAATTCCGACTCCGAACATCTTTACCGGCGGGGCGAACTTTCACAGTTTAACCGAATTTCTTTCCGTCGACAATATGGAAAAAAGCGTGGAAACCCTCGTTCACCTCGCGGAATTATGGAGCCGGTAAAAGCATTGCTGTTTGTCCTTAAACTGTAAACAATCGATATTGAAACCGCGGATTTCACGGATTTTCACGGATACTTTTTTGGTAAAAAGACGTTTTCATCAACAAAAATATCAGTCCCGAATCTTATATGGATTCCATCCGTGTTTATCCGTGGTTCCAAACAAAAATACTTTTACAGTATAAGTATTTGTCCCTTGATCTATTTGCCGGGCGAAATGCCCGGTTCTCCCGGCTGCCAATTCGCCGGACAGACTTCTCCGTGCTCTTCGATATACTGCAATTCTTCCAATGTTCGAAGGGCTTCTTTAATCGATCGGCCAAGAGGAAGATTGTTGACGAGTTCATGCTGGACGATTCCTTTTCGATCAATCAGAAAAAGCCCGCGCAAGGCAACGCCCGCATCGGGAAGAAGAACATCGTAGGCCGCCGAGATCCCTTTTGTAATATCGGAAAGGAGCGGAAACCGAATCGGACCAAGCCCTCCCTCTTCCCGGCTCGTTTTCATCCAGGCAAGATGACAGTAGGGACTGTCGACAGAACAGCCGAGGATCTGGACATTTCTCTTTTCAAAATCTTCGATTGAGTCCGAAAATGCCCGGATCTCGGTTGGACAGACAAAAGTAAAGTCGAGAGGGTAAAAGAAAAGAATCACATATTTACCCCGAAATTGCGATAAAGTCAAGTCGGCAAAGGTCAAGTCGGGCATTACGGCCGATGTTTTAAAATCCGGGGCTTCCCGGGTTACTAAAATTCCCATGGATATTTCTCCTGTATGATATTGATGAATGATCTGATCCAAACGCAAAAACCTGTACTTCCCTATACATCATTCTTTTCGCAAAAGCCTTAAAATTGTAATAAATTGCAGAGAAAAATCTCTTTATATCGGTTTTATGGAATCTGTTTACAGGGCAAGATAAATAATCTGAAAAAGAGAAAAAACTTTTGAGGATTTCCTTTTTTCGTAAAAAAAATAAACTACATTATTACTGTATGGAAAAGAGAGATCTTTTCAGGGAATTTTTCACTTGTATTCACCAGATAAAGAAAGAACGAGAGCGGCGAGTATGGGATTTCTAAAACAATTTTTTCGGACAATCATGCAGGAGGGATCAGTTCCGAAGGCGGCAAGCAGCTTTGAACGAATAGGAAAAGCCGATCTCCAGGATCATCTCGCCATTTCCCGATACGGATCTTTTGAATTAACCGATGCGATTCGCCCCTCCTATGATTGCCGCATCCTTCCCAAAGAAGGAGTCCGCCGGGACACCTACTGCGATCCGCAGACAGGAACCCGAATTCCCGTTCTGATGGGAGCGGCTTCCCGGGAAAAATTATTCGATCTCTTTATCGATCTCCTGGATCCGCTGGGATCGGTTGTCGATGTCGTTCTGGAAACAAGCCATCGGCAAATTTGCGGGAAACATGATGATCTTCTTCGGGAAGCGATTGATTTGCCTGTCCTGAAAAGTGTTTTCTGCAATTACGAAGATCTCCTGATGAACGACGGATGCACCGGAATTGCCGTTCTCAACTCCTCCATTCCTTATGAAGTCCAATTTGACGAACATAAACTTTTGATCGTTTACGGATCCAATCTGGAAGAAAGTGAACAGATCTTTGCTAAATACGGAGTGAAATTGAACGACGATCTTCATTTCCTCACGGAGGCGGAACATGTTCATTCCTCAAGGAACTCCTATCAGCGAAGGTTTGATTTCCTTCGGCGGGATCTCGGAATCGATCTCTTTTAAAGGACAAGCGGCAGGATCATCATGAAAAAGAAAATGGGCTGGATCGGAACAGGCGTAATGGGCGGATCAATGGCCGGACGTCTTTTGGATGCGGGATACGATCTGGAAATTTTTACCCGAACCCGATCTCGGGCGGAATCACTTCTGCAAAAAGGGGCGCATTGGAACGAAAGTCCCGCCGAACTCGCGAAAAACACGGATATTCTCTGTATGATGGTCGGATATCCCGCCGATGTCCGGGAGGTCGTCTTCGGTCCCAATGGAATTATCGCCGGATGGAAAGAGACCGATTCTAATAATCGTGTTCTGATCGATTTTACAACGAGCAGTCCTTCTCTTGCGGCGGAGATCTATCAAGCGGGAAAAGAATTCGGGTTCGATGCTTTGGACGCACCGGTTTCCGGAGGAGATATCGGAGCTCGGAACGGATCTCTTTCCATTATGGTCGGCGGAGATTCCGAAGTCTGCGAGAAGATGAAAGATCTTTGGGCGATTCTTGGAAAGAACGTCCTTTTGCAAGGGCCCGCCGGATCCGGACAGCATACAAAAATGGTCAATCAAATTCTTATCGCGGGCAATATGGTCGGAGTTTGCGAAGCCCTATTATACGCGGAAAAAGCGGGCCTGGATCCCGAACGCGTTTTGCAATCCGTTCAAAGCGGCGCCGCGGGAAGCTGGTCCTTGAGTAATTTGGCGCCGAGAATCCTTAAAAACGATTTTCAGCCGGGATTCTATATCGAGCATTTCATTAAAGATATGGGAATCGCGCTCGCGGAATGTGAACGAATGCAGATTCATCTGCCCGGATTGGAACTGGTTCACCGGCTTTATACCGCGGTAAAAAACAGGGGCGAAGGCAAATCGGGAACACAGGCTCTCATCAAAGAACTGAAAGCACTCAATAATCTCTGATCCGGTCCCGTTGGGAATAATCCGATCTGTATTGAGCTTCATGGTCAATCAATGCGAGGATACTCTGCCCGAATTACAAGGATCGCCGGTCCGATCAGCGGTATATTCGAAGGAGACGACGGCCCGTCCTGCGGATCCAACATATTTCTTGCCGAATTGGCAGCTGCTTGATATCCCTTTTCGAACACTGATTGTTCTCCAGAAAGGGGATTTTTCGCAATGCCGGATCATTGCCGGATGGCTTGTTGTAATATTCAATCGATATCCTTCTTCGCGGCAAAGATCGCCCATCGTATTGACAAAAGCGGATCCGATCCCTGCTCCCTGGTAATCCGGAAGGACAACGATGCGACTGATCCGGCGCCGTTTTTTGAATCCGAGCAAGGGAAGGAGCGCGGCAAAAGCGACAGGCGTTCCTTCCCAAAAAGCGGCGAAGCAGCGGGAATTTGTTCCAAGGGATCCGCTCAGATAATGATGCTTCGCAAAAAGGGTCCATAGAGATTGGGGGACACGAACGATATCGAGCTTGATATCGGGTCGCCGAAGGGACCTCCTTGCAACTTTTCCAGTTGCGAGATCAAGGATCCAGTCGGGTTCCAGCCAATCGGCGATATCATAATGGCAGGTAACCGCAATAAATTTCTTACGGATAAAATCCTCTTTGAGTCCTTTGGCAACGGCAGCAGAGCAGACCTTTGCGACGGTTCGATCGACAACGCTTGTATATTCATCAAAAACGACGAGATCACCGGAAGAATCGAGAAGGGCCTTGGCAAGATCACATCGGAATTTTTCTCCATTACTCAATACGGAGTAGGGCTTGAGCCAAGAGGGAGGTGAGCTGAATCCGACGATGTTAAGGGCCTTTATGATCTTTTTTATTTCCGGGGTATCGAACTGATCGACGATTGCTTTTGTCGAGGACCACGAAAATCCCTGATAAAGTTCGGCGGAGTAGAGCATTTTGGCAGTCGAGCTTTTTCCGCTTCCGGAGGGCCCGACGATCAGGCCGATTTTCCAATCTTCCTCCTGGGCGGGAGGAGGATCGATCAGGATCTTTTTGGACATTTTCTGCTCGATGGGAACATCGAACAGACCGCCAATTTGTTGAACACGAAAGGAATTCTGCACGGATGTTGTAAGATTAATGGTAATTTGTTCGGACACACTATTTCTCCTTATCTATTTTATATTAATCACTTAAACTAAAGATTTTATCGATTTTTACCTGAGTGAAAGAAAAAAACATCCTGAAAGTTCATGAAAAAAGTTTTTTTCAAAAACAAAGGAAAAATTCGGGAAGGGGCTATTGTAAAAAAAGCCGATTCGTGTAATATTATTGTATTATTCGTTGGGCGCATAGCTCAGTTTGGTTAGAGCGCAGCCCTGATAAGGCTGAGGTCCTTGGTCCGAGTCCAAGTGCGCCCATTTTAAAGGAGATTGAGGCAGTTCAATCTCCTTTTTTGTTTCCATGCGCTTATTTATTTTGTTTATTCTTCTTAATTTTTCCGTTTACCGCCAAAAATGAAAACGGAAATTTTCTCTCCGCTCTCAAAATAGCACCCTTTCCGTTCGATTGCAAGAGTTTATTCCCCTGAAAAATAAAAAGAATTCATAAAATAGAACTCAAACTGTAAATAACCGATTTTGAAACCACGGATAGCACGGATTTTCACGGATAATTTTTTGAAAACAAATACATTTTCTCACAAGATTATGATTTTTGGATATCAATGAAATTCATTCGTACTTACCAGTGTAATCCGTGGTTTCAAACAAAAATCTTTTAAGTTTAAGAATAGAAAAGAACGAAGAAATCTTGCCAAAGAAAAACGGGTTCCCCGAAAACAGGAGAACCCGATTCACCATTTCACTTGAATGGAATCCCGATCCATGCCGGGATCTCACCAATATCAAATAGATTATCCCTCTTTTCGAACCGCTTCGATGATCTTCGCAAGGATCTCCAAGGTCTCCTTGATCTGCTTTTTCGTATGTTCCGAAGAAAGGAAGAATCGAAGACGCGCCGATCGCTCTTCAACAGCAGGATGAAGAATGGGCTGAACGTCAATTCCGTTTTCAAATAAAAGATGGGAGATCTTCAAACATTGAATGGAATTGCCGATGACAACAGGAACCACTCCGGTATTTTTCGCGAATCCGGTATTCATTCCCAATTTATCCGCAAGCTCTTTAAAATACGCGCTGTTCTCGCGCAGGCGAAGGACTCTTTGCGGCTCCTTTTTCAAGAGCTCCAGGGCCCCGAGCGCCGCGCCGGCTTGAGCAGGAGGCATCCCGACGCTGAACATGAATCCGGGAACCGTATACTTCAAGTACTCGATCAGTTCCTTGCAGCCGGAAATATATCCGCCGCAGCTTCCGAACGTTTTACTCAAAGTGCACATCCAGAGATCGACATCCTTGCGGTTCACATGAAAATGCTCTCCGATTCCCCTTCCGGTATCGCCAAGAACTCCGATCGAATGCGCTTCATCGATCATCAGAAGGGTCTTATGTTTGTTCCGAATCCGAATAAATTCCGGAAGATCGGGATAATCGCCGTCCATGCTGTAAACGCCTTCGAGAACGATCAGGACCTTTTTGTACTGATGCCGATGCTGATTGAGGATCTGATCTGCGGCGGCCCAATCTCCATGAGGGAACGGACGCCGTCGGGCACCCGACAGAATCGCCCCCTGGACAAGGCTGTTGTGCGCCAACGCATCATAAAGGATCAGATCGTCGGCTCCCATCAAATGTCCGATCACGGTTTCGTTCGTCTGATGCCCGCCGACCAGAAGGATCGTCGCTTCTGTTCCGAGAAATTCGGTAATTCCGCGTTCCAATTCTCCATGGATCGGCTTTTCCCCGGCAACGATCCGGCTGGCCGATACGCTCGTTCCATATTTATCGATCGCGGCTTTTGCCGCCTTCTGGACCGAAGGATGTCCGGATGATCCGATGTAATTATAGGAGGAGAAATTATTGTACGTCCGCCCATTGATCTGAGTGGTCGCGCCGGTAATTCCTTCCTGAACATCGAAGAAATGATTCAGCTTCAGTTTATCAACCATTTCCAGTTTGGCGTGAAGTTGGACATATTCCGGGAATTTCGCGATATTCCAGTATTCTTCCGTAATTTCGAAATCCCTTTTGTCGACGCCCGCATCGATTTTAGCGCCGCCGCCCAAGTATTTTTGAACCGCATCGACCACTTCTCTTGCTGTGAGAAGGGTTGGTAAAACAGCTTCCGGGAACTGTCCGCCGAACCGGTCTTCCAGCGAAGCAAGGATCTCCATTCGTTCGAGCGAATCGAGCCCCAATTCGGTGATATCCGTATCCAGAGTAATCGATCGTGTCCGATCCTTTCCGACTTTCCGCACTTCTTGCAGAACAGCAAAAGCGGTATCATCAAAGGACATGGTCGAAAGAGTCGTTCCCGACCCGAGAGGAGTCGGGATCGGCTTGATCTCCTTTTTCTTTTCCTGCTGCTTCGGCTGGAAAACGGACGACATTTCTTTCTCTTCATCGGTTGCTTCCCGACGCAGTTTTTTTGCGTTCGGATCGAAATGGAGCGGATTGTCTTCTTCGGTAAAGCTTTCTCCCTGCTTGCCGGGTCCCATTGCGGGAGTCGAAGGAATGGATCCGTCCGAAGACCAGGAAGCGAGGACATTCAATGTTCCTTTCAGATATCCGTCCTTGCACGCATGCCGCTGGATCTTTCCGCTGGAAGTTTTCGGAACCGTCCCGGATCGAACCAGGACAATCGCGTCGATCGGGATCTCATGATCCAGAGCAATCGCCTTTCGGACCTCTTCGAAGATGTGCGGAGCCTCTTCCGGCTTGAATCGCCGTTCCACTTCCTGAACGAGAACGAGTTTTTCGTGTCCTTCGTCGCCGAGCATAAAGGCTCCTCCGCTGTCCGGACGTAAAACGGAATCGACTTTTTGCGCGGTCGTTTCAATATCCTGCGGATAAACATTGACCCCGCGGATAATGATCAGATCCTTAATGCGTCCGGTAACGAAAAGCTCCCCGTTGAGCATCACGCCAAGATCGCCCGTCCTCATGAAAGGACCTTCATTGGTATCGGAAGTGTATGCGTGAAAGGTGTATTCCGTTGCTTCCGGAGATTCCCAATATCCAACGGCAACGCTGTCGCTTTGGGTCCAGATCTCGCCGACAGTCCGTTCAGGACAGGTTTTTTTGGTTTCCGGATCGACAATTCGATTCTTTTGGGTAATGATTTCCCGTCCGCTGGAAACGAGGCGTCGAATACGATGGCAGGCGGGAAGCGGATCCAGGGCTTTTCCCTCCATGAGAGAATCGGCGTCGAAAGAATGGATCACCGGTTTTTCATCGACCATACCGCCGGAAACGATCAAGGTCCCTTCGGCCAAACCGAAGCAGGGATAGAACGATTCATATCGAAAACCGCAGCGTTCGAATTTTTTGGCAAAATTATCAAGGGTTTCCGCCTGAACAGGTTCCGCGCCGTTGAAAGCGACTTTCCAGCTGCTCAGATCCAAGGTATCGAGCAGATCATCTTTGATCTGCCGGGTACAAAGTTCATAAGCGAAGTTCGGTCCGCCGCTGGTTGTTCCCCTGTACTTTGAAATCGCGGCAAGCCAGCGATAAGGACGGGTCAAGAAAGAAAGCGGAGACATCAGAATATTCGGGCGGCCGCAATAGATCGGCTGAAGAATCCCGCCGATCAGGCCCATATCGTGATAGCTTGGAAGCCAAAAAACACCGACATCACTTCGTGTATGTTCGTAAGCGGTTTTGATCAGCATGGAATTATGGAGTAAATTGCGATGGGTCAGCATTACTCCCTTGGGTGTTCCGGTGGATCCGGAAGTATATTGCAAAAAGGCGAGCGTATCAGGATCAATTTCCGGATCGATCCATTCTTCATCAAGTCCTTCCTGAAGAGAAGTCGTCGGCAGCCAGGGAATATTTTTAAGATCCGGCGTCTCTCCGATCACCGCGTTGACGTTTTCCAGAACATCATCCGTGGTCAAGGCAATACTTGCGTGTGCGCTTTGGCTTACCGCCTGAATACGGAGCATGGATCGATTTCGACGGGGCGGATAAACCGGAACGGCAACCGATCCCGCGTAAAGACAACCAAAAAACGCCTTGATAAATTCGAGTCCCGGCGGATATAAAAGGAGAATCCGTTTTCCGATAATATCATGTTTTTGCAACCAGGCCCCGATCGCGCGGCTTTGGGTGTCAAGTTCTTTATAAGTGAGCCGTTTTTCCGAACTGACCCCATCCGTTAAATAAATAAAGGCGGGCATATCCGGCTGTAAAACCGCTTGATAACGAACCATCTCCACCAAAGTATTCGGCGTAAATACAGGCGTTTTTAATCGTCTTTCATCAGACACAATAATTTCTCCATTCGTCTGTGATAAAGAACTTGAAGCGATTCTTAACCCCTGGAACCGACAGGAACAGGGGAACATTTTTCACAAACCGCGCAATCATGATCTGCGGAACGGCCGCAGTTTATCTAAAACTCATGATTATCAAGGTTCACATATTTTCGATTTTTATCGCATTCCTATTACTTTATCAAATCAAAACAATTATCCTAAACATCGGGGAATTTGTCAATTATCCTTTTTTTGTATTTTAATAAAAAAATACAAACTGTAAAATATAATGAAAAAGGAAAATATTTCATTCCACGGTCGTATTATCGAAAGACAGGGATGTTAAAATAGAAGAATTATTCGTATTTCAACGTTTTCACAAAAAAGCCTGATCAGATCAGACCGATAAAAAAGAACAAGTATAATACATAAAATGGGCAATATACTATTTTACAAACCCGAACGCCCACAATCCAAAAGCGACCGGCGCGGCTAAAAGCAGGGAATCGAAAATGTCGAGGAACCCGCCGAATCCGGGGAACCGTCTTCCGGAATCTTTTCGGCCAACATCCCGTTTAAGAAGAGATTCGGCAAGATCGCCCACGATTCCCGTTGCTCCGACGAGGAGTCCGAAAACGATCAGCCCCAGCGCGGAAGTATCGGTTGTTCGATGAAAAAAGACGGGAAAAATAAAATCCAAAGTAAGCCAAGCCCCTAAAATCGCGAAAAACAGACCGCCTATCGTTCCTTCGATCGTTTTTCCGGGACTCAGGCCGGGAACGAGCTTTCGGCGTCCAATGATTTTGCCGACAGTATAGGCGCCAATATCGGACATTTTTGTTACTATAATCAAAGAAAGGACCGCGCCCAATCCATAGGCGATCCGAAGCATGATAATAAAGCAGCCGAGCATTCCGATATAGGAAATAATAAAAACCGCTCCGGCGAGATTAATCGTATTGCCGCCGGGCGCTTTATAGCGGGCCATCTCCCCGAGAAACGCGATAATCGTTCCGCTGGCCATCGCAAGCAGAGTAAGGACACAGGCAACGGCCGCCGTATCCCATCCATGATCGGCAACCTGTGAAAAGGTCCGATGGCAAGCCAGCCAGCAAAGGAACATCATGGAGAAGACCCCCAGATAGACCGTTGATCGGCGCGGGAACACATTTCCGGAATTCAAAAGATCAAGGATCTCATTGCAAATAAAAAAAACACAAATGAGGAAACCGGGCAAAAGATACAGCCCCGGAATTGCGGAGTTTGCGTCCAGCCAGCAAAGTAAAGCAACCAGCAAAATTGCGGGCACCCCAATAATGAATCGCCAAAAAAGCATGTTGTATCCTGTTCCGGTTTCTGGAAAAATCCTTTGAGTTGTTTTTGCAATACACTTAAGCTGTAAACAGATTTTTGTTTGAAACCACGGATTACACTGATAAACACGGATGAATTTCATTGATATCCAAAATCATAATTTTTTGAGAAAACGTCTTTATTATCAAAAAATGATCCGTGAAAATCCGTGTTATCCGTGGTTTCAAAATCGGTTATTTACAGTTTTTGCAATACACAAAAACGAAAAGTCCTGTAAAAAACATGAATGGTTCGAAATAATCAAAGGATATCCTCCGATCAGAAGGAAAACGGCTTACGAGAGAGAATAAGACCGAACTTTGATATCCTTGTAAATATTTCACCTTCAATGAACATTTATTATAGCATATTCACAAACCTTTACCAGTCAATACGGGAAGAAGAGAGAAGAATAAAAAACTTTCGAAAGAAGTGAAAAAAGCCTTTTGGAAATGATTGTTTCAGATTACGCATTTTGTCCATATTCTTACTGAAAGGACCTTTTTAAGAACATGTTATCCACATAAAAAAAACGTTAAAAAGTTTGATTACTTTTACAGAAAAAAAATGGAAATTCTCTAACCCGCTATAAAACAGACGGTTAAAATTAAAGTACAATTATCGGGAAGGAAAAATTTTTTCTCTTAACGTTTGACATTAAAAAAAGTCCATGTACAATCTACTCCATCGAATGCTTATGATGGTGAACGAATTCTGCTCAAAACCGTATGAAATTGTACGCGGCAGCCATCTTTCCAAAATCTCGGCGAAGGATTTGCCGGGAGTCGTTAAACGGATTGCGGACCCCTGTATAATCAAGGACGTATCGTCGGAAATGATCGATATTTTTCATTATTGAAAAACGGATTTCATCGACGGCGCGAACGGATTGTTTTTGATGATTTGTTCCATGGATAATAAAGAGACGGAAGACATTATTCTCGACTTGATCGCTGAGAAGATCGGCCGGAATATGTTCGACGTCTGGTTCACCAACGATATTCATTTCGCGTTGGAAGATTCGACGCTCGTAATGAGTGCGCCGTCGAACTTTATATGCAATTGGATCCGGACAAATTTCAAACACATTATTGAACAAGTCTCCCGGGATCTTTTCAAGAAGACCATTCCGCTCCGGTTTACGATTAAGGAAACATCGTCGGGTTCTTCCCTGTCTTCTGAAATTGCGCAATCCGAAAATCATTCCGGAAAGAAAAAAATTTCGGAATCCTCAAAGAGCAAGTCTTCCGTTTCCCGGAGTCCGTCTGCAAAATCGGAAAAACCGACAAAGTCTGCAAAACAAACAGATGAAGAAGCGGCTCCTGTTCAATTTGAAAAAGATGGCAAATATGAATATCTGGTCGGCAAATCCGTTCCCGGTTCCGCCAAGCGCACTTCTTCCGGATCGCAGCGGGATCTCGCTTCTTACGACAGCTTTGTCGTCGGCAAGTCGAATGAACTTGCAAAGAGCATTGCCGATATTGTGATCAAAGAGCCCGCGAAATTCAATCCGGTTCTGATCAGCGGTCCTACGAGTGTCGGCAAAACCCATCTGCTCGAAGGGATCTGTTCCGAGTATCGGGCGCGGTATAAAAAGAAGCAGGCGCTTTTCCTTACGGCGGATCAGTTTACGTCGATGTTTGTTCAGGGAGTCCAAGGCGGTCTTCAGAATTTTCGGGCGCGGTTCAGGAACATTTCCCTTTTGATCATTGACGATCTTCATTTTCTTCAAACGCGGCGGGGAACACAAACAGAGCTTCTCGGCTTGATCGACATGCTCAAGGGATATCGCGTTCAGATGGTTTTCAGCACGTCCTGTCCTTTGAGCGATCTGAAAGATTTTCGAAGCGAGTTGACCTCCCGGCTGATGAGCGGGATCGACTGCCGAATCGAAGCGGCGGAACGGGAAACCCTTTTAAAGATCTTTCGGCAGATGGTTTCCAAACGGGGGATCAGTATTCCGGACGAGGTTTGCCGCTATGTTGTTTCCCGTTTTTCGACGCATGCCCGGCGTCTTTCCGGGGTTTTAAACCGGCTTTATGTAGAGCATGTCAAGACATCCGCTCCGATCGATCTTCGAATGGCCCAAGACGTTCTCTCCGATCTCGAATCGAGTTGCCGGAGAACTTATACGCTGGAAGAAGTTGAGCAGGCCGTATTGGAAGTTTTCGGCATCTCGAACACAACTCTTCGATCGAAGTCCCGTGCGCAGGCGAATTGCTATCCGAGAATGCTGGCGATGTGGGCAGCGCGCAAATACACGAACGCCGCGCTTTCCGAGATCGGACGCTATTTCGGAAACCGTTCGCACAGTACTGTTCTTTCCGCCCAGAAAAGAGTGGATTTATGGCTCGATGTCAACGCGCCCCATCAAAAAGAGGATCGGACATGGAATATCGCGGAAACGCTTAGCCGAATCGAACGGATCATTGAGCGCTGAACAATCTTTTCTCTTCAAAAACCTTGTCTCTGAAGAGATTCTTTCAAAAAAGGGCGTTGCTTATTTGATCTGAACCGACTGATTTTGGTCAACCTGATACGCTTTTGAACGCTGCATATCATATCCTCGGGGGCGAAGCTGAAAAGCTTTCGGACCGACGGTTCCATCGGGATAAGGATCGCTTCCTTCCGGAGTGTATCGTTCATGTTCAGGGTCCAGATAGCCCGGCGATTCCAGGCTCGGATACCAAAATCTTTTGCTCTCTTCACTCTCGTTCAGGGATTGACATCCGGATCCGATCAGAAGAGCGCCAACGGCGATTCCCAAAAGCAGGCTCCATTTCATTTCTGATCCTCCTGATCTTCTTTCCAAAGGTCGGCCATCCAGGGAGTGGGGCGGACTGCTCGCAGGAAAGAGGAATTATGCCATCCGGAACGAACCGCATCCGGGTTCGGATTCCCGTGAAAAACAATGATTTTCGTATCCGGTCTTTTCTTCGGTTCCAAAAAATATCCCAAAGGAAAAGCCCGCATAAAATGGCGTTTAAAACTCAGGCACCAACTCTCCGGCCAGTACTCCAGAATTCCTTTTTTTCTCATAAAATAGCTGAGAACCGCCTGTTCATTTCGATGCTGGGCCCGAAATTCCGCTTCGTGCTGAAGAAAATCTTCCAGAATATCGGGATAGCGCCCGATCTCAAAGCGGAAGACAGAGGAATTTCCAATATCTTTTCCTTTGAGATTCCAATCCTGAATAATTCGGAATTCGCCGGGAAGTTCAAAAAACGGATCCAGGCTTCCCGCGATCAAAAGATCCAGATCCAGAAATAGGGCCGTTCCTTCAAGATCTTCCAGCTTTTCCTTGAAAAGCGTGAGTTTATTCCATCCCCGTTCGGGAAGTCCTTTGGGAAGATTCAATTCCGGCAAAGGACGAATTTCAATATTCTTATTCAGGCCGTTCGAATCATCTGTAAAGCAGACAAAACGATGAGGGCGCTTCAAATTTCGCCGGACATTTTGAGCGAGAATATTGACATATTCCGGAGCGAATTTCGTTCCCCATTTCATACAGATAACATTGTCCATAAGGGATCCCTTTCCGAATACTTTATTCAAGATCTCCATTGAGGAAACGATGAAAAGATTCCTTATTATCGATTTTAAAAACCTCCCAATCGGAATTCTTCCGCAAGGCCGCGGAACAGGAGCACCAATCTTCAACAAACTGATCGTCGCCGGCATCCTCTTCCGACTCGGGAACCGCCAAGATGATATCTCCGGATTCGTTGGTGAACTGTCCGCCGTCGGACTGTTCAATTCCATCGGACTCATTTCGGAGCATATCGGCGATCAGGGCGAGATGTTCCCAATTCTCCTCTTTAAGCCCGCTCTTTTTGATCTCGAAAGCAAAGCAGACCTGAACGGTTTTAAGAAAATCGGAAGTCCATTTTCGGTTGATCTTGGGCAGCATATTGGAAACCACCTTTTGGAATTCCGCCAGTTCCAATTCGAGAAGATCGGAATTTTCCAGTGTATTCCTTTCAAGGACGGCAACAGGATTCTTTTCGGAATCATACAGGATAAACGATTCTTCACTGCCGTCGAAATCCTCGTCGAAATCTTCTTCTTCGGATTCTTCGTCGGATTCAT
>JAUNSU010000020.1:33036-44527 GCA_030539035.1 Planctomycetia bacterium
CTTCCCAATCTTCTTCCTCGTCGAACGGATCCTCTTCGTCGATATCGTCGGAGGTTCCCTGTTCAACGGTGAAAGGAATATTATTGATATTAAAGAAATCTTCCAGTTCGTTTTTATCGAGTGAAATACATTTTTTCCCGAAAATGCGATAATAAAAGCCCATATTGTCAAGCGTTCCTTTCAAGGAGTTGTTTTTGATTGCCGAACGGGATCGGCCTGTTAATTTCAGGAAGAATCGTCTGTTCTTCAGAAACGGGATCTTCATCCGGATGAACAATTCTCAATCGCGGTTTCCCGGAATAATCCTGATCCGGTTCAGGGATCTCCTTCTGATCGGGATGATTGTCCTGATTCTGATCCGGGAGCTGTTCGGTACTCTCCGAGGAATCTTCCAAGGAATCTTCGGAGGAGGAGGTATTTTGTTCGGATTCCCCGTTTCCCGCATTTAAGGCGTTTTGCAAGGCGATTTTTTCCAGGAGGATTTCATAATGCCATTTTTTTGCGTTTTCGAAGCGGCCCAGCTCACGGAGGATCATTTCGGCTTCGTTGAATCGATCTGTATGCCGGAACAAGGTTACAAGCATAAGCCGGGCTTCGACATCGCCGGGATTATTTTGCAGCAGTTTTCGGATCATACATTCCGTTTCAAACCAGTTTCCTTTCAGGTAAAAAGTGGTTGCCTGGAGAAAGAGATCCCCTTTTGTATCATAATTGAGGATCCTTTCGTATTTTTTACTCTGGATATCGGCGAGTACGGACAAAATGCCCCACAACGCGGCGAGGAGAAGCAGAACCCATTTTTTGCCTCCTGCGGGAACGCAGTCAACCCAATGGTAATTCAGAATAATTGCGGCATTAAAGGAGAATACAAACGAAAGCGCGATGATCAGATGTCCCCATCGACCATATCGCAGCAATCCGTTTAAACCCGGACAACATCCTGTTATCAGAGAAAATATTCTCAATGGATCTACCGTTCATCCTTGAACTGCAACTCCTTCCCGACCTTGATAAGGAGTTCCGACCTGCGGCATATTCCGGACTGAACCGAAAAGGACGGGCCGCAATGAAGTTAAAGATCATGAGGAAATTTTTCCGGGATCACGCATTCGATTCAAAAAAAGAACCGAAATACGGGGAATGATCCGGGAAAATCCGCTCAAATCTGTATTTTCTTTCTTATTTTATCTGAATTATCCTTTTTATACCAGAAAAAGAAAGAAAGGACCTTATCAATGTCTATCGGAAAAGAATAAGGAAAAATATAAATTTTGTCCAGAGAAGATACGAAAATAAAAGGGATTTTTTTAAAAATAAGTGCAAAGAGAGAAAAAAAATCGATGAAATTGCCCATCGGGGATCTCTGAACTTGTAATTTTAACGATTTTCGTTAAAATAAATAGAGAGGAGCAGTTCCTTTCATACGATCTTAAAAATCAAAAGGAAGTTGGTGAAGATGCCTGCAAATTTACTGAATATAAAAGAAACGGACGAAAACAAAGCGATACAAAACACCGTGAATGCTTTTCGCGAGGGCAAATTGGTGATTGTACCGACAGAAACCGTCTATGGAATCGGAGCGCTTGCTTCGAATTCCGAGGCGGTCGATCGACTGGTTCAATTAAAAAAACGCCAAAAAGGACATGTCCTGCCTGTCGCGATATCCGGTTCCAATGTCCTTCGACGGTATGTTCCCGATATTGATCCGATCAGTGAGCGTCTTGCCCGTCGCTGCTGGCCCGGTCCGTTGACCCTTTCTCTGGACGGATCGGCCCCGGAAAGCGGTTTTCGAAAATTTTCGAAAGAAGTTCAAGGGTGGATAATGCCCTGCGGAAGAGTGGGAATCCGGGTTCCCAACCATCCGTTTTTGATCCGCGTTTTACAGGAGCTTGATGAGCCCATTGTTCTTACAAGCGCCAACTATAAAGGAAATACGCCGGTCAAAACGGGAGTCGATGCGCAATCGGAATTGGGCGAGGGAGTGGATCTTATTCTCGACGACGGTCCGGCGATGTACGGAACCCCGTCCACCGTGCTTCAGGTAACCGACAAGAAAATCATTATCATACGGGAAGGCGCGATCTCCCGGGAAAATATCAAACGGCTCACCGCGAAGATCATCCTGTTCGTCTGCACCGGAAACACCTGTCGAAGTCCAATGGCCGAAATACTCTGCTGCAAACTTCTCGCCAAAAATCTCGACTGCAATATCGCGGATCTGGAAGAGAACGGCTTTTTAATCATGTCCGCCGGCTTGGCAACCACTCCAAATCACAGAGCCGCTCCGGAAGCGAAAGATGTGATGCGATCTTATAATCTTTCTCTCGAACGGCATGAATCACAGCCTCTGAGTTCAGATCTTCTCCGCTTTGCGGATCTGATCTTTGTGATGGGAAAAGCGCATCAGCAGGCGATTATCTCCGCAAGTCCGGAAGCGCAAAACCGTGTCCATCTTTTGAGCACAAGGGGAAAAGATATCGATGATCCTCTCGGCGGAAACTTCACAATATATCAGAATTGCGCTCAGGAAATTGAAAATGAAATCGCAAACCGAATGGATCTTATTCTTCAATAGGCAGCAAGCAAACAGACAGACAAAATATTAAAGGAATCCAAATGAAAACATTGGCCGATTATATCCGGTCCATTCCTGATCATCCGAAGCCGGGGATCATTTTTCGGGACATTACTCCCCTGATTGAAAGCAAAGAAGGATTTGCGGAATCGATTGATCAGCTGGAAAAAAAATGCCGGGATCTTGGTCCGATCGATATCGTTGCCGCGCCGGAAGCCCGGGGATTCATCTTCGGAGCGCCTCTCGCAATGCGGTTAGGCGCGGGCTTTGTTCCCCTTCGCAAGCCGGGAAAACTCCCTTGCAAAACAGTTTCCGTTTCCTATTCCCTCGAATACGGGACCGATGAACTCCAAATGCACGTTGATTCCGTAAAGCCAGGCGATCGCGTTCTTCTGCTCGACGATCTTTTGGCGACGGGAGGAACAATCGAAGCCGCCGGACGTCTGATCGAGCAAAATGGCGGAACCGTTGCCGGCTGCGCGTTCGTAATCGAACTTGTCGATCTGAACGGACGGACCCGTCTGAACAATCGAAATGTAATATCGCTGATCACATTTGAGGGAGAATGATCTTGTTCAAGATTAAACTGGCGCTTCACTGGCAGGTCTTTATCGCGATTGTCCTTGGGATCCTTTTCGGCTGCTTTGCGTTCCCCTGGATCGGCCTGGTTGCCTGGATGGGAAAGATCTTTATCAATCTTTTGAATATGCTCGTGATCCCCCTTCTGTTTTTCCTCCTGATCTCCGCTGTTTCCAATATCGAGAGCGCGGGTAATCTTGGACGGCTGGGGTTAAAAACGATCGCATTTTACGTGTTGACAACACTTCTGGCGATTACCACCGGACTGGTTCTTGTCAATCTCATTCAACCCGGAGTTGGAGTCGATATCACATCGGTTCAGGAACTGCCTGAAAATCTTCAGATCAAAAAAGGATTTTCTTTAACGGATGTTCTGATGAACATTGTTCCCGACAATGTTGTATCCTCAATGGCCTCGGGAAATATTCTTTCTGTTGTCTTCTTTGCGCTGTTCACCGGCTGCTTTACGATGGCCCTTCCCGATCAAAGCCGAAAGACCATGAAGAACTTTTTCGACGCGGGATCCGATCTCATGATGAAGATGACCACCGGTGTGATCCGCCTTGCTCCCTATGGAGTTTTCGCGATGATCGCGGAACGGATCGCGGAATTCGGGGGAGATTCGACCCGTCTGTTGACCGCGGCTCAAAGTGTCGGTCTTTTTTTCATCACGGTTTTCTCCGGACTCGCCTTTCATCTGGTGATCACACTCTCCGTGATCCTCCTTTTTTTCCGGATCAATCCGCTTCGGCATTTAAAAAATATGTCCCTGCCCCTGATGACGGCGTTTTCCACAGCGACCTCGAACGCGACGATCCCGTTCTCCCTTCAGGCCCTTGAGGAAAAAGACGGTGTATCGAACAAAATCGCGAGCTTTACGATCCCGCTCGGAGCGACATTGAACATGAACGGAACCGCTCTCTATGAGTGCGTCGTCGTTCTTTTTATCTCCCAGGTCTATGGAATCGATTTATCCCTCTCGCAAATGATCATAGTAACCTTTACAGCCCTTTTATCCGCGGTGGGAACTCCGGGAATCCCGATGGCAAGTCTGGTAATGGTCGCGATTGTCCTGAACGCTGTTCATCTCCCGCTGGAGGGTATCGGCCTGATTCTGATCACGGATCGAATCCTCGACATGTGCAGAACGACGGTCAATATCTATGGAGATACCTGCTGCGCCGCCTGCATTGCCGCAAACGAAGGCGAAAAATTGAACGTATAAAACCCGGGGAATCGGAGAAGTTCGAAAGGATCAGGGAGCTTCGTATCCGTATTTTTGGATATATCCGCTCCAGCGTCGGGAAATCGCTTCCTGAATTTCCGGACTGATCTGGAATTTGTTCTTTTTATAGCTTTTTTGAGTCGATGCAAAATTGGCAAAAGCTTCCCGGCTCTCTTCAAATCCGTCGATCTCCAATGTTCCATAAATTTTTTCCAGCAAAGCGACCGGTTCCTTAACCAGCTCATCATAGGAAACATCATAGAACTGATTCGGTTTTAAAAGAGGAAGATCCTCTTCAAAAGCCGCGTACATTTCTTCAAAGTTGGAAAGGATCTTTTCTTCGAGTCCGATCCCTTTCGGGTGCTGAACACCATGGGTCTGCGCCAGCTTCATCCAAAGCGTATAGGTCGATGGGAACAGGGTATAAGGATTCCGGTTGATATGAACGAACTTGGCGTTCGGAAAACGCTCCAGAATCGTTCGGATCCGGCCTGTATGCGGCGGAGATTTCAGAATAATCGTTTTATTGTCGGCAACGGTCAATGTTTTCAGAAAATATTCAAAGACATCCAGCCAGTGCTTTCGCTGATCCGGAGTGATCTTGCGCAAGGTCAAATAGTCCGGATCGATCGGCGGTGTATTGGGATAAAGAATATCCAAATACGGACTGGGAAGTCCATAAGCACAGAGCGCGAATTCATCTTCCTGCGGACGTTCCAGACCGGCAACCATATTATCCATCGGGCGCTTCGCCGGCATCAGCCATTGAACCCAGGGACGAAAGAGAGGACCGGAAAAAAGAAAATGCGAAGGCGCAAAGCAAACATAGGTATCCGAAAACGTGAACTGTTTGTCGCGAATCATATACTCGTGAAGAAGAGTCGTTCCGCTGCGCCAATGTCCGATGATAAAAACAGGATCGCTCTTAAGAGCGGTTCTTCGAATTTTCCCGCCGTAAAAGAGCTTCTGTCCGAACGTGAGCCCGGAATTCACAACACTGAGCCCGGAAATGATCCCGGCCATTGCGACCCGGGAAGGTGCAAACCGAAAGCCCCCTTTCCAGGCGGCGCGCGCCCAGGCGCCCATGGTCATTCCATCCCAAAAACGCGGATTCCAGAATTTATCCGAACTGCCGCCAACCTCTTTTTGGGTTACCCCGCTCTTTTCATCTTTCATTTTTCCGATTCCATTCGTTTATATTTGATCAAACAGGAAATATCGCATGATCGCGCCGGCCATTCCGTTGGCCGAAAAAGGAAAACCGGTCCGTTGCCTGTTCCTGAAAACAAGCCGCGTCCGGTTTTAACTTCAAAATTTCATTTTCGCATGGGACCCTGTTTACTGAATTCGATTATTTTGATCCGTTCCCCGGGAATGATCCCCTTCTCTCCAGGCAACAGAGTAAAGGACGACCTCCATCTGCCGCGCCAGCTCTTCCGCCGGCTGATATTGCGTGATCCTCTGAAGCGGGAATCCGCCGGGCGAAATAAACTGAATCGTCGGGGTCCCTTTGATCTTGAGTTCATCCGAGATCCGCTCCGATTCCGTTGTTTCCATATTCACCTGAACACAGATAAAGTTCCTCGATAAATCGATGATCTTCGGATCTGTGAATGTACTTTCAAACATTTTACGGCTGAATATGCATTTCTCTTCGACAAAGGCGACGAAAAGAGGTTTGTTCTCTTTTTGCGCTTTTCGAAGAGCGGAAGCATAGTCGTTCGTAAAAGAAACCTTGCTCATTCTCTGATAGCTTCTTTCACTCTGTTCCGAACTTCGCCCGTTGGAACAACCGGCGAGTCCTGCACAGAGCAAAAAACTCATCAAAATGATGAACAGATGCAAACTGCTAAACTTTTTCATCGAACTTACTATTATCTGCTTCTTCTGAAGCATTTACCTATCTTTTCCAAACTAACATTTTTTAAAACATGGACTTCTCTGGTGCCATAAACACCTCTTCTTTCAATCGCCCAAAATCCTCCGGAACTTGAAACGATGTTGTTCAAAAGAAAAAATATCCATGATTTTCTTTTTCTGTTTTATGTAAATTACTCATAATATATATTATACTTATTTTGTAATACATAAAGACAAAAGAATTCCAGTGTATAGTACAGAAAAACAGGAAACGGGTCAATAGTAATTTACGGCCTTGTCATTTTCCTGTAAGTGGTAAAATAGAAGGATCAGGAGAAAGATTCAGGATGATATCGTCCTTAATAGAGGATTTAAAAGTCCGTTTACAAAAACAGACAAGCTTTTCCCAACTGCGCGAATGGCTGAAAGAAAACAAGTCCGTCGTTTACGATGGTCTTGCGGGAAGCTTTTTTGCCCTGCTGGGTTCCTCGGTATCGGAAGATCTGAATCGACTTGTCCTGGTAATCACCGCGAAAGTGGGTGATACGGGTCGAATCGCGGACGATTTTTCTCTTTTCACCGATTGCCAAATTGAGCAGTTCCCCATCTTGCCGCCAACAATAGGCAATGAGGAGGAAAGCGCCGTCTTTCGATCGGATGATCTCTTCTTCGGAGAACGGCTTCGGATACTGAAGATCCTCGCGGACCGGAAAAAAGAGAAAGATCCCGGCCCGATGGTTTTGATCTCCTCGCTTGCCGCGCTCCTTCAGCCGGTCCCTGTTCCCGGGGAATTGAGCCAGGATTCCATTCTTCTGGAAAAAGGAAAGGAATACGATCGGGACAAACTGGTTCATTGGCTTTTGGACGGCGGATATCATTCGACCTCCGCGGTCGAACTGCCGGGCGAATACTCCGTTCGGGGAGATCTTTTGGATATTTTTCCGCTGGACAGCAAAGATTCGCTCCGATTCGAATTCTTCGGCGATGAAATAGAAACGCTCCGGACGTTCGATCCTTTGAATCAGCGATCTTTGAACGCACTGGATCGATATGATCTTTCCCGTCTCCGATTTCACGACGATCAGAAGGGAGATTTTCAGGAGTATCTTACCGATAAAGATATTGTCCTTTTCCATGATACCGAGCGAATTATTGCGGAGACGGAAAATTTCGTTCGGCTCGGAACCGGTCCTTTTACCGATCATTCGCGGGAAGATCAAAAGGACGAACTCCCCTCCAAAAGGACGGTTGCGTCGATGGTAAACGAGCTTTACAAACATCCGTCGATTCACGCGGTTCCTTTTGCGACCGGACTGGAATTTTCCGAATATCATATTTCCGAATCGATTAAGTCGGTGGATCGGTTCTGCGGGAATATCCAGACCGCGTTGAGTGAAGAAAATCTCGTTTACAACAGTAAACCTGAGGATCGATTTTATCTTCTTTGCCAAACGGAAGCGGAAGCGGCGCGCCTTGAAGATCTGCTCCGGCAAACAGTTCCTGCCCGGGAAAATCGACTCTTCTATCTTGTCGGATCCCTTTCAGAAGGATTTGAATGGGAAACGGAGTCGATCATTATTCTGGGAACGAATCAGCTCTTTGGACGATTGAATGCCCGAAAAACGGTCAAGAAAAAGTTGACGAAGATCATCGACAGTTTTCTGGAACTTTCGCCCGGCGATCTCGTAATTCATGTCGGATACGGATTGGCCCGATTCCGCGGTCTGAAGACAATTCAAAAAGCGCAAGGGGAAGAAGAACACATGGAGCTGGAGTTCGCGGATAATGCCGTACTTTATGTTCCTACTTCCCGGATAAAGCTCGTTCAGCGATACGTAGGAACAGGATCAGCGGTTCCGCGCCTCGCCAAGATCAATGGAACCGCATGGAACAAACAAAAGAAGATCGTTCAGGCCGCCGTTCTTGATCTCGCAATGGAAATGATCGATATTCAGGCTGCGCGAAATTCCTTACAGGGAACAGCCTGTACTCCCGATTCCGATTGGCAAAATGAATTCGAAGAAAGTTTTCCATTCCAGGAAACAGACGATCAGTTAACCGCTGTTGCCGCCATTAAAAGCGATATGGAAAATACACGTCCGATGGACCGGCTTCTTTGCGGCGATGTCGGATTCGGAAAAACGGAGCTGGCCATTCGCGCCGCCTTTAAGGCCGTCGATTCCGGATATCAGGTCGCTGTCCTCGTTCCCACGACCGTTCTTGCCGAACAGCATCTGCGCGTCTTTACCGAACGAATGGCCGCCTTCCCCATCACCATCGGATCCTTGACCCGATTCGTTTCTCCTGAAGAAAGAAAAAATACCATTCTGCGAATCGCAGAAGGATCGATCGATATCGTGATTGGAACCCATGCGTTGACGCGGGCCGATATCCACTTCAATAAACTCGGCCTGGTAATCATCGACGAAGAGCAAAAATTCGGCGTCGCCGATAAAGAGAAGTTGAAAAAACTTCGAAAACTGGTCGATGTCCTCACCTTGACGGCAACCCCTATTCCGCGTACTCTTCATTTTTCCCTTATCGGTCTCCGCGATATCTCGAATCTGGAAACGCCCCCGGAAAATCGATTGCCGGTGGAAACCAAAGTTTTGCGATTCAACGATCTTCAGATCCGGAACGCGATTCTCCGCGAGATCAGCCGGAATGGTCAAGTCTATTTCGTCCATAATCGCGTTTTCGATATCGAAGAGTATACATCCCATCTTCGAAAAATTGTTCCCGAAGCACGGATACGCATCGGACATGCCCAGATGTCGAATACCGAACTGGAAAACGTGATGAGGGACTTTATCCTCCATAAATTCGACGTCCTTGTCTGCACAACGATCATCGAAAGCGGATTGGATATTCCCCGGGCCAATACGATCTTTATCGACAGCGCCGACCGCTTTGGACTTGCGGAACTCCATCAGCTCCGCGGTCGGGTCGGCCGCGACCGGTATCAGGCCTATTGCTATTTGATCGTGGATTCCAATAAGAGTTTAACCCCCGAAGCGGTGAAAAGACTGAAAGCGATTGAAGAGTATTCCCATCTGGGATCCGGTTTTCAAATCGCGATGAGAGATCTTGAAATCCGCGGGGCGGGTAATATTCTCGGAACGGAACAGAGCGGACATATCGCGGCTGTCGGATATGAAATGTATTGCGATTTTCTTGAAGCGGCGGTCCGTATGCTGAAAAACGAGCCGCAAAAAGTGGAGATCGACATCGAAATTGATCTTCCGGGAACAGCGATCATTCCTCAATCCTATATCTCGGAGCAAAGGACCAAGATCGATTTTTACCGCAGAATGCACCGGATTACCATGCTGGAACAATGCGATGATATGTCGGCGGAACTGAAGGACCGGTTCGGTGCGATTCCCCCGGAAGTTCAGCGAATGCTCCTTCATTCCCGTCTCCGTGTGCTCGCCTGGAATTATCGCATCGCGGGAATCCGGGTCTCCAATGAAGGATCCGGCCATTACATCCAATTAAAGTTCCGGGCCGCTGAATTTGCGCAAAAACTCAAAAATGATCTTCAGCTCCGCAAGATCGACTTGCGAATCACCGGCGATCTTGAAGCAAGTATTCCCATCGAAAAGGATCTTCTCAACGATCCCGATCATCTTTTAAATTTCGCGCTCGATCTTTTTGCCGATCCTCATGAGCGCGCCCTGCTCTCTTTTCCCAAAGCGGATTTCTCCAATGATCCGATTGTCCCCAAAACGGAGAATCCCTCTGATCAGGGAACAAAAATCAAAAAAGCTCCCCTGCTGGATCGTCTGAAAAAGAAAAAACGTCCGGAATAATGAACTCAAGCAGCAAAAGCTCTTCAGTGGAAATAAGGAACGGGTTAAATTACGCGGATAATCTGTTAAAATGAGCATTTTTTTAATCTTTTCCCCCTGAATATCACATTTTTTCCTTGACCTGTCCTTTGAAATCAATATAATAAGGGTGTTGTGTGTCAACTTTCAAGTTTCTTTCTCAAATACACTTTTGAAAAAAGGAGATCGTGCGATGAATATTTCGGAAAATGTTAAGTTGGGGGGGGGGAGAATATAGCAGTTTTGTAAAACGTTTTCTCAAATCCTGCGGATTTACTCTTGTCGAACTTTTAGTTGTGATCGCGATCATAGGTATTTTGATCGGTCTTTTATTGCCTGCGGTTCAGGCGGCCCGGGAAGCGGCCCGTCGTATGCAGTGCACAAATCACTTGAAACAGCAGGGAATCGCTCTGCATAATTACCACGATACCTGCCAGGCGTTTCCTCCGCAAAGAGGCGGCTTCAAGATCGGTCCCTACTATTGGGAAAACGCGATGACCGGTTTTCATGTTTTTCTTCTTCCGTTTTGCGAACAGCAGGCTTTTTATGATGAAATCATGGTCTGCGTCCGCCAATACAATTGCTATCCGGAAGCCTCCGGGTCGGATGGACAAACTTTCTATAGACGGGGCCCGATTCCTTATCTTTGCTGTCCTTCCGACGGGGCTGCAAAGGAAGAATCCGACTATCCGGCTCCCAAACCAGATAAAAATTTGCGCGGCGGATCGAAAACGAATTACATGGGCTCGGTGGGCGATGCAATTCGAAATACGAAAACAGATACGACGAATACGATCAATGATCGGGGCTTCTTCCGGGGCGGGATCGGGGTCTGGGAAACAAACGGCTGGGATAAATCGTATGTCTATAAATGCCGAACAATGTCCGATTTTATTGACGGAACTTCCAATACAGTTGCGATGTCCGAAGCGGTTGCCAGTGATCTGCGGGCAACAAAACTGATCAAAGGAAATATGGTGAGTTCTTGGGGAGATGTCGGAGCAAGCACGAGCTATACGCCGCGTAAATGCCTTGCGAAAATCGATACAGCGGATCCGACTTCTTACAACAGTTCGGTTACTTCAACCGACAAACGGGGAAGAAGCTGGCAGCATGGACGAACAGGCTATACAGGTTTTCAAACGATTCTTCCTCCGAACTCCCCTTCCTGTTCAAAAGGCGATTCCCGACAAATAGGATATTACAGCGCGACCAGTTATCATTCCGGCGGGGTCAATGCCGTTCTGGCCGATGGATCCGTTCGATTTATTTCGGAAACGATCGACTGCGGGAATCTGGATTATGTCGTCAAGACCGCTGCCGATACAGATCCGGCGAAAGAGGAACCGCGCGGGATCAGTCCGTTCGGGATCTGGGGAGCACTCGGATCCGTCAACGGCGGTGAATCCAAATCGCTCTGAT
>JAUNSU010000021.1 GCA_030539035.1 Planctomycetia bacterium
TCTATTTCCGGCGCTTTTTCCTGAATTCCTTTTTCCGCGGTTCCCTTTTTCGGACTTGCAGGGGATTCCGGTGATTTTTCCTGGGCTTCGGATTCGGGAACTTCCGAGATTTTTTCGGAAGCGCTTTTCTCAGCTTTTTCAGGAGTCGAACTTTCCTTTTCCGAAAGCACAGGCGCTTTTTTAGCGGGTAAAACAGGAACTTTCGATTTTAAATCGGGAAGAGAAGAAAGAATATCCGGTTTTTCTCCCTGCTTTTCCGCGGTATCTTCGGATTTCTTTTCCGGTTCAAGGATCGGAACAGTTTGTATTTCCGGGGCGGCATTCACCTCTTTGGACGAAACAGGAGTATCCGCTTGCGCAGATTCCGTTTTCTGATCGGAAGGAGCCGATTTTTCCGGTTTAGGGGGAACAGTTTTCTGGGAATCCGCGGCAGGACGGAGCGGTTTAAGGACAGGGATCTTGCCGGTTTGAAGAGAAACGATCGGTTTGGGCTGCGGAGTTGGAATGGATCCGACATCCTCAAGGTAATCGCGTGCGGATTTTGGGGCAAAAGTTCCCTTCTTCAATTCTTCTTTAACAAGTACAACCTCTTCGTCGGTTAAACTCGCTAAAGGAGAGACTTTATCATCCGGTCGCAATCGTTTGCAAATATCAACAAGGATTTTGCTTTCGACCTGAAGCTGTTTGGCTAATGCGTATATTCGTACAGACAACTTTTAGTACCTATTTTCAGTAAAAATTTTTGGGGTCCGCTATTTTTTTCAGCGACGATACAGTACGATCGGTTAAGACCGGCAAAGCAACGTGCAACGGCTGAAATTCCATTCACGCTTCGTTTTCCATTAAATCGTTTTCTTTTTCGTTTTCCTCATTAATTTCATCATTTTCTTTAGGTTCAAGCGCTTCTTTTTCCAGTTGGTCGGCGAAGAAGTCGGCCTGTTCGGTAATATGATCCGCTTCGTCCTTGGTCAAATTTCCCATCTCCATCAGTGCGGGCGGCTCGATAACGGAAAGATCGTCGTAGGAGAAGTATCCTTCTCCGACCAGACAGTCGGCAAGATCGGCACTCATCCCGTCGATTTTCAGGAAATCTTCGACGGCATTTGAAAGGATCTGATCGAGTTCTTCCCGGGTCATTATATCAATATCCCAATCGCATAAACGGCTTGCAAGGCGAACATTTTGCCCTTTTCGACCGATCGCAAGGGAACGCTGATCTTTTTGAACGAGAACGATGGCGCGTCCGAGCATGGAACAAAGGATCACTTCATCGACGGCGGCCGGCTGAAGGGCCTTCGGAATAAAAGCGAGCAGATCGCTTTCCCAGGCAACGACATCAATTCTTTCGTTTCCGAGTTCATCCAGAATGTTCCGGATTCGCGATTTACGCATTCCGATGCAGGCACCCACGGAATCGATACGGGGATCAGAACAGTAAACGGCAACCTTGGTGCGGTTTCCGGCTTCCCGGCTGATCCCTTTAATTACGATTATTCCTTCGGCGATTTCGGGCACCTCCTGTTCAAAGAGTCTTTGAACAAAGATCGGACGCGACCGGCTCAAGATCACCTTGACCTTTGTTCCCGCCTTTTTAACGTCGACGATCACCGCATGGATCCGGTCGCCCGGCCGGAAATTTTCTCTCAGTGTACGTCCTTCGCCCTTTTGGCCGATCGGAATTTTTTCCGCATTGGGGAGAACCGCTTCCACATTTTGCAAGGTAACCGTGGTCGCTCCGCCTTCATTCCGGTAGACAACACCGCTTTCCATCTGTCCGATTCTTCCGAAATATTCATCGTAAACGGCGTCTCTTTCGGCTTCCCTGATCTTTTGAATCATGACCTGTTTTGCGGTTTGTGCTCCGATTCGTTCCGCAATTTCACTTGGGGTCAACGGAACATTGTCCCGATAGGCGGTGATCTCGCCGGTTTGGCGGTCAATGTGAACGATCACGTTTGAATCGTCCATTCCCTGCTTGCGCGCGGCGACCACAAGGGCCTGTTCTATCCCGACAAAGACGATTTCCTTGTCTATTTTTCGTTCAAGGTGAATTTGTTCTACAATCCGAAGGACTTCATCGGGATTCATCTGCTATTTCTCTCAAAATTTCAATTTCTGGTTGTTTACATCGGGAAAATTCTCCCGGGCGATCTTTTCCTGGATGATCAGGAAGGTAAAACATTCCTTATTGAGGGGGGATCGATTTTCATTAAAACGATCTCTCCGCGATAAAGCCGCAATACCTCCGGCAGGACCAAGGTCTCTTTGGAGAAAACGGTGTTCGTGTACTTGCTGCAAATCCATAAAATTTCCCAACTTGCCCCTTTACGGTAAAATCAAATCCTGTCGGGGATATATTGACTTGAAACAGTACTTCAAAAAACAATTCTTACCGGAATATAATACTCCTAAAGAGAATAAACGTCAAGTATTCTGCATACAGTTTCATGAGTTTTTAATTAAAAAGAGAGACTTTTTTAAAATTTTCCCTGTTTTCTCATGTATTTCTTTCGAAAAAAAATGAGAAAAGGAGAGATTCAAAGAAGGAAAATTTTTCTCGAAAAGGAGAAAAAATCAAAATTTCATTTTCAGGACGGGTTAAAAAGATCTTCGATCATCCGCAAAAACTCTTCTTTTTCGGAGACTTGGGAGATTTTTGTACGAAAAGATCTTCCGCCCGGCTTCCCTTTCGCATAAAAACAGGCAAACCGGCGCATTAAAAGAACCGCTTTTTCCGGTCCGTGATATTCCTCGGAAAAGCGAAAATGGCGCAAAAGAATTTCTTTTTGCTCCATAAGATCGGGATCGGGGATCCGGGTACCGTCAAGAAGCGCCTGCTGGATCTGCCGGAAGATCCAGGGACGTTCCAAAGCGGCCCTTCCGATCATAATACCGTCAACAGACTTGCCGGAGAGACGGTCCAGGGCTTCGTCCACCGTGCGAATATCTCCGTTTCCGATCAAAGGAATCGCACGTAAAAAAGGTTTGATCCGGGCGATTTCATCCCAATTGGCCGAGCCCCTGTATAGTTGGCTGGCGGTTCGTCCATGAACGGTAAGCGCGGAAGCGCCTGCTCCCTCCGCCGCTTGGGCGACATCAACCGCGTTGATCGTATCCTGGGTCAATCCCAATCGTATTTTTGCGGTAATCGGGACAGGGGCGGCGGCCTTGACAACCTGTTCGATAATTTGTCCCACTTTTTCCGGATCGCGAAGAAGCCAAGATCCGCTTGCCGAGTTCCTTACAATTTTCGGAGCGGGACAGCCGAAATTCAGATCGATTATTTTGACCTTGTAATCGCGGACCAGCCGTGCTGCGGTTTGTGCCAAAATGATCGGATCATTATCCCAGATCTGGACGGAAAGAGGACCTTCTTCGGATTCGATCCGGCGAAGACGTGCTGGATGTTCTTTTCCCTGAGCATCGCAATAAACAAAAGAGCGGGCACTGATCATTTCCGTTTCCAGAAGTCCTGCACCCCCGAGCGAACGCAAAAGCGATCTCCAGGGCCAATCGCTTAAATCGGCCATTGGCGCCGCAATTACAGGCGGATCGATCTTTTGGTTCCCAATAGACAACATGATTTTGTTTTTACTTTCGTATCGGATTGGTTGGGTCTTGCGTCGTATCTTCTCTTTCCAGGACAACGGCTCCCCATTCCCGGACAAGGCGATCCACCGTTTTTTGAACGATTTCTTCGGGAACACTTGCTCCGGAAGTGATCAGAACTCTTTTGGAATTTTCAAGCCATTCGGGGCGAACCTCATCCGGTCCGTCGACCAGGAAGGAGTTGGGAACGAATTCCCGGGCCAGTTCCGCAAGGCGCTGTGTATTGGAGCTGTTGACGCTTCCGACGACCAGAACGGCATCACATCCGATAATACACTGCCGGACAGCGTCCTGATGTTCTTGTGTTGCGCGGCAAATACAGGGAGGATCCTGTTTTCGCAGTTGAGGAAAGCGGGAACAGAGTTTCCGAAAAATGCGATCGGATTCTCCTGCCGACAAAGTAGTTTGCATTACGCAGGCTAATTTGTGATCCTCGGCAAGAACAAGATCCTCGGCATCTTTTTCAGAACCAATCAGATAAATTCGATCCGGGGCTTCTCCGATCGTTCCGACGACCTCATCATGTCCGGAATGTCCGATCAAAAGGATCTTATAATTGCTTTTTGCGTAATTTCGGACCTGATCATGGATTCGGGCGACCAAAGGACAGGTTGCGTCGACCGTTTTTAATTGAAGATCATTTGCCTGCTGCCGAATTATCGGGGCAACGCCGTGTGCGGAGAAAAGGAGTACGGATCCTGCTGGAACATGATCAAGATCATTGACAAACTGAACTCCCCGATTCTGGAAAGAGCGGACGACCCAGGTATTATGAACCAGTTCATGAAAGACATAAACCGGGAGCTTAATACCGGAATCGGGCCTTGAAGCGGCAAGCAGGATCTCTTCAAGAATCGCGACCGCCCGTTTTACGCCGGCGCAAAAACCGCGGGGACGGGCAAGAACGATTTCCATTTTACAGAACCTTTTTTAAATAATCGGGAAGATCGGTGATCGATACTTCATCCTGAGATCCTGTTTTCAGATTTTTGACCTGAACGATCTTTCGTTCCCATTCGGAGGATCCGATCACAAGGACGCAGGCAAAGCCTTTTCGGTCCGCGAACTTCAGTTGGATCCCCAATTTTTTGGGTTCCGGATAGATCTCGGCGCCGATTCCGATTTTTCGAAGATCTGATCCGATCTTCAGATATTCATTAGTGAGATTTTTATCAAAGCATGCGATCAGAACCTGAACGGGAGAGGAGGTTTTTTCGACCATTCCCAGCTCTTCAAGGGCCGCGAACAGTCGGTCCATTCCGAGCGATGCTCCGATTCCCGGGAGCGTTTGCTTCGTATAAAGTCCGGCGAGATTGTCGTATCGTCCGCCGCTGCAAACGCTTCCGATTTTGGGAAGATCGGTTAAAAAGGTTTCAAAAATCGTTCCTGTATAGTAGTCGAGTCCCCGTGCGATGGAAATATCAAGGACAAAACGGTCTTTCGGAATACCGAGAGAGGAGGCCGCGTCGAGGATCTGCCGAAGAACGGAAACCCCGTCGAGTCCGTTTTCATTTCCGGAAAGGGTCTTTTCCAAATGATTCAGGACGGATTCATTATCGGAATTTTCCAAGAGAACGAGATCGAGGATGGAGTTGGCTTTGTCGGAAGGGATGCCGGCAGCGGCGATCATTTCTTCGGCGACTTTTTCGCGTCCGATTTTCCCCAATTTATCGAGTGCGCGCAGGACAGGAACCGCTTTATCGGGAATATCCAGTTTTTCCAGAAGTCCAGTAAGGATTTTCCGGCTGTTGAGATGGATCTGGAATCGTGTAAAAGAATTGTTCGTCTTCAAGTCGATTCGTTCCATGATATCATTGATCACGAGAGCGGTTTCTACATCAGAAAAAGAAGAGGTTGTCCCGATCGTATCGAAATCGCACTGCATGAACTCGCGATATCGTCCGGCTTGGGTATTCTCTCCTCGCCAAACCTTTGCCAAGTGATAGCGTTTGAAGGGAAGGGGAAGTTCCGCAAGATGCTGAGCGGAAAAACGGGCGAAAGGAACGGTCAAGTCGAACCGCATTCCGACTTTTCTTCCTCCATTGTCCTCGAACTGATAAAGCTGTTTATCGGTTTCATCGCTCCCTTTTCCGGAGAGAATTTCCAGATATTCAAGGACAGGGGTATCAATGGGAGCAAATCCATAGGAACGGTAAACGGAAGAGACCCGATCGATCAGAATTTCCCGGGGGATCATCATTTCCGGAAGGAAATCCCGAAATCCTTTGAGTGTTCGCGGTTCGATAATTTTAACTTTTTCGCCCTTTTCGTTAGCAGACATGAAAAACTCGCTGAATAAATGGATAAAGGAATAAATGATCCGAGCGGAAGAAGAAAGATCTCTTTCCTCCCGTTCGGATTCAAATGAAAGATGGAATGATGATTTTAGCAGCGGAGGAATTATTTGTTTCCAGCGGCTTTGATCTGATCGAAGAACTGGGTGTAATGATCTTTTGTTTCCTGGGAATCCCGGGCCTTGATCGCGGAACGGGGATGCTGATTAAAGAAGCCGGTGATCATATATTCCGGATAAGGTCCCCATTCGAGTTCCTTTCGGAGGGTAATGAATTCGTTTTCCAGGCATTCGTAAATGGATCGCAAATTATATTTTGGATTATCTTTGAGGAAAGCGAGGAGGAGTTCCATGGGGCAATTTCCTGCACCGCGTCCCAATCCGCTGATTGTTGCGTCGACCCGGGTCGCACCATGCCGCATGGACTCGATCGTATTCGCGAAAGCGAGCTGCTGATTATTATGCGCATGGATTCCGACTTCCTTATTGTTTTTTGAAGCGAAATTCATGTATTTTTTGATCAGATATTCGGTCTGTTCGGTAATAAGATATCCATAGCTGTCGACCACGACGATTGTGGAAGCGGCGGAAGCGGCGACCCGTTCCAGGCATTTGTCCAAGGTGATCTCGTCAACGACAGAGATAGCCATCATATTAGCGGATACTTCATATCCTTTTTCGGAAGCGTCCTGAATCATTTCAAGGGCTTCATCGATTTGATAATCGTAAAACGCGACCCGAATCATATCCAGAACACTTTCAGAAGCGGGAATAATATCGTGTTTCCAATTGGATTTGCCGGCATCGGCCATGCAGGCCAGCTTTAATTTGGAAGGATTGTCGCCGACGACCCGACGGAGATCTTCTTCATTGCAGAATTTCCAGGGGCCCATTTCCTCACGGGAGAAAAATTTGTCCGAATTTTTGTATCCGATTTCCATATAATCCACTCCGGCGGCGACGCAGGTATCGTAAACTGCCCGAACAAATTTATCGGAAAAACGATGATTATTAACCAAACCACCATCGCGAATCGTACAATCGAGTACTTTCACATTCGGACGACTGATCGACCAAGGAGCATTCATGAGTTAATTCCTCTCTGTAGAAGTTGGAGGGACAAAAATCACTCCATAAAGATAAAATATGGTATTGCGGTCTCTTCGAGTACTTTTTCCGCTTGTTCCAAAATATATTCGGCGGATAAAATAAATTAAGAGCGCGGGGCAGAAAAATTTCCAACACAATCTTTCTTACATTGCATAATTTACTCTATAAAAAAGAGGTTGTCAAGTAAATAATACAGACTCGATAAAAAATGATTGAATAAAAAAGGATACTGGACGAAAAAAACGTCAAGTATCCTCTTATTTGAACTTTTTTTGGGTCGATTATTGATCAAATTTGAGATCATCGAGCGTCAAGCCGGAATAATCTTCTTTGAAGGAACCATCGTCCAGGGATTTCTTTGCGTTTATATTCTTTGGGGCGGAGGTCGAAGATCGTCTTCCGGAGGCTCCCGGCTTGTCCAAACCGGCATTTTCGAAGAGAGATCGGCGGAAAAAGTCCGCTTCAAAGAACTCGGGAGGATTGAATCCATCGGTTCCATTTGCAACTGGATCATATTTCAGAAAATATTCGTGGGAGGCAAAGCTGACCTTTTGGCCCGGATCTGCCCGATGATCCATGATGCGCATACCGTTAATCTTCGTTCCGTTTGAACTTTTAAGATCAATAAGATACCAGTATCCGTTCAGAATGGCCAATCTGCAATGCTTGCCGGATATATTTGGAAATTTTAAAACAATATCGCAGGAAGGATGCCGCCCGAGCACCATTTCCGTTTTATTCAAGACGATATCGTCGCCCCCTCTCACCGGAACAAGAACTCCATACATAATGTTTACTCCTTTGAACCTGAAAAAATAATAAATAAAACAGGATGCAACCGTTTTTTGAATACTTTTGTATCAAAATAAAACAGGTTGTCTATAATTTATGCAAAAAATTGCATAAATATGGTTTAAAACGCAATAGATATACCAGTAAATATATATTATATGCAAAATTTTAAAAATAATAATAGATTCCAAAAATATCTTTTCATAATCCAGAATTACTCTCCGGGTTTATGAACGCGGAACACGGAAACACCTTCTGTTTAATCGTTAAAATCCGCACAACCCTTACTGAAAATGGAAATCTAATGCAAAATGTTAAAATAATCCTTGTGTTTTGCTTTTACTGATATTATCGTATAAATCAGATAAAGGTATTTTTTTGAATTTGTCCTGTTTAAGGAGGAAAAGATGAACAAGATCAATATTTATTTGGGAATACTGCTTGGAGCCGGCCTTTTTCTGCTTTTAGACGGATCCCTGCTCGGAGCGGAAGGGGCGGACACGTCGAACCCGTGTACTCTCTGGGGAACCGGAAATGAGATCACAACTTATCAGCAGCCCTATTGTCCAGTCAATGCGCCGGAAATTCCGCTTCGAGAACCGAAAAAGGGGGATTCCAACGTTGCGAAAAATCCGGAGTTCCCCGATCCTTTTCCCACTTCTCCGGAAACAGCGATTGCGGTAATTGATTCCAACGGGAATCGATACTGCTATTATTATACAAAGATGATCCGATACCGTCTTCAGGGGGATCCGCCGGTATGTGTTCCGGTTTGGGCCCTTGTAAGGGTGATTATGCCCTATTGTCCCCCGAAAGAATTGACGCCGGGCGCGGCTCTTCCTCCGGAACCGAGTCCAAGCGGGGCTTCCCTGCAGTTCCGGACACTTGTTGTTCCCTAAAAAGGAATCGGGATCAATGATTGAGGGAAAGAAGAAGGTCTTTCAGTTCCTTTTCCCCTTTCAGGAAGATCATTTCCGTTTCCAGTCCCCAGAGCGGGGTTTGTCCGAGCTCCTTTTTTCCGATTTTTACCAGATCTTTCATTGTTGTAAGAAATCCGACGGCATCGGAGCGTTTTTTTCGATCAAGAAGGAGATCGAAATCCTCTTTCGTATAGACATGGTGGTCGGAAAAGGGAATAAAATGAGCGAGATTGATCCCCTGTTTTTCGAGGGCCAAGCGAAATCCTTCCGGGTTTCCCAGTCCGCAAAAGGCGATAAAATTACCCTTCTTTTCTTTTTTCCATTTTTCAAAGGAAGCAACGGGGATCTCTCCGGAAAAAACACGGGAAAAAGTGTGGGCGACTTCGCACCAGAGAGGATTGCATCCTGATTTTTCCGCTTTTTTTCGGATCTCGCTTTTCTGTTCTTCGGAAGCAAGATCGGCGCGGCTCAAAAGAACGGCGTCTGCGCGTTGAAGGGCGCGGAGCGGTTCCCTCAGTAATCCTCGCGGGAAAATATGTCCGTATCCGAAAGGATTCAACGCGTCCAGAAGAACGAGATCCAGGTCCCGATGGATTCGGCGATGCTGAAATGCGTCGTCCAGGATCAAAAGGGATGTATCCGGATGATCATTGATCAGATGATGGGCAACGGATACACGGTCCGCGCCGGAATAATGGATCAGACCGGGAAGGCGGAGCGCAAGTTCTCTTGCTTCATCATTTCCTTCCGAGATCGAGTCCGAAAAAGGGGAATGATCCTGATTTGCCTTTGAAATTTCCCGCGCATGATATCCCCGACTGATCAGGGCCGGATTTTCCTTCCGTTCCTGATAGAAGTTCAGCAACCAGGCGACCATGGGCGTTTTTCCCGTTCCGCCGAGAGTGATATTTCCCACGCTGATTACCGGGACGGAGATCTTTTCATTGCGAAAGATGTTTTTATCATAAAGACCATTTCGAATTCTCATGATGAGAGAATAGATCAGGGAAATCATCCAAAGAAGAGATCGCAGAAAAAAACGAATTACTCCTTTTTTTCTGCCCTGAATAAGCGTTTGATAAAAATTCATGGTATCTTATTTGAACATGGGAAGATCCGGTTTGGGAAATCTTTCGGAAAGAGAAAGCTCTTCGGGCGGATTTTCCCGTTTGTTTTTGGTATAATCGATATACTGAACCCAGCGTTCCGCATCATATCCGTATTTTTTGTGAGTGGTAATTTCCAGAGATCGCATTGCGGCCATTTGAAGGGCGCCGTCGTCCAGTTTTTCATTTTGCAATGCTTCTCCGAGAACCTGAACGATTTCCGCGGAGTCGGAATCTTTGAATTTGGCCAAATTCCGGATAATCGCCAAACGCAGATCTTTCCGTTCGTCGTTTTCTTTTTTTGCACCGGCGGCAATGGAGAAGGGAAGGTCCCGATAGAGGCCGGCAAGTGTTTTTGCCGCAAGATCACGAGCTTCAGCTTTTTCTTCACTGCTTTTTAATTCCATGCAGTAAGATCCCATCGCATCCGCGGCGGAAAGACGGACCATAAGGATCGGATCGCGAAAGGCCTTGATATACGTTTTTTCGACCGCTTCGTTTTTGAATCCGGACGTGATTTTTTCAAGAGCATCGATACTGGCCCGTCGAACGTTGGGATCGGTACTTCGCTCGTATTCCTGAATCAGTTGATAAACGAGGATCTCTTTTTCTTCTTTGGGGGCATGTTTTCCCTTCTTGCCTTTTTCCTGAATCAGCTTAATACGTTCCCAAGGGCGGAGAACACCGGGAATTTCATCGCTTTTCCGTTCCGCGCCCGGCAGCCGGAGCAGAAATTTATTATCGGTTGAAAAAATCGGAGTACTGCATCCGGATAAGGACAACAGAATAAAAAAGGAAAGGATAAAGAGTCCTCCCGTAAGACACAAAACAACGCCTTTAAAGGTATCATTCTGCATTTTATCCTCCGGAAGAAGGATCTTTTCATTATTTTCGATCAAATGATTTTGATATTTCTGCATAAAAACAATCTCCAAAAAGGAAAAACTAATCGCACTACAGCTTTTCGAAAGGGAACTATATCGTTTTTTTTACTGGAGGCCAAGAGCGATTTTCGTAAAAAAGAGGAAAAAGGGATATTTTTCAGGAAAAACTTTTTTGATTCCGCCCAACAGGAAAAATCGCATAAATATCGGAAATTGATCTGGCGGTAAAAATCAAAAAAGTGTACTATTCCTGAAATTGTAATGGGAAAAATCCATTTTCCTGTTCCGAGTTCGAATCAGATCGCCTGCGCGAACTGTTTTAACCATTTTTATCCTACGATATTGGAAGAAACGATGAAAAAACTTGCGGTATCCGTTTTTCAGTCCGCTGTATTATGGGGAGGTTTCCTCAGTTTTTTGTTTTATTACGCGATGCATCGGGGACTTATCGGCAATGAATTGATCATTCGATATACGTCCCAGCATCCGATTGAACATATTACGGTGAGTATGTTTTTTATCGGGATGGTTCATCTTTTTTTCCATTATATAAAATTGGGGCGGGAAAGACGCGGCGTTCAGTTTGGGCTGATTTTTTCGCCCATTGGGCAAAAAGAAGATCTTGGTCGAATCGATTTATATCTGGATACATTACAAAAAGCGGAAAAAGTACGGGGAGGCTGCTCCTTTATTGAACGCCTGAAAAAAGGATTGATCTTTCTCAAGAATGGCGGATCTCCGAATGAGCTGGATCAGGAATTGCGTTATCTCGCCGAAGAAGATTCCTTTCAGAGTGAATCGAAATACGGAATGGTTCGCATGTTCATTTGGGCGATTCCGATCCTCGGATTTCTTGGAACTGTAATCGGGATTACAATGGCGCTTGGAAATCTGAACTTAACAGAACTGGAAACGACCGGGAAGCTGCTTGCGGCCGGGCTTCAGGTTGCCTTCGATACCACAGCTCTTGCGTTAAGCCTGGTGTTTATCCTCTATTTTTCTCTTTTTTATGTTCGCGGACGCGAAAGCCAAATTTTTCATCAGCTGGATAAAATGGCGGAAAAAGAGTTGTCCGGGCGATTTTCGGGCGGCGCTTCCAACGGATCGCAGGATGCAGAACTTACGCGCAGAATTCTGGGAACCATGGTTGATTCGATCGAACTTTTGATCCAAAAGCAGACCGAACTTTGGAAGGAAGCCTTGCGGCAGTCCGAAGAAAGATCTTCACAAATCGCGCTGGCCGGATCAAAGCAGATCGACGCGGTCCTTTCCCATTCCCTTAAAGCGAATATGGAGTTATATTCCCAAAAAATCGTTGAAGGGGAGGAACGGCTTATTGCCCGAACGATTACGCCGCTTATTGAAGCCCTTGAAAAGAAGACAGAAAAATTGGGAGCCTTTAAGGATCAGATGATCCAGGAAGAAAATATCCTGCTGGAAGTCCTTCAGGCGACGGGAGAAATTACCCGGCTTGAAGATCGATTGAATCATAATCTCAACGCGTTGGCCGGAGTTGGCTGCTTTGAAGAAACGGTCAACAGTCTTGCGGCAACGATCCATCTTCTTAATACGAAGTTGACCGCGTTTCCCGCGCACGGATCGGAGATTCGGCTTGCGGCTTCACCGGAAATTCCGGCAACACGGGGTAATGGAAAATCGGTTGTAATTCCGATCGGGACCCGATCGGATACAATCGTGGACGATCCAAAGGATTTCTGATTCTTTCGGTATCCGATCATTGTGATTTTTTTGAGATCAGATAAAAACAGAACGAACCAATGGGGCGATCTATGAGCAGAAGAAGAGAACGGCAAGAGGAAACATTTTCCCTGTTTCCTTTTCTTGCAGTGCTTCTTTGCACTATGGGAATGCTTGTAATGCTTCTTGTTCTCATGAGCAAAGGGGCCAGCAATGATCGTTCCGGGGAAGCGGTGCGCAAGGTCCCTGCTGCCCAAAAAGCACCTTCGGCGGAAGATCCAAACCTCAAGGAATATCAGCATTTGAAGAAGGTTTACGGCAACGCAAGCCGGGAAGATCTTCAGGAAGAGATCGCTTCCGCGCAATGGTATCTTGATGAATTGAAAGGGATCAAGGTTCGAACGGAGGAAGCACTTCGAAAAGAGCGGGACCGATTGACCGCCGCCGATAAAGCGATCGCCGAAAGACTCAAGGATTTGAATAAACTCAAAGAAGGAATTCGACTTCTGAAAGAAGATAAATCGGAAAATCCGGAAAATATCGCGGCCAAAATCAAGATCAAATCGGAAGAGATCATTCGACTGGAAAAGGAGATCGCCGATTCCCGGGAAAAGATCAAAAACGCGAAGCCTTCTTATTCGATCATTCCTTATCAGGGAAAATCGGGGACGGTTCGCTATCCGATTTACATAGAGTGCAATGAACGCGGCGTATTTCTTATGCCGGAAGGGATTCCGTTCTCCGTTGAAGACTTTTTACTCGGTAAATATCCCGGCAACCCTTTTGACATGGCGATCAGAACCGCCCGGCAATGTATTTTGGAAAAAGAAGCGAACGGATCGAATGATCTGGAAAAAGAGCCTTACCCGCTGCTGATTGTCCGGCCCGGCGGATCCGACAAATATTATACGGCCGTTTCCGCGCTCGCCTCCTGGGGCGGGGACTATGGATATGAACTTGTCGAAGAGGATTGGAAACTGGATTATCCTCCCGCTGATCCCGATCGCGCTCATCGCATTCAGGAGCAGATCGCGCTTTCCCGAAGCCGGCTCGCGATTCCGCTTGCAACCATGATCGCGGAGATGAGTCGGCAAGGAGCAGGATCAAGATCGGAATCCGACTTCGGCGGATTTTCTTCCCTTCGCAAAGGATCGGGGATCGCAGGATCTTCGCTCACTGGAGCCGGAACATTTGGATCCGGTCCGGGAAGTTCATCCCTTCAAAATCAACTTGGCGATCAGGTTAAGTTGGCGCCTGTCTCCGGGCTGGGAGGATCTCCCGGTTCCGCAGGAGGTTTACCGGGAGGACAAAATCCTGTTCCCGCGCAAACATCGGGGCCTTACGGAAATCCTTCCGGATCTTATGCTCAAAATACACCGAATACACCAAACGGGGGAGAAAGACTTGGCGTATCCTTTTTGGCTGGAACTTCCGGCGGGGCGGGCGATTATCAATCACTTCCCGCATATCAGGGAGCCTATTCCGATCTGAATGCAGGAGGAAAGACGAACGGTCCGGATCCGGCTTCCTCAATCGGACAGAACGGATCTCCATCCGCACTGTTGCCGAATGGATCGCAATTCTCGCCGAACGGATCTCTTGCCCAACAGACCGGATCATCTGTTCCTCAGACCGAATCTCCAGCGCCGCAGAACGGGAACTATCAGCAGTTGACTCCTTATGGGCCGGCGGTTGAAGGAGATCAAACGGCCGGAACGCCCGTTGATCCTTCGCGGCAGCTTCTGGCCAAGGTTCAGGATCAAGGACAAACGCCCTCTGCTCAGAACGATTCGGATCAGAAGCCGGGAAATTGGGAAACGGTGGGAAATACCGCCTATCAGCAAAATGGACAGGGAACATCGCCGGCGGGATCGCCCTATCATTCAAGTTCTCAAATCGAGAACGGTAATCTTCCCGGGGCGGGACCGATGCTTTCTGTTGATAAAAAGATGAAAGATTGTCCGGAACCGAAAAAGGATCCGGTTGCCGGATTTGCGTCTTCCGAGATGTCGGGAAAAGCCTTTAATCTTACTGAATTGACCTATAAGAAGGCGGATGCCGCAACGGAACGTCCGATTTCCATCGAATGCTTTGCGGACAAGATCGTATTTCCCAAGCAGCCGGGAATTCGAAAAACGGAGACTATTTCAACGGGAATCGGAAAGGATCAGTTCCAGAAGGATCTTTTCCAATCCTTTGTCCTTTGCGTGAAAACATGGGGCGTTGCCGGAAGAAATATGTACTGGACCCCCTGGATCAAGGCGAAAGTTCATCCGGGAGGAGAACAAACATTTTTTGAACTTCAGAAGATTTTTCAAACCCAGGGAATTACCGTTAAAAATTACACGGATTAGAATATGAGAAGATTTTCACCGCGAAGACGTTCCGAAGAATCCCTTGAGAGCGGACAGGATTCTTTTTTGGACATTGTATCGAATATCGTCGGGATCCTGATCATTCTTGTAATGATCGCGGGAGCCCGGGTGGGGGCGGTCAATCCCGCCGCCGATCCGATCGCCCCCGTTTCTGATTCCGCCGCTGTTTCTGTTCCTGTTCAAGGACCCGATCCAAAAGAAAATCGACAGGAATATATCGAAATTTGCCGGAAATTTGAAAGCGGAAAAGAAGCGATTCAATCACTCAAGGGAACCGTTGGGGAACTCAATACGCAATTGCAGCGCGTAAAAATGCAGGCGGACAATGTTGAAAATCAGCATCATCAAATGCTTGTGGATATCGATGGAATGGAAACGATCGTCCAGATGGAATCGGAAAAAAAGGACAAGAGCACCCAGCAGCAATTTGAACAGAAGAGAGCCGTTTATCAATTGGACGAAAAGATCAAGGAACTTCAGCGAATCGAAAAGTCCCTTGAAGAATCGGGGAAGAAGAGTATTAAAATTGAGAATATTCCAACGCCGCTCGGAAAGAAGGTCGAAGGACATGAAGGCTTTTTCTGTTTAAGAAATGGTCGGATCTCCCATGTTCCGATGAACGTTTTTTCGGAACGTCTTCGGAGCTATTTTCGTAATTTTCGACAGATCCAGCAATCGGAAATCGATGATGCGATGGGGCCGATCGAAGGATACACTTTCCATTTCCAGGCGAGTTTAACGCAGGTTCGGGAAGCGGATGGAACCCGTCTTTCCTTTTCCTTTAATTTTGGTGAATGCATCCCGGAAAATGATCTGCTTGGAGAAACGCTCAAGGAAGCTCTTGCGGACGGGTCCGTTTTTCGCCGAAAAGTTGCCCTTTATTTGAAAGAATCAAGTACGATCACCTTATTTGTTTATCCCGATTCCTTTAATGAATTACGGGAGATCAAAAAAATTCTGCTGGAAAAAGAGTATAATATCGCTCTTCGTCCGATGCCGCAAAATCAGCGGATTACATTCTCTCCGCATGGATCCAAATCGACCACTTATTGATTTTTTGCGGATCTTCGGGATTCCTTTGATCTGCGTCTTGATCTTTGATTTTCATTCTGATATAATCTTGGCAGGCGGATCAATTTGATCCAAGAGTCGTCTGTTTTGTTTTTTAAAAGGGAAAAACGAAAAAAAATGCGGATTTAAGGAGAATTTATGCGATTTCAAAAACTGTTCCCATTGGTGCGAAGGACTTTTCTTTTTCTGTTTGCGATATCGGCCGCTTTTCCGATCTATGCGCAAATGATCGACAATACCCACGATCGGGTTCAAACGACGCTTGATCCCGGATTCGAACGGATCGGGACCATTATGCCCCGAACGGCAAAAGAGGTTGGCCGATCGGATTTCGCGATTGGCTGCGAAATGCTGCCCCGCGATTACGGCGACTTTGAGGAGTTCAAAGAATATATTGCTCCTCTTGGGATCAAAAGAATCCGACTTCACGCCGGTTGGGCGAAAATCGAACCGGAAAAAGGAAAATTCGATTTCACCTGGCTCGACAAACAGGTCGATTACCTGATCTCTCAAGGAATGGATCCGCTGCTGGAAACCTCTTACGGCAATCCGATTTATCCCGGCGGGGGAGGGGCCTCTCTTTCCGATGGAATGCCGCAGGGGAAAGAAGCCTTGGCTGCCTGGGATCATTATGTCGATAAGCTCGCCGCCCATTATAAAGGACGCGTTCGCGATTGGGCCTGTTGGAACGAACCGAATAATATCAAAATAAACACGCCTGCTCTGGTTGCCGACAACAACATGCGAACGGCGGAGATCATTAAAAAGCATATTCCTGATGCGAGAATTGCCGCTCTTGTTTTGTCCTATACAAACGCCAAATTCACGGATGAATATCTCAAAGTTGTTTCCGAAGCCGGAAAATTGGGACTTTTTGAATGGATTATTTATCATGATTATTCGCTCAATCCCGATTCTATTTATCCGAAAGTGGAAAACTTTGTCAAGATCGTCCGCAAATATTCCCCAACGCTGAAAATTTGGCAAGGAGAGTCCGGAGCGACCTCGGATCCGCATTATACGGCTCCCATTTCCTCGGCGAAATGGAATACGGAATTGACCCAATGCAAATGGAACGCACGCCGTATGCTGGGAGATTTGGGACATGATGTGGAATCGCTCATTTTCACTTTCTATGATCCCGCCTATCATGATCCGGAACGATATACAAAAAAGGTCGATCCTCTTTGGATCCGAACGAGAAGCGATCGATTTATGAAAAGAATGGGATTGGTTAAATGCAATGAGGATTTCAAGGTTCTCAAGGTTAAGCCGGCTTATTACACCGTTCAGAACATTGCCTCCGTTTTTGATTCCTCGATTGAACGAATTAAAAATCCGGAAGCGTCCCTTGTTTGCGAAAAAAAGACCGTTCTTTATGTTTTCCGGCAAAAGAAAACGAAGGATAATCTTGTTGTTTTCTGGGACAGCTCCTCTCATCCGGACAACGATAATGCGACCGTTCCCGGACAGTTGACCTTAAAGGGGATCTCATTCAAGGAACCTGTGTGGGTTGATACCGTTTCCGGGGCGATCTATGCGATACCCAAGGACCGGATCCTTCGCAGCGGTGATTCGATCGCCTTTAAGGACATTCCTCTTTATGATGCGCCTGTATTCATTGCGGAAAAAGCAATGCTGATAAAAGGTCCTTACACGCCAACCCCTTATTCCTTTCAGAAATAAACGATGCGAAAATACTCCCTGCATACATTGATCCTTGGATCCGGCGCCGCCGGATTGGCCGCCGCTTTGCGCCTTAAAGCCGAAGGATTGGACGATATCCTTGTCCTTACCGAAGGTTTGAACATGGGAACCTCCATCAATACAGGCAGTGATAAACAGACCTATTATAAAATGGGAATGTATGGATCACAGCCCGATTCCCTGGAGCAGCTGGCGCAAACCTATCTTTCCGCAGGCGGAATGAACGGTGATCTCGCGCTGGTGGAAGCGGCATTATCCACGAGAGCTTTTTTTCATTTGGCCAATCTGGGAGTTCCTTTTCCCCATGATCGTTTTGGAGAATATATTGGATATAAAACAGATCATGATCCCTTTCGCCGGGCAACGAGCTGCGGACCTTACACGTCCCGGGAAATGTGCCGCGCGCTGATCGCCGCACTGAAAAAAGAAAAGATCCCAATTCTTGAAAACAGGGTCGCGCTGAAATTGTTGACTCTGGATCAGGAAGGACAAAAAAGAATCTGCGGACTTTTGGCGGTCGATCGGACAACAGGAGAGATGGAAACTTTTCAGGTTGAAAATCTCATTTTCGCGGTTGGAGGTCCCGGCGGACTTTATTCCTCCAGCGTCTATCCTGCGGTTCATACAGGGGCGATTGGCCTTGCGCTGGAGATCGGCGCGGCGGCCCGCGGACTTCCGGAAAGCCAATTCGGGATCTCTTCGTCCACCGACATTTCCGATCGCATTCCGAAAAATTCCGATTCCAAAGAGGATACCGCGCCGGTTTCCGTATTCCGCTGGAATATCTCGGGAACGTTTATGCAGGTTCTTCCCCGATTTATTTCGACGGAAAAAGACGGAACATCCGATCCGTCTGAATTTTTGCGTCCTTACTTTTCTTCACCAGGCGAAATGAATTCCCGGGTCTTTCTCAAGGGATATCAATGGCCGTTCGATGTCCGCAAAGCGGATGGAGGATCCTCTCTGATCGATCTGATCGTCTCTTATGAAATCCTGGTCAAAAATCGAAGAGTATTTCTTGATTTTCGATCGAATCCGGCTGATCTTGATTTCAACGATCTTGATCCGGAAGCCTTTGAGTATTTAAAGAATTCCGATGCGCTTTTCGGAACGCCGCTTGAACGGCTTTTACGAATGAACCCGGGAGCGGTTGAGCTTTATCGGGATCATTATATCGATCTTGCGAAAGAACCATTGGAAATCTTTGTATCGGCGCAGCACAACAATGGCGGACTTGCCGGGAATATCTGGTATGAATCGACGAATATCGCCCATCTTTTCCCGATAGGAGAGGTCAACGGATCGCATGGAATTGCCCGGCCGGGCGGAAGCGCACTCAACGCGGGGCAAGTCGGTGCTTTTCGCGCGGCGGAATACATTGCCCATCAATATCGGGAAAAAACGCTTGATCTCCAAAAAGCGGAACGGATCCTTGAACAAGCGGCCGATCAGTGGATCGCGGCGGCGGATCGAATCGCGGATCTTTCGAAGAGCTGGAGAAGTGATCGAATGGAGTTCCAGCGGAGAATGTCCCAATACGCGGCGCATTTTCGGTCCGAGAAGGGCTTGAAAAAGGGAGTTCAAGAGGCCTGGAATCAATATGAATCCCTTCGAAATCGGATCTCTCCTGATGAAAATGAAAGCGGCAAGGGAAGGGGAGATCGTTCGATCGACCCGGATTCGGTGGAGTACTTCCGAAATCTTCAGCTTTGCCTTGCGCATGCGGTTTATCTGGACGCGATTCTTTTTCAGATCGAGTCGGGAACAGGTTCCCGGGGATCGGGGCTTGTTTTTACCGAAGGAGGAAAGCCGATTCACCCGCTTCTTCCCCCGGATTGGACCTTTCAGCCGGAGGATCCCTCTTTTCGTTCCGAGGTTCTTAATACCTCTGTAAATGAAATGGGATTCTTTGATTCGGGGACCAAAGAGGGAACCGTCGAACATCGTTGGGACCCGTGTAAACCGATTCCTATCATGGATGAGTGGTTTGAAAACGTCTGGAGAGATTATCGGGAAAATGAGATTTTCGGGGTGGAATAAATTGCTCCTTGCGGTATAATGAATCTCTGTTGTCAATAAAAAGAAAAAATATTATCGGAAAAAGCCGAAAAGATATTTTAGGAGAGAAGTCGATTATTTTCCTTGAATTTGAAAGGAAGATTGAGAGAAAACAGTAAAATGTTTTCGCAAAATCCTCCGATCATTTTGAACAGGATCAGGAGAACCCAGAATATGGTGGATTTTAAAAAACCGGCGTCGTTCAAAAATGCCAAAGATTTTCGCGATTATTTCAAAGAGATCGGTGCAGATATTGATCTTGCTGATACTCCGAAAAGTGCGGAAGAATCATCCTTTTCCCGGGAATTGATCTATAAAAGCGGGATCAACGGCAAATCGAAGAAAATCGGGAACCGCTGGGCGATCCTTCCCATGGAGGGCTGGGATTGCCTTCCCAATGGAGCGCCAAGTGAACAGGCGATTCGGCGTTGGCTCCGCTTTGGAACGAGCGGGGCGAAGGTCCTTTTTGGGTGCGAAGCGGTTGCCGTAATGCGGGAAGGCCGAGCGAATACCCGGCAGATGTTCATCAATGAGGAATCCGCTCCCGCGATTGGAAAACTGCGGGAACAAACGATCGACGCGCATCGGAATCGGTTCGGATCCGGGGATGATCCCCTGGTAGGACTTCAGTTGACCCATTCCGGTCGTTTTTGTAAACCGAATGATGATAAAAAACTGGAGTCGAAAACGGCCTATTCTCATCCGCTTCTGGATAAAAAATTTCACTGCGGTCCGGAAAATGTATTAACCGATGGAGAAGTGGAAGATATTATCGAACATTTTATTAGAGCGGCCAAGCTGGCGCAGAACGCGGGATTCGATTTCGTTGATATTAAACAGGCGCATGGATACTTGGGACACGAATTCCTTTCGGCGCATACAAGAACAGGCAAATACGGCGGCTCCTTTGAAAATCGAACGCGCTTTGTAAAATCGATCATAGAGGGGATCAAATCCGAAGTTCCCGGCCTTGATATTGCGGTCCGATTGAGTTTATCCGATATGTTTCCTTTCGAAAAAGGTCCGGATGGAATCGGCCGTCCAATGGAGTTCAGCGGCTTGTATCCCTTTGCTTTCGGCGGAGATGGAACGGGATTGGGATATGATCTTTCGGAACCTCTTGCGTTTTTGGCGTTTCTTTATAAGCTGGGGATCCGAATGATCTGCTCAACGATCGGGAGCCCTTATTATAATCCGCATATACAGCGTCCGGCCGCGTTTGCCGTTGCCGACGGATATCTTCCTCCGGAAGATCCGATTCTTGGTGTTGCCCGGCAGATTCAGATTCTTCGAAAGATCAAAAAACTGATGCCGGACTTTGTTTTTATCGGATCCGGATACACGTATCTTCAGGAATGGCTTCCGCAAGTCGGAGAATGGGTTCTGGATCAGGGAGCGGCGGACATGATCGGGATCGGGCGAATGGTCCTTTCCTATCCGAATATCTGTTCCGATTATCTGGAAGGAAAACCTTTGGACAAATCGAAAATTTGCCGAACTTTTGGAGATTGTACAAACGCGCCGCGCAACGGGATGATTTCCGGATGTTTTCCGCTCGACGAATACTACAAGATTCGGGAAGAAGCGGTCCGCCTGAAAGAGATCAAACAGCAAAAAAAGTCGTGATCAGTATGGAATCAGAACAGCAAGGACGGCCTTTTTTCTTTTTTTCCGCGGGAGAGCCCAGCGGCGATCTTCATGCGGCGGAATTGATCCGGGAATTGCGAGAGCGGTTCCCCAACGCCTCTTTTGCCGGCTGCGGCGGTCCAAAAATGAAAGAGGCGGGTTGCCGGATCGATGTTCCCTTGACCGATCTTGCCGTAATGGGGATCGGCCGGGTCCTTTGGAACCTGCGTCTGTTCTTGCGCTATCTTCGGAAAGTGCATGAGATCTTTCAAAAGGAAAAACCGGACGCGGTGGTTCTTGTGGATTTTCCCGGCTTTAATTGGCAGGTTGCTAAAAGGGCAAAAAAAGAAGGGATTCCCGTCTTTTATTTTATTCCTCCCCAGATCTGGGCCTGGGCGCAGGGTCGGGTAAAAAAAATGAAGCGCCTGGTCGATCATGTGCTTTGTCCGCTTGCTTTTGAAGAGAATTGGTATCGGGCGCGAAATTGCGATGTTCATCGGATCGGACATCCTTTCTTTGAAGAAGTTCGAAAAAAAGAACTGGACAGGCCGTTTATTGAACAGCTTCGGAGCGGTCCGAACGGACCCATCCTTACTTTACTGCCCGGATCAAGAGATCAGGAAGTCGATCATAATTTGTCGGAAATGTTCAACGCGGTGGAAAAGATCCGAAAACAGATTCCTTCTGTTCAGCCGATCATTGCCGCTTTTAAGGATTCCCAGGCGGATCGAATTCGCCGCTTCCTTGAAAAGAAGGAACGGTCCATTCCTGTTTTTGTCGGAAGAACGCCGGAGTTAATGGAGGCGGCTGTTTGCTGTATTGCCGTTTCCGGGTCTGTATCGCTCGAATTGCTCGCCCACCGAAAACCGACAGTGATTTATTATCGCGTTGATTCGCTTTCCCATACGGTTTTTCGGTTCTTTTGCCGCGTCAAATATATTACGTTGACCAATCTGATCGCAGTGGATCGTTTACCGAATGAATCGATCTTTTACAATAATCGATGGGGACTTATTCCGAAGGAACCGTCGAATCATGATCGGGATTTAATGGTTTTTCCGGAATATATTACCCCGAAAGACCGGAGCGGCGAGGTTGCCGCTCATATTATTAACTGGCTTTCGGACCCGGCCGCTTTACAAAAAAAACAGGAAGAACTTTCCGAACTTCTTCAGTGGGCCGATGCCGATGGTGATCCCGTTCGAAATGCCGCCGATTACTTTGTAAAGATCTTTCAGAATAAGATCTCGCAAAAGGAAAATTTGTAAAACCGGGAAGAAATGATGAGAAATTTTCGTGCGGATAAAAAACAAAACGCCGAAAATGGAATACTTTATGGAATTGGAAACCTGAAAACAGAATTGCGGAAAGGAAAATGATTTTATGTTTGGCAATACGGGAAGATCTGCATGGGATGTCAATTTTCGACTTTTGGGGATTCCTGTTCAGATCAGTCCTTTCTTTTGGGTAATCGCGCTTTTCTTTTCTCCTTTGATTCGAGTGCAGATCGAAAATGGAAGATTATGGATGGTCGGAATGGCCGCTTGGATTCTCGCATGGTTTACAACGTTCATTATTCATGAGATGGGACATGCACTTGTCCTGAAGAGAATTTTTGGCGCGGATCCCTGGATTATCTTATACGGCTTTGGCGGAATGGCTTGCCATCATCCCTTTTACCGTCGAACGCCGGGCGCGTTCGGGCGGATATTGATTTCCTTTGCCGGGCCGGGAATGGAAATTCTCTCCGCCGCAATTCTGATCCTGATTTTGATCCTCTGCGGATTTCACCCCTCGATTTCTTTTTCCGAGTTGGGAGTTCTGAAAATCCCGATTGTATCTTTTGATAATGTCCTTTTATGGATGCTGATGCCGGAAAACAGCTTTTACTGTTTTTGCGGATGGTTCCTCTACAGCTTTATTTGGATGTCCCTTTTTTGGAGTGCACTGAACCTTCTTCCGATCTATCCTCTGGACGGCGGGAATATCATCCGGGAATTTTTTACCTATTTCGATTGGCGGCATGGATTGGGCAATTCACTTTGGCTTTCCATTATTTGCGCAGGCGCAATGGCCTTTTTCTGCTTTCGCCAAGGGAGTATTTTCGGCGCGCTCATGTTCGGATTCTTCGCGTTCAATAATCTTCAGGAACTTCAAGTTCGCGGGGGACGCTGATATCCGGTTCGCTTTCAACGGGATTCGGCGCTGCCGGTGCGAAAAGATACTTGGCGAAAAACAGATCTTCGACAACGGAAGGAACGGTTCCAATAAAACTCGATGCGGGAATCGTCGGCGGATTCCAGTTCCTGCTGTCAATGGAAACCGGAGAATGATCTCCGAGAACATAGTATTCTTTTGGCGGAGCGGAAATTTCTTCCGACGGCGATGCGGTCGATGAGGATGCCGTGTAATGAATATCCCGAAAGACCCGAAAACAGGAATCGTCGAAGAGTTGAAAACAGGAATCGTCCGGTTCTTTTGAGAAAAGAATAAAAGGAATTGTGATTGGACAAAGAGTATCCGTTTTCTCTTCAAGGTCCGCGTTGCATAAAGGGGTTCCGTGCAAGGTCATTGTCAATCGATCATCGCAGGAATAGACGGAAAGATTTCCTTTTCGGTCCGAAATATCTCCTGATGCAATGGATTCGGTAAAATCTTCGGGCAAAATCTTTTCGATATTCGGAATCGGAAACTTTTTGGAATCCGTTTTCGTCTTTTTTCGCAGAATCTTCCATCTTCCGGAGGAATCGATTTTCAAAAGATAAAGGAATTCTCCCCGATTGATCAGCAGGGTAAATTCCTTCGATTTCAAAAGCGGATCTTTGTAAAGGTCCAAAATGAAATCCCGGACATTTTCATATTGATCGAACGGTTCTGTTTCCATACGCGGAATTTCCGACTGATTGGTAATCGGAACGGAGATCATTCTCTTCGGATCGGCCGGATTATTTCGAGCGGAAGGCTTTTTGTAATACAGGAACAGACGATGATCTTTTTGTTCTTTTTCGATATGCCGCAAGGGAACGAATTGCTTTCGGATTTGATCGGGATCTTTCCGGAAAATTTTTCCATTGATCCGAAGATCTCCTTGATGAACGGATATTTTTTCCCCGGGAAGTCCGACGATCCTTTTAATATAAAAAAGTCCCTCTTTTTCGAATGCGGCGATGGAAAATCGATTCAGCGTTTTCTGATCCGTGTGAATTTTTGAGAGAAAAAGGGGATATCCAAAACGGAACTTTCCGCTTTGGACAGGGATTCCGGTATATCCGCAGAATGGACAGGAAACCGCAGGCTGCCGGGAAAGAAAACTCTTTTTTATCTCCGATTCCGAACTTCGGGAAGAGAGTTCACAGGTGATGCGAAAAGGGGACCCGCATGATGAACAGGAGAAAAGAAAAGACGGTCCTATCAGAACGGGCTCCATGGAGGAGCCCAGAATTCGAACCGGATCCGATCTCTTCCGAAAAGCGAAAATCGCAAGGAAGAGAACAAGGATCAATACGGCAGCGGCGAAGAGTGAACGTCTTTTCATTTTCCGGATCGGCTCCGTTTCTGAAAATGGAGAATTTTATTCTGCGGAATACTTGATCTTTCCTCCCACAAGGACCAGATCGGAATGTCCTTTCATCTTCTTATTAAACCAGGGGGTATTCTTGCTCTTGGAATGAAGCGTATGATCGTTGACGGTCCAGGATCGGTCGGGATCGATGATCGTAATATCGGCATCGGCGCCCGGCTTGAGTGTTCCTTTCGGAATTCCGAGAATCTTTGCGGGATTCCAGGACATCTTTTCGATCAGACGGGACCAGGTGATCATTTTTGTATCGATCAAATTTTCGATCATCAGCGGAAGGGCGGTTTCCAGCCCGACGATGCCGAAAGGGGCGGTAATGATCTCGCGGAGCTTCTTTTCCGGAGCATGCGGCGCGTGATCGGTTGCAATCACGTCGATCGTATCGTCGAGAAGACCCTGAAGACAGGCGTCGACATGTTCTTTACTTCGAAGAGGGGGATTCATTTTGTAATTGGAACTGAACGTCCGCAAACATTCATCGGTAAGGAAGAGGTGGTGCGGGGTTACCTCGGCCGTGATGCGGACGCCGCGGTCTTTTGCCCTGCGAATTGCGGAGATCGATCCTTCGGTGGAAACGTGCATGATATGCAGCTTGGCTCCGGTAATTTCCGCAAGGGTAATATCTCTGGAAACCATTACATCTTCAGCGGCGGCGGGCATTCCGCGAAGTCCCAAAAGAGTGGAGATCGCGCCTTCATGCATTACTCCTCCCTTTACGAGAGAAGCGGATTCCGCGTGGGAAAGGACCGGTCGATCGAACATAAGGCAGTATTCCATCGCGCGCCGCATCAGTTCGGCATCATCAACCGAGGATCCATCATCGCTGCAGGCGATTGCTCCCACTTCGAACAGAATTCCGAGTTCCGCAAGTTCCTGTCCTTCGCGGTCTTTGCTGATGCAGCACATCGGATAGACATTGCAGTGATCGGCGCGCAGGGCGAGTTGACGCACAAGTTCGACGGAAGCCTGTGTATCAAGCGGCGGCTTTGTATTCGGGCAGCAGGCGATTGATGTAAAGCCGCCGGCGAGAGCGGCCGCAGTTCCGGTTTCTATCGTTTCGTCCTCTTCCTGTCCCGGTTCCCGAAGGTGAACGTGCATATCGATCAGGCCGGGAACGACGATTTTTCCCTTGGCATTGATCCGGACAGGATCCGATTTCGCCTGTTTTTTTCCGCGAGCCGGATTTTCGACGATTTTACCGTCTTCAATATAGAGATCGCCCACTTCGTCCCTATTGCAGGAGGGGTCAACGATTCTTCCCTTTTCAATGATTATCGCAGACATTGATCTACAACTCCTTAAATCCTTTTCTTATATCATTAACAGATACAAATATTGACCGAACCCCATTATTCATCATTCATCGAACATTGCGTTGACGAACGTATCGGGATTAAATTCGGCGATGTCGTCCGCTTTTTCGCCGGTCCCGATAAATTTGACGGGCAAACCGACATTTTTTCGAATTGCAACGGCCGCGCCGCCTTTTGCGGTTCCGTCCAATTTCGCGAGGAAAATCCCTGTACAGGCAACAGAATCGGTAAAATGCTTCGCTTGGCTTAACCCATTCTGTCCGGTCGTTGCGTCCAGCACGAGAAAAACCTCATGAGGAGCATCCGGGATCAGCTTTGAGATTACTCTTTTGATCTTCTCCAGTTCGTTCATGAGATTCTTTTGTGTTTGCAGACGGCCCGCAGTATCGATAATGCAAAGATCCGCTTTTGTTTCTATTGCCCGGGCAACCGCTTTGTGGGCAACACTTGCCGGATCACTGTTTGGTTGTCCGGTTACTATTTCCACCATAAGCCGTTTGGACCAGATCGTAAGCTGATCGACCGCCGCGGCGCGAAAGGTATCGGCGGCTCCCAATACAATTTTATTTCCCAGCGTTCGCATTAACTTCGTCAATTTCGCGATACTGGTCGTTTTTCCGGTTCCGTTGACACCGCAGAAAAGGATGATCGTAGGACCGGATTCCGCAAAATGGATCGGAATGGTATCTTCCTGGCTCATCAGCGATTTCAATTTTTCCTTGATTACGTCAATGATCTCGTCCTGCTTGACAACCCGTCCGCGAAATTGGGATTTGATTTCATTCACCACTTCCTGTGCCGCAGATACTCCCATATCCGTTCGAATCAAAATTTCAAACAGATCGTTTAAACAGGCCTCGTCGACCAGTCGTCCTTCCTGTTTGAATAAATCCCGAATATCGGTGTTCAACAATTTGACCGTTTTGTTCAAACCTTCTTTAAGTTTGTCCAGGCCGAGTCCTTTTTTGATCTTATCGAAAAAACCCATTTTTATTCATTCCTTAAATTATCCCAATCGATCGAAAGATCGATCTTGTCTAAAATTCCATTCATAAACGCGGAGGAATTTCCTGTTCCGAACTGATATCCCAAACTAAGCGCTTCATGAATTACAACCGCTTTCGGTGTTTTTTTGCGGATCATTTCAAAAACGGCAAGCCGAATGATATTCCGGTCTGTTTTTGCCATTCGGGAAACGGACCAATGTTCGGCGACATTTCCGATTATCTGATCGATTTGATCCCGATGCGCCAGCGTTCCTTCCACAAGTTCCTTGACAAAGCGAATCAATTTTCTAAAGTCCTTGGGCGATACCGGCGAATCCGCTTCAATATCCTCATTGATTGGCAATTCCGCGTATTCTTCTTTTTTGGCGGTCAAGGGATCCTGTTCGGATTTCTCATCACTTTCACTTTTTTTGCACAGCCCCCGGAGTTCCGAGGAAATGAAATCCTCGTTGATATCCGTACTTGTCCCCGGATTGAGATCTTCCTGGTACAAAAGCTGGAAAGCGACCCTTCGCGCAAAGGAATAGTATTGAAATCGTCCTTTATGTTCTGTTTTTTCCATTATTTTCGTTTTCCGTATTTACTTTTTTCCATATTTTCCAGGACCGTTCTTTTTTCCGTTGGAATCGCCATTTCGTTTTTGTTTGTAAGGTTTGTCCGTTCCCTTTTTGTAATCCTTATTTTTTTTGTAAGAATCGGACTTATGCGAATCGGATTTGCGGAAATCGGAATTTTTATGAAATTTTCCATTCTTGTGAGAAGGGGAATTCCTTTCGGATCGGGAATCCTGCTTTTTACCGGATTGGGGAGGAAGGAACCATGAATCCCCTTCCTCGAAATCGTCTTCATCTTCGTCGTCTTCATCATCCTCTTCCGCATCATAATCTATTGTATCATTATTTGCGAAGTGATTGTTGAAATTTGTCAAAAAGGGATTGAAAAAATTCTCCGGAGAATCGGATTCCGTTTGCTCCGGAAGCTGTTCGAAAAGATTGAGCATTTCGAGGGCAGCGGCAGCGGCTTCCATCCCTTTATTTCCGACAACATTGGATTGCTCTGATTTATCCGTTCCGGGTTCGACCATCGCACTTCGGGCCAACGCCTGTTCCACCGTATTGCAAGTCAACAGTCCGAAGATAACCGGAATTTCGGAGTCAACACCCAAATGGGCGAGTTCCAGGCTCACCGCGCGATTGATATGTTCATCATGGGGCGTTTCTCCCTTGATCACGCACCCCAGGCAAATCACGGCAATATACTCCGAATCGTAGGCGAAATACTGAGCGGCAAGTGGAAGTTCGAATGCGCCGGGAACCCAGGCAACGGTGATATTATTTTCGGAGACCGCGTAATCCTTCAATTTCTGAAGGGCGCCTTTAAGCAGGTTTTCGGTGATATTTTTATTGTATTTGGCGACAACGATCGCGATTTTTCCATCACCTGGACAACAGGGATTTCCTTCATAGACTTTCATGTTCATCTCTCCTTGAGTTTTTTAATTATTTTCGTTTTTTTGCACGGATCTTTCAGTGCATCGTTTTGTTGATATTACGGGAAAATCATTTTCCAATAATACGTTTTAAAAGTTCCTCGTCGTCCATTTCTTCCATATTTTTAAGGTCTGCAAGGACAGCAAGTTTTGCAAACCGTTTCCATTTTTTACGATTTTCCGGATTGAGGGAACATTCCCCGTCAGAATCCTCAAGATCCTGAAGATCATCCCAATCTCCGTTTTTGTTTTCGATCCTATTGGAAGGATCTTCTTCTTCACTTTCCGTTGATGCGGATCCGAGATAGAAAGCCCAGCCGAACAACAGTAAGGTTAATCCCGCCGCGATCATATAAGAGATCTTAAGATTCAATCCGATTCCCGCAGGTCCTCCGTGGGCTTTTGATGTCCAAAGAATATAAGTGATTACGACAAAGCACATAAAAGCGCCCGGGATGACCGCGATCAGCGGATTTCGTCTTTTTCGGAGAAGCCAAACGGTTCCTGTAAGCAGGGTAAGCGCGGCGAGAACCTGATTTCCCCAGGCAAAATAATTCCAGAGAATTTTGAAAGATTCCGCGCTCTTGTTCGACCATAAAAGGAGGGCGACAATGATCAGAATCAGAGGAATGCAGATCGCAAGACGATTGATCACCGAAGATTGCGAGATATGCAGATTTTCCGCGATTGTCAATCGAATGCAGCGCATCGCGGTATCACCGGATGTAATTGCGAGGATCACAACGGCAAGAATGGTGATATTTCCCATCGGACCGCCAAGGAAGTATTGAGTAATGTTCAAAAGAACTTTCATCGGTGTTTCCGACATCATCGCCGTGTTCAGATTATAAATGGCCATTCCGGCTGCGGCCCACACCATTCCGATCAGTCCTTCGACGACCATCATTCCGTAGAACACCTTTTTGGCGTCTCTTTCGCTCTTTAAGGTGCGCGCGATGATCGGAGATTGCGTTCCATGGAACCCGGACATGATCCCGCAGGCGATGGTAACGAAAAGACAGGGAATAATCGGATCTTTCAGCATATTGGCCTTAAAGGCTTCCGTCTCTATCATAAAATGGGCCGGATCGTTGTTCCCATGCCAAAGAAGAGCGACAAAAACCGCCGCTGTCCCCAAAAGAAGGATGAGTCCGAAAATGGGATAAAATCGTCCGATGATCTGATCGATGGGAAAAAGGGTCGCAACGATATAGTAAAGGCCGATTGCTCCGACAGCGATCCAGAAAATCGTCGGGGAAGAAACCATTCCGTTGTTTAAACTCGGAAACATTTTATTCAAAATATCCGGGATCATTCCGTTGAGCAGATCGGCGGGAACGTTGACGAAAACGGCGACCACCAGCAGAAGCAGGAGGATCATAAAACCGCTCAATATCCAAAAGGAAAATTGACCGAGATTTCTTTTGATAATGATGGGAAGATTCGCTCCCTGATTTCTCATGGACATCATTCCGCTGATAAAATCATGAACGGCCCCCCCTATGATATTGCCGACCGGGATGATCAAAAACACGATTGATCCGAATTTGATCCCGAGGATTACGCCGATTACAGGCCCGATTCCCGCGATATTCAAGAGTTGGATCAGCATATTCTTCCAGGTCGGGAGGATCATGAAGTCGACCCCGTCGAATTTTTTTACCGCAGGTGTTTTACGATCATCCGGCTGAAGAATTGCTTCCACGATATTCCCGTAAAGAAAATATCCGACAACCAGCATTACGCATCCAAAAAGAAACAGCAGCATAAGAATGTCCTCGTTTGTTCAGCTCCAAAATGTTTTACCCGACAAAAACCAAAAAAGGAACAGGAGCGGCAAGAGATAAATCAGGAGAATCGGTCTCCAAACCCCAACGACGATCACGAAAGGCAACGCGAAAAAGATCCATCGGGGAAGCCGTTCCAATTCCGGCCAAGCAAGCCAAAGCGCCAGCATGATCAATCCAAATCGATTGCAAACATTCAGAACGCCCGTCTTTCCCGTTGCCCACATAGAGCAATATCCCGCCAGCATTCCAATCCAAAAAAAGATCGTAATGATTCCAATCCTTGTTCGCACTGGTATTTTACGGGGATCAAATTTAGACACGAAAAATCCGTTCATTTAAATATTTTCTTGGCCGATCAGACACTTTTTTTCATTCCATTTACGCCGTTTGCACTAAAGCTGTTCCATGGATTCTTTGCTTGATATTCCTGCTTGAATCGGAGTATCGGAATGGAATTTCGATATCCAGTTTTTGAATCCGGTTGATGCTTTAATGCTCGCCGAAAATCATGAATCCACTCATTATATCATAAAAGACGGCAAAGTTCAACGGACACCACCGTATTCCCGAATGAAAAGGCGAAAGGAAAATCAAAAAAGAAGGGAATTATTCCCGCTTATTTTCCATGATTTTCGTGCAGGTATTCATTCAGACGCTTCATTCCTTCTTCGGTACTGATTTCCGGTTCATATCCGAAATCGTTTTTTGCGTTGGAAATATCAAACCAGTAAGATTGGGCAAGTTGAGTTGCAAGGAAACGGGACATGGGGGGCTCCGAAGTTCGAAATGTGATTTTGTATAAAAATTCGAATACTGAACCTAAAATATAAGCAAATCGAAAGGAGATTTTTCGCTTTACCGGCGGAAGTCCTTGCTGTTTGAGAATTTCATTGATCCAATTCCAGCAAAGGACCGGCTCTCCCTGGGAGAGATAATAGGCTTTTCCGGCGACGGGAGAATCTTTTTCCAACGCATCACAGGCTAAAAGGTGGGCTTTTGCAGCATTTTCGACATAGATCATGTCCAATTTATTCTTTCCATCGCCGACCTGCATCAGGCGGCCGGATCGCGCCCGATCTAGTAAACGAGGGATCAAATGATGATCACGCGGTCCCCAAATCAGCCGGGGACGCAGTGCGCAAGTCCATAATTGGCCCGACTGGGCTTTTCCCTGATCATTGAGATCTGTCCACCGGGCCCCGTTTTTTTCCAGAACGAATTTTTCCGCAATCGCTTTGGTTTCCGGATACCAGGCGAGAAATTTTTTGGGATAGGGAACCGACTCATCGACTCCGCATTGCGGTTTTCCTCCATCGGCAACACTCGGGCTGCTTGTACAGATCAGTTTTTTAATTCCGCAGCGAAGGGCGGCGGCAACGACATTTTGAGTTCCGAGGACATTGGTTTCATAATACGGTTTTCGCCAAACCGAGATCCCGGGAAGCGCCGCCGTATGAAAGATCACGTCCATTCCGGAGCAGGCGGCTTCAATCTGATCATAGGATCGCAGATCGCCCTGAAAGGATTCCGCGCCCGCTTTTTCCAGTTCCGGATATTTTTTTCGGGAAAAAACACGTACTTTTTCTCCGCGCTGGAGAAGCTGTTCAACGATATACTGTCCTAAAAAACCGCCTCCGCCGGTAATGAGTGCCCGCATATTTCCGTTTTCCTTCCCGATTGAACTTGTTTTTATTCCCGGTATAATTTAAAAAATGTATTTAAGAATCTCTTTGCGGCGGGCGAACCCTCCGCGAACTTATTCTATCCGTAAACTGCTTTATGTCAATAAAATGAATCAAGAAGAAAAATTATCGGAATCTCCTTATGAAAGTGCCCTTGCCATCAGGGTTCGCTATCAGGAAACGGATCAGATGGGGGTTGTCTATCATGGAAATTATTTCGCCTGGTTTGAGATGGGGCGAACGGAATATCTGCGGGAAACGACAGGAATGAGCTATCAGGATCTTGAGAACGCCAATATTCTGATGGTGATCATCAAGGCGGAATGTTCCTATCATAAACCTGCGCATTACGATGAAGTTCTTACCTTGAAGACGCGTCTTTTGCGATTGACCCGGGTTCGAATTGAACATGAATACCGCCTTTACCGGGATGAGGAGCTTCTCGCAACCGGACATACAATACTGGCAACAGTGGATCGGACCGGCAAGATCATTCCGGTTCCCGCGTCTCTGCTTGATCCTTCGGCAAAAAATGAAAATTCAAAGAAGTGAAAGGTTTTTCATGAACGCATTTCGCAACTGTCTTTCGAAATATCTGCTGATTTGGCTTTCGATTGTCTGTTTGTTCGCTTTTTTCTGGGGTGATCTTTTTGGAGCGAAAACGCGGGATCCCTTTCTGATTCCGACCATTGCAATGCAGTCGCTGATCGCGATTACCATGCTTGCGATTGGATCTCTGCTCCCGTTGGATGAAGTGCGCAATGTCGGAAAACGCTGGCCGCTCGTTCTCTGGGGAACCTTTATCCAGTATTTATCGATGCCCCTTCTTGCCTGGTTTGTTGCAACCCTTTTTCATCTGGAAGGGCCTTATTTTATCGGAGTGATTCTGGTGGGATCGGTTCCGGGCGCAATGGCGTCGAATATGTTGACGATGATCTCCAGGGGAAATATCAGTTTTTCCGTGGGATTAACCACTTCGGCGACGCTGCTTTCTCCTTTGATAGTTCCTTCCGTTCTTCTTTTCCTTGTGGGAACGAAGGTTTCTCTCGATTTTGGATCGATAGCAACAACGCTGCTTTTAACGGTGGTTTGTCCGGTCGTGATCGGCTTTACTCTTTCACGGATTTTTAAATTTTGGCAATGGTGCGCGAATCAAATCGCGGAAATCATCGCCAACATCGCGATTATCTGGATCATTGCATCTGTTGTCGCTCAAAATCGGACCCTGTTCGAACATCTTCCGTTGTTTTTGTTTTTTGCTCTTCTTTTACTCAATATTCTTGGATACAGTGCGGGCTGGTTCGGAGGATGGACGGTCGGAATGGATGCACGAATGCGCCGTGCGCTCCTTTTGGAAGTGGGGATGCAAAACGCGGGCCTTGGAACATTTCTTGCCCGGCGCTATTTTCCCGACGATCCCGAGTGCGCCCTTTGCTGCGCGATGTATACGTTCGGGTGCATGTTTACCGGGATCATCGTTGCCCGAATATTCCGAGCAATTCCGTTGAAGGAAAAAGATCAGTCGGTGTGAACGGCAAGTGAAATATCGATTTTTCCGAAGGGGGCGCTTACCTGAATTCCGGCGACAGCGTCCCGGATTTTCTTGACCGCTTCCCGGGCAATTTCGATTCCGGTTTTCGTTTGATCTTCTTTGGATCCGTGTGATGCTTTTTCCATTCGATCCATGATATAATCGGGAACCACTACTCCCGGCACTTCATTTCTCATAAAGACGGCGTTCCGATAGCTCGCAAGCGGCCAAACACCCGCGATTACCGGTGTTGTAAAATGATTTAAGGAATCGAGGAAAAACAAAAGCTGATCCGGTTCAAAAACGGGCTGGGTAATGATGAACCGGGCTCCCGCCCGAATCTTTTTCTGAAGGCGATCCTGTTCCCTTTTGATATCTATCGCGTTGGGATCGACCCCGGATCCGATCACCGCGTTCGTCGGTTTGCCGATGCTTATTCCCGCAATATCGATTCCATGGTTCAAGCGGTTCTGAATCTCGCACATCTCAATGGAATCGGCGTCAAAGACTCCGGTTGCTTTCGGATAATTCCCCAATTTGGGAGGATCGCCGGTAATAAAAAGAATATTGCGAATATCATAGGCCGCGCAGGCTAAAAGCTCCGCTTGCATTCCGATCAGATTCCGGTCCCTGCTGCAAAAATGGAGAATCGGTTCAATTTCCGCTTCATGATAAATTTTATCCGCAACCGCGAGAGAAGCGATTCGGGAAGAAGCGCGCGGACCGTCGGGAAGATTGACCGCAGTGATTCCCGCTTCCTTGAGTTTACGGCTTTTTTGAACAATATCATCAAGAACATATCCGCATGGAGGAGTCAATTCCACGGTTTTAATCCATTCTCCATTTGCCAATTTAGCGGCAAGAAGGGATCGATCCGCGAAAAGGGATTCCGGTTTTTCATCAACACTTTTTTCAAGCGGGGTAATAATGGAATGTTCGCGTCGGGTTTTGGAAAACGATTTGATCGATTTCGCGATTTCCGCGATATGGGCGGGAGTGGTTCCGCAGCATCCGCCGATCGCGGATACGCCCAGGTTTACATATCGAATCGCGTATTCTTTCAAATAATCAGGAGTACAGTAATAGAGTCTTCTTTTGTCGAATTCTCTTGGGATTCCGGCATTGGGCTGGACGATCAAGGGCAATTCGATAAATTTCATTACCCGTTCGATGATCTTCAGCATTCCTTCCGGGCCGAGTCCGCAATTCAGGCCGAAAGCAACCGGCTGAGGAAGAGAGGCGGGGATGGGCATCATCATCTGTTCGATCGAATGATCGGAGCTTTCAGGAAGATCTTCATTAAAGGGATCGCAGGAGATCACAAACGGAAAATCGCCGAATCGCCGCATGGATTGTGCGGCCAATTCTACTCCTTTCCGATCGGATTCCGTTTCAAAAAGAATGAAATCGACACCGCCCTTGATCAGAGCGGCGATCTGTTCTTCAACGTATTTCAAAATACTTTCGTCCGTAAACGATTCCTGCTCGGAAAGAACATGGGGACCAACGGATCCGGCAACATAGACTTTGCGGTCTCCGACCCGATCGGCAACTTCTCGCGCAATCCGGCCTCCCTCCGTATTCAGTTTTTCGACAAGATCGCCTAAACCGTATTTTTCAAGGACCGGACGGGAAGCTCCGTATGTATTGGTCGTCAATACATCAGCGCCCGCATCCGCGTAGGATTGGTGAATTCGGCGAACAAGGCCGGGATCGGCGGAATTGATCTCATCATAGCACCGATTGGTAAAAATCCCTTCGCGATAAAGCTCTGTTCCCATCGCTCCATCGAAAACCAGAAGCCCCGAATGCAATGCTCCCGCAAAAGATATTTCCAGTTTATTATTGTCCATCTATTGATATCCTTTTCCCGATATGATATAAATTATCAGCGTGTTGAATATTTTTTGCGATGTTTTCATCATCGTTTAATTACGTGGAAGAATAATGTTTAAAAGATTTTTACCCCATCTGTTTGTCGATTCCGTGCTCGAACTCACTCCGAAAAGACTTTTGGATTCAGGGATACAATCTCTTCTTCTGGATGTAGATTGTACTCTAAAAAGCTATAAAGAGCAAGAAGTAGGGGCGGAAATTCGTTGCTGGCTTGAAAATTTAAAAGAGCAGGGAATAGGACTTTGCATTATATCGAACGGACTTGAGCGAAGAATATCGCCGTTTGCCCGAAATTTGGGGATCCCTTTTATTGCCTGCGCCTGCAAACCTTCTCCGAAAGGGTGTTTGCGCGCGATACGTGAAAATCATTTCGAACCGCAAAAGACGGCAATGGTTGGTGATCAGCTTTTTTCCGACATTTGGGCGGGCCGTCGGGCGGGGATCTTTACGATTCGGGTCGAACCGATCCGCCCTCGGGAAGAGCCCTGGTTTGCCCGAATAAAGCGTCCCCTGGAAAAGTTGGTTCTTTGGTTGAATCCCCGAGAAAACACTTGAATATCTGAACTGGAAAGGAAAGAATAATTATGTTGAAAAAATTTTTGCTGTTCTTCGGGATTTTTTCCCTGTTTCTTTTTTCATCGGAGTTGTTCAGCGCCGAGAAGAGTTCACCGCTGAAGAGTTGGAAAGTCGGGGTTTCCGTTCGGGGATACACCGAATATCCGCAGGAAGAATTCGACGCAATCGCCGCCGCCGGATTCCAATGTGTTGAGATGTCCCTTCCCGGCGGAAGAAGAACGGATGAGCAAAAACTTGCGCTCATAAAAGATTTCAAAGCGAAATGCGATCGCGCCAAGCTGGAGATCTGGTCGGTTCATATTCCCTTTGGGCGCGATCTCGATATCTCCAGTTCCAACCCGGAAGATCATCAGAAAATGATCGAAGAAACGCTTAAATTATTCGGATGGAATCAATACATCGGCGCAAAAGTCTTTGTGATCCATTCGAGTTCGGAACCAATCGCGGATCCGGATCGCCCGGAACGGATTCAAATTTGCATTCGAACCCTTCGGGATCTTACCGCGAAAGCGAAAGAATTCGGAATTTTACTCGCGATGGAGAATCTTCCCCGGACTTGCCTTGCGAACAGTGCGAAAGAAATGAATTTGATCCTGTCCGGAAGCGGTCCGGAAACGAACTGGTGCTTCGATTCCAATCATCTTCTTCAGGAAAAGCCGGAAGAATTCGTTCAGTGTACGAATCGTGCTCCCATCACAACGCATATTTCCGATTATGATTTTATCGACGAACGGCATTGGATCCCTTATGATGGACAGATTAACTGGAATGGAGTGATCAACGCTCTGGTTGCCAAGGGATACAAAGGTCCTTGTATCTTTGAAGGAAGAAAACGAAAAGAGGGTGAAAATGCTTCTTATGAAGAACTTTTCCAGGTTTGGAAAAAATTGCAGAATGAAGTTCAAGCCCCGGAGAACGTCGGCGGGATCGAAATCCCTCCCCGAACAAAAGTGGATCGTTTAAAATGCTTTTGGACCTTCGGAAATCATGAACCGATCTCGATGTATCGCCGGATCGGTAAAAAATCGACCGGCGGAATCGAAGGAAATTCCGAATGGCTCGTAAAATGGCATCACTGGTTCGACAGTGAAGAGTGTCCGAAATTCATGGAGGATCATGGTTTGAACTTTATCCATTCCCGTTTTTATAAAGGAATGGGCTGGAATTTCGAATCCAAAGATTTTCCGCGGGTTCAGCAGTTTGTGAAAAACTGCCATAAACACCATGTTCGCGTTCTCGCCTATATTCAGTTCTCGACGATTTACTATGAGATCATGAAAGAAGAGTATCCCAATATCGAAGATTGGGCTCTTCGGGCTGAAAACGGAATGCCTGTTCCTTATCAGGGAGGAGGCTATTTTCGCTGGAAAACATGTATTAACAATCCCGAATTTGAAGATCTTCTCAAAAAGATGATTACCATCGCGCTCAAGGAAGGGGAATTCGACGGCGTGATGTTCGATAATCTGGAAGCGCCCCCTTGCTATTGCGCGCGATGCACTCAACAGTTCCGCGAATTTTTGGGGAAAGAAAAGGATCCGCTTGATAAATTTGGACTTCCCACGGTCAAAAATGTCCGGATCCCTTCTTTGGTGAAATCGGATCAGGAAGAGATCCAGGATCCGATCCGGCAGCAGTGGTATCTTTTCCGTGCGCAGAAGTTGACCGATCTGATTTGCCGTCTTCGGCTTCACGCGAAGCAATGCAAGTCGGATGCGATCATGTCGGCGAACGTATGGAGTATTCGCAGTTCGGACCGGATGGGGAATGCAAGCATCAACATCAGTTCTCTGGTCGACGGCTTCGATCTCCTTGTCGATCAAAGTTCCAATGCCCCGAAGATCGAAAAGGGAGGGATCGTTCATCGAATTCATGATTACAAGTTTACGGAAGAAGTCGATCTTCCGGTTCTTGCCCTTTGTGATGAAGATGCCGGCCGATCAAAAGAAGGACACTATCTTCTTCCGATTCTGGAAGATATGATCTTCGGCGGAATTCCGACGGACCGAACGATTATGCGCGCCGATAAACAGATGATCAATCCGGATCTTCTCGCTTTTCGCGCACCGCTGCTCAAAAAAATCCAGACGATGATCCGGACAAATTACAAAGCCCTTTCCGCTCCGGAGTATAAGCCGGTCCGGATCCTTTATTCCGAGGAATCCCATCTTTTTTCCCGTCAATCCTGGGGAGGAACCTTTCTCGCGGAAGAGATCCTGCTTCATCATCATATTCCTTACGGAATCCTTATTACCAAGCAGAATAAACCGCTTTCGATACCGAATGACTGCGAGGTTTTAATTGTTCCCGATCAGAGATGTCTGTCGGATCAGGAGCTCGAAATCCTTCTTGATTACGCGCGCGGCGGAGGACGATTGATCATTACCGGAAAGACCGGTGATTACAATTCTCTCTATGGAGAGCGGCTTGTCAATCCGCTTGATGAAGGATTGAAAGGACTTCCTCAGTCGATTCTTCGGAAGGATGAAGGAGTTCCGGTATCTGCTCTTAAGGGAAATAAATGGACGATTCGATCAGGGAACGATGAGGAAAAATCGCTTCTTGCCGATCTGGACAAAATTTGGAGTCCGAAGATTCGAATTGACGCGCCCGATTATGTTTTTACCCGAATCAACCGCGACGGGGACAATCTGTATGTTCATATCCTCAATTACGCGGGCAAATCGGTTCCCGAAGGGATCAAGATCACGATGGACGGTGTGAAAAAAGATAAGGTTTCCTGTTCCATTCCCATGGAATCCGGGGAATTTCAACCCCTTTCTTCATCGAACGGAAATTATTGGACTCTTCCCGGCTTTCGGGAATACTGTCTGATCCATTTTTTTCTGTCCCCCATTTCAATGTTTTCCCAGAATTAAAAACCGGGGAAAGTGAGGCTGTTGAACGGAATGGCATAAATGAAAATGATCCGCTGTTTGCCTCTGCTTTTTGAAATCGTTATGATGGAGTCATGTCAGTCATGCAAAAGAAAACGTTCCGGGTTCTCGCCTTTTGTGAAACCAATACGAAATACGGTCGAGAAATTTTGGAAGGTGTCAGTCAATTTGCCCGTGAAAAGAACTGGATTCTCAGCTTTGAACAAAGGGGCAGATTTGAGCTGTCATTCGACCGTTATCTTCCCTCGACTGCCGATGGTATTATATCAAGGACAATACATTTTTCGGCAAACGAAATTCTGGAAAAGAGCGGAGTTCCTTTTGTCGAACTGATGGGGGCCGTTCCTCGCAATCAAAATGGTAAAAAGACATTATCCCGGAAAAAGTTTTCGGACATAGGTACGGATGAAAATGCCTTGGCGAAAATGATTGCGGATCATTTTATTGAGCGGGGCTTGCGTCAGTTCGCTTATTACGATATGGAAAATGTCCCGATGTTTTATCCGCGGCGGAACGCGTATTTGGAATATCTTTCGTCATTGGATTATTCATGTCATGTCTACCCGTCGACTTGGACTTGTCAGGACTGTTATTTTCCTCAATGGCATGAAAAGTATCGAAAAAGACTGTCGAAATGGCTTCTTGCGCTGCCAAAACCGATAGGACTTTTCGCATCGCTGGACCAGTGCGGTCAGATCGTACTTGAACTGTGTCAGGAACTTGGAATTCGAGTCCCGCAAGAGATATCACTCGTTGCCGTCGGTAATGATAAATGGATTTGCCGCATGATGAACCCGGCTATGTCCAGTGTCAATTGCAACAGTTTTGCAGTCGGCTATCTGGCCGCCGCTCTGCTTGAGAAGAAAATGCGTCATGAGCCCATTGCATCAAATGCCAATACGGGCGGAGGGACAACGGTTCAGCCTCAATATCTGGCCATTAGGCAATCAAGCGATTTTTATTCGGTCGGTGATCCCGATATTGAAAAAGCTCTGCTCTTTATTCGCGAAAATGCCTGTAATCGAATCCAGCTCAAGGATATTCTGAACGAGGTCATTATTTCTCAACGAACGCTCTATCGCGGATTCGACAAATATATCCATCGAACGCCGCAAGCGGAAATACTCCGTGTGCAAATGGAAGAGGCGAAATGCCTTCTGCGGGAAACGCAATTTTCGATTGCCTGTATTGCCCGGCGGACCGGGTTTTCTAACGCCATTTATTTCATTCAGGTATTTCGCCGCGAATGCGGTATGACCCCCAACGTCTACCGAATCCAAAATCGGTTTGGTTCTGTTATGGAAGAATATTGATTTACTCATACTGTAAAAATTTTTTTTGTTTGGAACCGCGGATGACACGGATAAACAGGGTTTTTAGAATTCCTCAAAAATGAAAACGTCCGTTAATGCGGCCCGCTGCGGAAGCGAAAAATGGCAAAATACTAACATTAAATGGCAATATATTATAATTTACACTGAGGAAATACGCTGTTATAATGATAAAACATGGCGGAAAGAAGTCCATTTTATTAAAATGATCCGAAACTTTCAAGCATAAAAGTGGTTTGGGAAGTGTTTTTACGAATAAAAAAAATGCAAAAGGAAAAATGATGCAAACACGCAAAAGAACGGGAATATTTCTGGCTGGAATCCTTTTTTTGGTGAATAGCATGATGGTTTCGGGTCAGCAGTATACTGAAAAGGACATCGCGGATCGGCAGGTTTCTCCCTATCCGGTTCAACGGCTTCATCGAGACTGGATGTATCAGGATGCGAAAACGCTCAAGGTCGATGCTTGTTTTACGTCCAAAAAATCCTCCGATCTGGAGCGGGCGATGATTGACCGCGTTCTTGAGGAACTGACAGAAGAAGGCGTTCAGACGGATTTACTCGAAGCGAAAAAGAAAGAACTGGTTCAGGCAAAAAAGACAGGTGCCGATCCCGCCTGGAAAGAACTTTATTTTGAAGCGTGCCGGCTGCGGCGTAAAATGCGGCTGGAGATATTTAACGATCATCCGCGAGAGTACTTTTACGTTAAGCATTTTGTGTTCGGTGACGCCCAGGCCATGTTCGCGATGACCGACCATTTGACCGATGCCATTTTTCGCGAAACCGGCCGCGACAACCGAATGAATTCGCAATTATGCAAAATGACGATCAATCAAGACGGTTCGGTATCGACCCGGGTCATTCTTGATATGCCGACCGGAATTATTCGCGATCCTTCTCTTTCTTACGATGGCAAAACGCTTGCTTTTTCGATGAGAAAAGCAGATCAGGATCACGGCGACGATTTTCATCTTTATACGATGCCGGTCGATTCGAACAAACCGACGCAAATCACCTTCGGGGCCGGAACCGCCGACATGGAACCCGAATGGCTCCCGAATGGCAACCTCATCTTCACTTCGACAAGAAGCGTTTTTTCCGCCCCTTGCTGGTGGTCGAGTGTTTGCAATCTTTATACTTGTGACGCGCAGGGCCGTTATATCCGGCGGCTGGGGGTCGATCACGGGCACACCGTCTTTCCGCACATGACCGAAGACGGACGAATTACATATACAAGATGGGAATATTCCGACCGAACTCCAGGTTATTTACATAGTCTTTTTGTCATGAATGCCGACGGAACGAATCAGACGGAATATTATGGCAACAATTCGCAGTTTCCCGCCGCAATCCTTCATGCTCGAAGTGTTCCGAACTCAACGAAAGTAATTGCTATTGCGGGTGCTCATCATATAGATCAGCGTGGAAAACTGATTATGATTGACCGACGCGAAGGAACACAGGCAGGAACTGGTGTTAATTATTTGGCTCCTGAACGTCCCATGCCGTATGCCGAAGGACACGGAACCGGAGGGAGCATCGCGCACGGAACCGAAGGCGAGCAGTTTCAGTATCCTTATCCTCTCGACGAAGACAATTATATAGTATGTTATTCTCCGGAAGGCGGCTCAATTCGTGGGCTCAAGGGAATTCACAACGGCAAACAGGGAAGCCCGGCGTTCGGCATTTATCTCATGGATCGGGATGGTCGGCGCGAATTGTTGATTTATGATCCCGTCGTATCGTCCGGTCAGCATATTGCGAATAAGGCCCGTCCGCTCCCTGTCCAGCGTGATTCACCGGTGGACGAACAGAAAAATTCCGGGCGGTTTTACGTTCAGGATATTTATTACGGCCCGGGCATGAAGGGGGTCAAACGGGGCGAGGCGAAAAAAATGCGCATCGTCGCTCTTGATTATCGGGCGAAAGGAACCGTCGCTCTTGGTCTTCATCCCTGGGGCGGTCATCAGACGACTCCCTGTGCGATTAATAACGGAAGTTATGATGTTAAACACGTTCTGGGTACCGTCGATATTGAAAAGGACGGAAGCTGTTATTTTGAGTGTCCGTCCCGTGTTCCGGTCTATTTTCAGATCCTCGACAACAAGGGACAAATGATTCAGAATATGCGCAGTTGGACGATGGTTCTTCCGGGCGAAATGTTCTCTTGCATTGGTTGTCACGAAGATAAAAACACCACATTTACCGCCAAAAAAGCGGCAACCGAAGCGGTTCAGAAAAAACCGCAGAAGATCAAGCCGTTCTTTGAACCGGGCGAAGAACCTGTTCAGGAGATGGAGCGGTTTTTGACGGCGGAAGAAAAGAAGGCGATGAACTATCTTTCCGTCAATGCCCCGCAGGGAATGGACGTGCCAAAAGGTTTCAGTTATACAAGAGAGATTCAGCCGATTTGGGATGAGCATTGCATTGTTTGTCATTCAGGAAGTAAAAATCCCGCGAAAAAAGACGTTCCGTTAAGTCTGCTTGGCGACGACCGGCCTGTTACCAATGATGAAATTTACAACAGAGCAAAATGGCGGCTTATTCTTCGCAGTTACGGACACGGCAGCACGAAGGGAACGCCCGGTCGTCTCTTCAGTGAATCTTATATCAATCTGACCGATTTCGGATACAATGCGAAAATTCCAAAATACAAAGTTGCCACCCATGGAACCGCCGCGAGCGATAAAGCTTATTTGTCGTTTTTCAATAATGATCCGTCAAAAATTCCGAATCCGGACGGCGACGGATATTCGAGTGATGAGTATTCGGGCAAGGGCATCATCAACTGGCTTCATGCTCCCTCGACCTGTTCGATGATCGCGCCGCGATCTTACGGCTCCTGCTCCAGTCCGCTGATGAAGTACCTGGAACCGTCCCATTACGGAGTTCAGCTGACTCAAAAAGAAAAGGAAACGGTCGCCTGCTGGATCGATTTGAACGTTCCGTATTGCGGTTCCTGGATGGAGTTGAATTATTGGGACAAATTGGTTCACAATATCCATTCCGCTTTGTCTCCCTGGTCTGTTTACGGGAACAAAATGAGGCAGATCTACCTCTATTTTGAGGCGAAACGCCTGAAGAACGCGCAGATCGAACTGGCACATATCGCGAAATATATCGAACATAAGAACAATGGAACTGCTTTCAAACTGTCCGATTTTCCAATATACGAATTCGGCGGAAAAGAAGTACAAAAGAAATTTGTTGAAGATTACGACCGACTGCCGCAAACGGTTCCGATTTTCGGCATGGCCCAAGGAAAAAATTCTCGCGGCGGAACGAACGTCGAAGGGAATCCTGTTCGCAATCTTGCCTTGAATCCGGATGCCTATACAAATCATCTTCGATCATATCCGCGTGTAATGGCCAATTCATGGTACCGATACCGTCCGGAATTTTCACCTGTTCATTTGATTGATGGAAAAACGAAGGACAAAAATTATTGGCGCCCCGCGCGGCGTACCGATTTGGCTCTTAATCTCGAATTTGGTCGTGAAATCGAAACGGAAAAAGTCGTACTGACACTTCATTTGACCGAAAAACAAAAGACAACTTGGACAAAGGCAGCACTTCTGTTTTCAGGTGGTGAAAAAATTCCGATCATCTTGAAACCGACCAGCAAGCCGCAAACGTTTACTTTTCCCAAGGTCAAATGTTCTTCCGTTCAGTTGATCGAATTGCACCAGACGTTTCCCTTGACAGACAACGGAATTGCCGAATGGGAAGTATGGGGCAAAGATATCTAAACCGGAAAAAGGAACCCCTTGCATGCTTTCCCCTGAAAATTGGGGAAAGTTTTTACGATTTAAACAAGTAAAAGATGGAAAAGATTGTAAATGATGAAACGCTTATTATGGAATATTCTCGCGGCAATATTTATCATACAATTTTGTGCTACATATTTGATCGCGGAGGAATTTTTGCCCCAGGCGATTTGGAGTGATGCCGAAGTGCTCCCGGCTAACCCAAGTTCCGCAGTTGGATGAACGGAAAATTTTTTGAAAATATTTTGG
>JAUNSU010000235.1 GCA_030539035.1 Planctomycetia bacterium
GGCAGTTTGAAATACAATATGATCTTCCGATCAGAGTTTTTCTTTTACTTATATTTTGCCGCAATGTCCAACGGGTCGTTAAAAGAATCAAGGAACAGGCACCACTTGACGATTCGATCACAAGTGTCCGACTGTCAAGTATGGATTTACATCATCATGAGGAACGTAAAAGGAATTTGAAAAACTGGGAAACGAACGATTACACTGCCCGACACTCCCAAATTTTCTACGCACATTGTAGCACAAATCCTTTCCCCGTAAAGGGGGGACATGGGAATTTGTGCGTTCCAGAAAAGACAAAGTGCCCTAAAATCCGCGCGGCGGCCGGGGCCCGCTCCCGTTGGTCGCTCTCTTCATTGGCACTGCCCCTGTCGGGGCAAGGGAGCGAAGCGACCGACGCCTCGGGTTTGCGTCCCCCTTCTCCGAACGCACTGTAAGGGCAGTGCAAAAAGCCCCCAAAACATTGTTTGAACAGACGTCCCGTTTGGGATGATATTGAGCGCCGACCCTTACGTAAGTATAAACGGGAACCTCAATTCTTTGAAATAGAATGCGGTTCCCGTTTTTTGCGGTCAAGAAAGGCGAAGAGATTACTTCTTTTCGATAAAAAGTGTACTGTAAAGACGGAGTATGTTCTTCTCCTGAACAAAATCACAGGAGACCGCCGCGAAGAGTTTTCCTGTACTGAACGCATCATTCGAATCGATTTCTCCGAGCGGAATTTCCAGATCAAGCGATTGCCCGGCGGGAATCGATTTTGCCGATCGGTAAAGGATCCCCTCCTTCCATCGGAGCGGAAGACGAACGGTAAAATAAGGATCGCTCAATGTTTTGTCCGACTTGTTTTCGATATGAATCGCAAGCCTGTTTTTATTCCAGTCGATTTGCGATCCAAACTGAATGCCCGGGATCTTTTGGGAAACAAGAGTATTCGATCGGGGATCGCCGTTCTCTTTGTTCTCGATGCAATCGATTTTCACAGGGACCGTAAACTGCGGATCATTCGGAAGCATGAATTCACCCTGGTCGGCTGCAGGAATCGATTTTCCGTTTACCGAAATGGTTTTCGGCTCCCGTGAGAGTTTATATCCCATCGGACAATCGGATCCCAAATCGGCAGGATAAAGACAGGAAAGCGTAAAGACGGCCGTATTGTTCCGGACTTCTTTTTTCTCGACCTTGTTTTTGAGATAAGCAAGACGGTAAGCGATATATTCCGAGCAGTTGCAATACCAGTATTTCGGATTGTGCGATCGGGTCGCAAGGATCTTGCTCAATCGATCGAATCCGTCCTTATGGATATTTTGCTGCCAGGAATGAACACCGAGAATAAAGCAGGGCCCGGAATCGAACGGACCTTTTTTCAGTAAGCGGAGGCCCTGATTGAATCCGTTGCTAAACACGCTCAACTGCGGATCTTTATCGTCCGCTCTGAAGAGATAGGGAGAAATAAACTGATCCGGGGCAAGGTTCATTTTTTTCGCTTTGCCCAGGTTTTCCGCGCCGCCGAAGAGGCCGGTTCGCCGAATCGCTTCTCCCTGGACCTCCGTGCTGCTCAATGAATCGGGCGTCGAATGAAGTCCGAAAGGAAAGGTAAATGTATTCGCGCAAAGATCGGTTGCCTGTTCGATCAGAATTTTATTTCCAAGCAGTTCGTAAAAGAGCCGATCAGGAGCAACCGTTTCCAAATGAGGATGATTGATCGTATGAACGCCGACGGAGCAGCCCATCCCGACCGATGGACGAACGACTTTAGAGACGAAATCCGAATTAACCTTATTGAGGAAGAAGGTCCCTTTCCATCCGTTTTCGGAAAGGGTCTTGGCCATTGAAAGATGGGCGAAGGTTGTATCATCCCAACGGGAAGCGAGCGCAAGCGTTTTTCCAACGGGAAGTTCCAGCGGAACGAGATCCGCTTCCGCCGCCGCGTCCGCGGAAGCAAATTCCACGGTGATCGTCTGCTGATACCGCCTCATCTCTTCTCCCGATGAGAACGCGGTCAAAGTGATCAAAAGGGAAAGTGTCAAGAACACAGACACAAAGCGAAAAATTTTCATGGAGATCCTTTCTTTGCAGCAGAGGCACAAAAACTGATCATTTGATAAATTGGATAAATATACAATCACGATCTTACTTTAATCATGCTGTAAAAATATTTTTGTTTGGAACCACGGATGACACGGATAAAATCTTTATAAGATTCGGGGCAGATATTTTTGATGAAAACGTGTTTTTACCAAAAAAGGATCCGTGAAAATCCGTGA
>JAUNSU010000146.1 GCA_030539035.1 Planctomycetia bacterium
TTGTACGCTGGGAACCGAATTTTAAAAATGATTTTTTCTTTCAGCGATACGATGCCCTGCTCAATGCCTTCGCAAAATATCTCGATGAATCCATTACCTGGAAAAACAGAACCATACAACGCAAAAAACTCGTGCGATTCATCGAAATGAGACATTTCGGATGGTGGGGCGAAGGAGCTTATCCCGATCCTCTTGTTCCTGATAATTCCGAATCGCTCATTCGGTTTGCCCGATCCTTCATTAAACATTTTCCTGATATTCGTCTGATCGTTCCAACAAACGCCATGAGGGACGGCAAAGTCTATAAACCTATTACCGATTACCACTTTTTCCTTTTGACCGCGAAAAACAACGCCGGTCTCTTCGGTCTGTTTCGCGATAATTTCGGCGACGATGAAAGACGTTATGAATCCATGTTTTACGAGAAAAACAATCTCCAAAAAGACGGTGTGTTCATGTACCAACTTTTACGGGACCGGTGGAAGTACGCCCCTGTAGAAGGAGAACCAATGCAACTTCCGCTTCGCAAAGATTATCATCCTTATTCAGATATTGTCGATCAGGTAAAGTATTTGCATCCTGTCGTCATTCGAAATTGCAATGTCTCCGTCGGCAAGGGAGCAACCTTGACCAATCCTACGGATTACGCGGTCAAGAATGATCCGATCGCCATGCGAAATTTTATCGAAATGTATTCCATTCTCGGTTTTCGTTATTTAATTCAGGATCCCGTAATAACACGTAAAAACGAATCTTTGGAGATCTCCCTGAAATGGCAGAATATCGGACTAACCCCGACTTATGATCGCTGGAATATCCGATTCTTCCTGCTTGATCAAAGCGGCAAAGAAATATGGCAGGGAAACTCCTCGCTCGATCTGCGAACATTGTACCCGAATGAGGATCTTGCGCCGGGCAAGGCAGATCTCTCAAAAGCCTTGACGCACAAAGACGTTTTCCCGAAGTGCAATGTTTCCGGTTCCTTGTATGTGCAAATTACCGATCCCGACGAAATTTCGCCGCCGATGGCTTTAAGCGTTCAGGGAAGACGCGCCGATGGATCCTACTTCATTGGATCCGTTAAATAAAGATTTACCGAGGGCGGTGCCGATGAATTAGTGATTAGTGGAATCAGCGCCGGAGGCGCATACGGAGGGCGGTCGTCCCGGCCCATTCCCGACGGCAACGCCGGAGGGCCTCTTCGAAAAACGTGAAATTTTTAATTGAGATAAATATCCATTAAGCCGGGGAAGCGAAAAAAAACAAAGATTCCGGAACACGGTTCGAAACCGAGCGCTGGGACGGTGGGCGTCCCGCCCACCCGGCGGCGAAGACGCCGTGGTCGAAGAGTTGAAATCTCTAAAAAGCGTTGTGATTCGAATAAGGGTTGAACCACGATCCCCCGCTAATCACTAATCATTAAACACTAATCACTCATTATAAGTTCCCTAATTCCGTTCGCTGCCGCTCCCTCCATTACGGGCTTGCGGTCGGCGGCGGGGCCGCCGTGCAGGCTGGAAGTCTGCGTTCCCAGCCTCCGCTTCCCCGGTCTTTACAAAAAACGTTGGTTTTTCAAAAGTCCATCTTTGGTTTTATAGATCCTTGGACTTCTGGGACGACTGGGACTATCCATGATAAAAAAGAATTATCACACAAAATAAAAATTTCGCCCTATTACTTCACGAGGCACACATTTCAAAAGATCCCGCCGCGTCCGCTGCGCCGCTGCGCGATAAAAAATATCGATTGACGAATCACGAAATTTTTGCGCGATATTCACTCATGGTCATTCCGGTCGCTTTTTTAAAGAGGACGCGGAGATGATTGCCTGATTCGAATCCGCACAGCGATCCGATCTCATTAAAAGTCAAATCGGTTTCCGCGACAAGCGATTTGACCTTTTCCAGCCGGCGAAACTGGATCTCATCGATCACCGAATGGCCGACCTCTTCCTTAAACCGCTTCTGAAGCCATTGCCTCGATACATTAAACTGCCGGGCAAGAGAATCGACATGAAGATCCATTCCTTCGTAAAGACGGATCATTTCCAGAATTCGAACGACAAGCCGATCCGTCAAGTGGATCCGTTCCGTGGAGGATCGTTCGACAATTTTGTCCGGTCCGTAAAAAAGGATCTGCTGCGGACTTTTCCGATCACGCATTTTCGCATCAAGGAGTTCCGCGGCCTGATATCCCCCTTTTTCCCAGCAGATATCAATACTTGAAAGTGCGGGAAAACAGGAATTGCATAAAAGATCGTCGTTCCCGATTCCCAGAACAGCAACTTCATAAGGAACGCCGAGCTGTAAAGAAAGACAGGCATCGATGATCTCGCGCCCTTCAATATCGCTTGCGGCAAGAACGGCAACCGGCTTGGGAAGCGCGAGCAGCCATTCCGAAAGACGGCGGCGTTCCTTTTCCCACGTTGTTGCCCGATTTCGATTCGGAACAAAAATATCACAGGAAAAATGTTCCTTTTCCAGGATTTGAACAAAGGATCGCCGGCGCAAAACGGCCCAGCTCCGGGTCGAAATCGGTTCGACAAATGCAAAATGGCGATGTCCCCTTTTGAGAAAATAGTCTGCACCGAATCGGGCAACCTGTTCATTATCGAGCGATACACGTGAGTAAGAGGGCATGAGAAGCAAGGTCTCCTCTTCCGGATCAAGCAGGATCACCGGCTTTTTCTGTGCGATCAGTTTAATCGCGAAGTCCGGATCAGGAACACGTGCGATGAATCCGTCTCCCTTCCAGTAAGAAGGCTGCGGAAGCCGCTGTCCTTCCGGCCCGCTCGCGATAAAATGGAGGCACCAGGGATGATGAAGACGCAAATAGTTCACCACTCCCTGAAATCGGGCGCGGCTTGCCCGAAGGGACGATTCCAGTATCACGCAAACCTGCGGGATTTTTTCCATCGTATGAGATAATCTCAATTTTGATCCTCAAAAGTTTTTCGGTTTCCAGTACACTCTTCCTGGTTCTTTACGCATTGATCTTTTTATTGTACACCCTCTCCGATCGTTTGTAAACTTTTTATTCCGATTTCCAACGGAAAATTTTAAAATTCAGTTTACAAAATCGATTATCCTGTTGACATAATCAACCCTTACTCTCAGAATAAAATTAGGATATAATGGGAGGGCGAAAAAGAAAAAGTCCGATGTTTTCCATCCAATCCCGTTTTTTACTTAACAGGCCGATCGCAATAAGCGGTTTCCGTAATCGCGCAAAAGATTGCCGGGGAGAATCAAATCATGAAAAAATATGTGCTGCTGCTTGCGTTTTTCCTTATTCTGAATTCAGGAGCCCGGGCCGGATCGGAAACGCTCCTCCTGAAAGCGCAAAACTTGACCTTGACACTTCAAAAGACATCCGCACCGGAAGGGGAGGGGATCGCGATTTGCGCATTAACGGACGCGGAAGGAACCGAGTATTTCGCGTCAAGGCCGCACCCGGTCTTTCGGATCGAATTCCGTGATCCGTCCACGAAAAAGATCGATAATATCTCATCCCTATCAGGCTGGGACCGGATCAAAATCGAACGAACCGCCGGCGCGGAAAGCGAGGATCTGCATATTACCTTATCGGATCCGCGCGCTCTTTCCGTCAAGCCGTCGGCAACGGTCGAAGTTCTGATCAAAGGATCGAAAACAAAGCCGGAATTCCGAATGAGCTGGACAGGGACCTCTTCCTCAAAGACCTCCTTTTTTAACGGACACTTTCCTCTGATCTCGTTCCGTCCGTTCGGAGATCATATCAAGGGGATCTATCCTTCGCTTTCCGGGAGGGTTTCCAAGGATATTTTCAACGATTCCTTCCGATATTCGGGGATCTATCCGACCGGATTTTCCGCAACGATGGGGTGGGTCGCACTTTGGGACGAAGCAGCACACAAAGGACTTTACACCGGTTTTGAGGATCCGTTCGGCAGTCTCCGATATTTCCGCTGGATCGGTAAAAGCAAGGAAAAGATCTCCACGTTCACCGCGCAAGTTCCTTTTGAGAATATGGGTGTTCCGGGCAATTCTCTTCATTCGACCGGAGAAGTCGTTTTCCGCACTTTCAAGGGAGACTGGTATGATGCGGCCCTGATCTACCGCGATTGGGCCTCACAGAATGCGCATTGGTGGCCGAAAACGCTCGGTCCCGAAGGACGATCCGATATTCCGCTCTGGATGAAAGAAAACTGCGTCTTCCTCATGATGAGCACCGATCCGCGATGGTTGACTCCGAACCGGCGGACCTTTACTCCCCTGAACAAAATGGCGGAAACAACTGCGGCTTTCCGAAAGGCGACCGGAGTTCCCGGGGCGGTCCACTGGTATTTATGGCACCAGAATTCCTATGATAACGACTATCCCCATTTCTTTCCCGCAAAAGAAGGATTTGCGGAAGAAGTCTTAAAACTCCAGCAGAACGGAGATTTTCGGGCAATGCCCTATACGAACGGGCGGCTCTGGGATACCCGAGATCGGGGAAAAGAAGACTGGAAATTCACCAAACAGGGGCTTGCCGGCGCAACGAAAAAAGAAGACGGATCCCTTTACACAGAACAATATGTCCTTCCGAACAGCGGAAAAGAGGCCGATGGAACACCAACCGTCCACGCGCTGATGTGTCCTGCGTCAAAAGTTTGGCAAGATCGGGTCCGGGAAAATGTCCTTACCGCGATGGACGGACACAACGTTCAGGCCGTCTATATTGATCAAATCGGAGCGGCTCATCCGATCCTCTGCTTTGATAAATCTCATGGACATCCGGTCGGCGGCGGACATTGGTGGCTCGATCAAGGTCAATGGAAGAGTCTTTCCCGGATTCGAACGGATATGCGAAAAGAAGTTCCCGACTATCCGCTTACCTCCGCGCAAAAGGAACTTCTCAAAAAAAATCCGGATCATTTGAAGAATCGGATCATCTGCACCGAGTGCAATGCGGAAGTCTATGCTCATGTAGTCGACGGATTTCTCACTTGGCATTGGCAGCATGAGAATCAGGTTCCGGCCTTCTGCGTGATCTACGGCGGAATTATTCCGATGTTCGGGCGAACTTCGACCGGAGACGCGCTTTCGGTCAAGATGAGGGTCTGCGAAGCGTTGACCTTCGGCGAACAGATCGGCTGGTTCGACGCGAATATCAAGGACGATCCGGAGAAATTTCCCTTTATTCGCGATGCAATCCGGTTCCGATGGCAGGCGCGATCCTATTTCTATAAGGGACGAATGGCCCGTCCGCCGGTCTTTTTGGATCCGATCCCGACAATTACCGCCGATTGGGTCTGGGGAACCAAGCCGAATACAACCACGAAAAGCGCCCTTCAATGCTCCGTTTGGCGGATTCCTGATTATCAGGCGGCCCAAAAAGGGAAAGATCGAACGAAATCGGCGATCGTGATCTTCTCGAACGTCTCCGATCAGGCAATTACGGCCCGAGTCGATATTCATGCCGCCGAACTGGGATTTACCAAAGAGAACTGCTCTATGCAAAAGATCACCTCCGAAGGAAAAGAACCCGCACGCCTCTCCCTGGAGCTCCTGAACCAAAAAATTGTCTTCCCCGCCGGAACCTCCTGGGGATACGAGATTAGTTATTAGTGATTAGGGTTTAGTGATTAGCGGGGAGGAGGGAAGAAGGCGCATGGGCGGTTGCCAAGGCGATGGGCGAGATTAGTGATTAGTGATTAGCGGGGGAAGGAGGGCGCTGGGAGGAACTGGGCAAAAAATCGAAAAAATTTTGCCGATGGTGTTGAAATCTCCTTTTCAATCCATTATACTGATTGTTTGGATCGTTTTTTGTTTGTTTAAGAATCGTTAATGTTTAACGTCCGGCGAGGGAAAACCGTTGCCGGACGCGTTGATGATGAGATTTTGAGGATTTGATTTTAAGGAGAAAAGATGCGAAAAATCACATGTTTATCGATTTTGATGCTCGGATTGGCATTTTGCCTTGCCCCGAGTGTCAATGTCCGGGGCGCTGAAGCCGAAGAAGGATACGTTTCCCTGTTCAACGGCAAAGATCTCACGGGTTGGAGCGTTAAAGGGGGAGCGGCCAAATATCGAGTCGAAAACGGCGCGATCGTCGGGACCTGCGTTCCCAATACACCTCATAATACTTTCCTTTGCTCGGAAAAGAAATTCGGGAACTTCATTCTCAAACTGGAATTCAAGGCGATCAAGCCCGGAAATTCCGGAGTTCAGTTCCGCGCTCAAAGCCGAAAAGAGAAAGAGATCGAACGGGTATTCGGCTATCAGTCGGAAATTGATCCTTCCGGAAAGAACGAAACCGGCCGAATCTATGATGAAGGCCGCCGCGGATTCAAATACAAACGGATCTGGCTCGACGACACTCCGATCGAAACGATCAAGAAGATGCAGTCCAAGTTCAAGATGACCGATTGGAACACGATGGAAATTCAGGCGGTCGGTCCCTCTCTCCGCACCTGGGTCAACGGCGTTGCCGTTTCGAACATCTTCGATTATTATGATTTCTCCGGATTCATCGGACTTCAGATCCATGCGGGCAAACATGAGAGCGAAATTGCCTGGCGCAATATCCGGATCAAGGATCTCGGAACCTCGGAATGGGAACCGTTCTTCGTTAAAGACAGAGATTCGATGAAATTGCAGAATGCCCGTTTCATTCTTCCGAAAGAATGGTCCTTTGTAAAGGAAGGCTATCTCCGCGGAGTTCATGGAAAGACCGAAAAACGGGACGGACTCGTTGTTTCCGACAAGAATTATGATAATTTCGTCGCGAAAGTCTCCTATCAAATGTTCGGCGGCAACAGCGGACTTTACTTCCGTGCGGAAGAAAACGATGTTCCCTGGACCATGCGCGGCTTCCAGAATGAAATCGCGTCCAGCTTTGCGACGTCCGGAATTTGGCATACATCCGGATTGGCAAAAGACGGCAAAGCGATCAAGGGCCGCGGATGGCTCGCGAAAAATGAAGAATTCGTCGAAAAGCTGTTTGTGAAAAACGATTGGAACACGATCTGCACTATCGCCTGCAGCAATCGGATCATGAACTTCATGAACGGATTCAAAACAGTCGATTTCCTTGATCCTCTCTTCGATCAGCCGACCGGCAAAGTCGGACTCCAGCTCCACGGCGGAAACGACAGCGAGATGTGGTTCAAAGATTTTGAGATCATGCCGATCACAAAGGAAATGATGAAGCTCATCAACCGATCTTATGATCCGGTCGAACTCACCTGTCCGGTTGCGGTCAAAGGAAGTGAATTCGCGAAAGATTTCGAAATTCAGGGCGAATATCAGACGCCCGACAACGGACGCGGATATCAGATCATCGCCGATGGAAACGGAAAATTCCGCGTTGTCGGATATCCCGGCGGATTTCCCGGAAACGGCTGGGATCGGTCAATGGCCCGTTTCTTCGGAACCGCGGAACTCCAGGGTGATCGTCTGGTCGTCGTCGGACAGAAAATGAATATCCCCAAAAGAGAAAAAGACGGGGAAAAAGCCGATATCGTCTTCAATGAAGATCAGAAAAAACGCCCGATGGCCTTCTACAAAGAAAACGGAAAGATCATCTTCCTGAACAAGGAACCGAAAGAAGCCGAAAAAGTTCTTCGCGAAAGCCCGTCTCTTGGTCTGAAACCGCCGAAAGACGCTTATGTTGTCTTCGACGGGAAAAATGTCGATCAGTTCCTTCCCGGTGCCCGTATGAACGAACAGACGGGAACACTCTGGTCCGAAGCCCGTTCCAAACCGTTCGAAAACCGTCCGTATACCATGCACCTGGAATTCATGCTCTCCTTTATGCCTCTGAGCAAAGGACAGGCCCGATCGAACAGCGGCGTTTATATCGCCGAATGCTATGAATGCCAGGTTCTGGACTCTTTCGGACTCGAAGGTGCGGATAATGAATGCGGAGGATTCTATCAGTTCGCCAAACCGATCGTCAATATGTGCTTCCCGCCGTTGACCTGGCAAACCTACGATATTGAATTCACGCCGGCCAAGTTCGACAAGACGGGCAAAAAAACCGCGAATGCCGTAGTAACCGTTCTCCAGAACGGAGTGCCGATCCATATGGATCTTGAACTTCCGAATGAAACGCCCGGCCAGAAAAAAGAAGCGAATGAGCCGCGCGGCGTTTATCTCCAGGGACATGGAAATCATGTTCAGTATCGAAATATTTGGGTTCAGTACAAATAATTTCGAATGTACCTTGTCAACATTTGTCAACTGCGGAAAGGCGATTCCTCTCCGCAGTTGACTGCCCCCGCTTGTATTGCGGTCTTTTCCCGCTTTTGATTATAAAATATTTCATTTAAACGCCTGCTAAAAACTTGTAAGGAGCATTGATCAATGGAGAACACTTATTTGGACGGAAATAATAGGGACACCCAGGATCCTTTTCGCGGCTTATCGGGAAAGCGCCGGACTCATCTGGTCCCCCTGGTATTGCTCGGAGGTCTGATCACCTCGTTTTTAACGTTGGCCGTGATTTATTTCGTATCCCGGAAGATGGAAACGGATGTTCTTTCGATCATTCTGAATTTTCTTCCGATTCCGAGCGCGATCTTTGGTGTACTGGCGGGAAGCGGATACGCGATCGCTTGCCGAATGACGCAGTTCCGCGCATCGGTTGCACTCATTTTCTTCATCTTTGTCGTTCAGATCGGTGTCTTTATCGGCGGATGATATATGGGCTATCTTTCTTATATCCTGCACTTTCAAAAAAATGAGTAAAATCAGAAAATTGGTATAGGAAACAAGAGAC
>JAUNSU010000147.1:0-6758 GCA_030539035.1 Planctomycetia bacterium
CTCGCGATCTCAAGAATTTAACCTGTCTCTCCCCTCATTATTGAGTTGAACCAAAATATTGTCTTTTCTTTACGATTATTTCCTGGGGATCGCCGGAACCATACGGCTGGACGAATAAAGATCTTCGACATTCTTAAGAAGATATTGCGCGGGTTTGTTCGGATCAACCGAACGCAAAATAATATTATCAAAAGAGAGATCTTTGACATTACTCGCATTCCATTGTGCACCGGGAAAAACTTTCAGATCAATATCGGAGAATTGAATATGCTGAAGAGGATGTCCTTCGTTTCCGATCATTTCCGCCATATTCGCATTCTTTGCGTTTAACCAGATACAGGATTCATCGCGGCGGGCCGGATCCATATCGGCCACCTGCCGCAAATTGCCCGTGATCCCGCTGAAGCTGATATCGCGAATTTCCGTTTCCTCCGCGAATTTGTAATACATATGAACCAGGATCTGGCAATCGATGCAGACATTATTGATCCGAACATCGCAAATATCGGTTCCGCGGCTCCCTTTGCGCCAGCTTGATACGAAGTTGAAAGCGGTTCGGGCCGTTTCTATTACAATATTACTGATCGTGATATTATTGACCTGTCCATTACCGACCCCGAATCGAAAGCAATTACAGGGAGTCGAGAGAACGCAGTTTGTAATGGTGATGAACCGGCATTGACGCGGCGTCTTCAGTTTATCGACATCCCCGCGAAGGGTAATGCAATCGTCTGCGGAATCGATATGGCAATCGCTCACGGAAACATATTCACAGCAATCGATATCGATTCCGTCCCCATTGTGTGTATGCGGATTCCGCGAATTTTTGATCTTAACACCGCGAATAAAGACGTGTGAGCATCCAAGATACAAAGAGGTCCAATAGGTCGAATTGGTCAATTCGATATCCTGAACGCGGATATTCTCCGATTCCACAAAATAAAGCATTTGGGAAGGGCGCCAGGGAATTTTATCCTGAGCGGGATAAGGGACACCTTTTTTATCAACGATGAATTTCAGGCTGTTCCCGTCGATTCGGCCCGGTCCCCGCAGAGATACATTTTTCTGTTCAATGCAAAGGATCAGATGGGCCCCGAAAGAGGACTCATATTTATTTTCTCTGTTCTGGGGGCAGACATCGACTTTATTATAATCTTCCTTATCCGGACTTCCGAGGAGCATCGCGCCTTGCGCAAGATGGAAATCGACATTATTTTTGAGAAAGATCGATCCGATCAGATAGGTTCCCGCCGGGACGAGAACGGTTCCTCCTCCGTTTGCCGTGCAGACATCAATCGCTTTTTGAATCGCCGCGGTATCTTTGATCTTTCCGTCTCCTTTGGCTCCGTAAGATCGAACATTAAACGTCGTTGGATTTTCCGCCGCAGAGGCAATTCCCAACACTGAAAAACATAAAATCAACAAACAGATTGTCTTTATTTTCATGATTATTCTCCCTGATTTTTTTCAGAAATCAATGAAATTTCAGGAGAAAATGGTCTTTAACCATCATTCCTCCTCATAGAAATTCCATCAGAACCGGGGAAAGGAGAAAATTTTTCAAATTCATCCTTTCCCGCCCGGATCCGTTTTCTCCGCCTGGATCGGACTTGTTTTCCCGAACAGCCCGGTCCGAACAGATCGCGAAATGGACCTTAAAGCATAATGATATCAGAAAAGAGGGGCGCCGTCAAATGGAGAAACTCAATTTTGCGGAACAGAATACAATTCCTTATTCTTCCGCGTGTTCATCGATCCATTTTTTTGCGTATTCGACCGCTTCGATATTTCGTCCGACCAGGGGAGTGCAATGGAAGATCATTCCCTCGATCTCCCCTTCTTTATACAATTTCAGAGCGAAATCGCACTGTTTTTTCATTAAATCGCTTTGAACGGGCTTGCGTCCGCCAAAGTCCCACATATAGATCCCGAGAAGGGTTCGCTTTTCGGGAAGAATTTTTCGATAGTTTGCGAAGTTTTTTTCGAGATCGGCAAGATGTTTTCCGTCCCAGGTCCAAAAAGAGACGACATCGCAATGCTCCAGATGATCGGCGATTGCGGGATTCAGTTGGCGGGAATAAAGAACAACGGCCAAATCGATCGGACGGGGAAGCCCTTTCACCTCGCGATACAGGGATCTGATCCCATCCACCGTTAAATTAGCCGGAGATTCCGTTTTTCCATTCTTTGTTTTCGGAACAGCGTCTCCGAAAAAGTAATCATCCAGAAAAAAGGTCGTTAAATTCGGCATTTTCTCCGCGAGATCAAAAGCCATTTTTTTCTTGACCTCAATCGGCTGCGGAGCTCCGTCAATAATACTCCAGGCAACGCGCTTTGTATTCTTAAACTGTTTGATAAACTTATCAAACGGCGGTTCGGGAAGTCCGGTCCAGCGAATCACACAGTCGTTCGGGATCCCCATTGCGGCAACCGCGTCCGCCTGGGAAAGCGCTTTCGCGGCGGGGATCTTATAGTCCCTTACCAGATGAACAGGATTCTCATGGCCCCACATCCAAAGATGGTCCCGTAATCGATTTTCATAGTGATTCGGATCCCGGGAAACGGCTTGAGAGGGCTTTTCCGGGGATCCATCACAGAAGTTTGCACTCAAAGCCGCACCCGCCGGAAGGGAAGCAAGCCCCGATAAAAGAAAAAGACGTCGATTCATTTTCAGCAGATCAGTATTCATGAGTTCTCCCTTTCGCTTTTGATCGATATTTGGACTGCAAGAACAGTGTCTCTTTATGAAAAAGGGCCTGTGAAAGGCCCTGTACAAGAACTGCGGCGGATCCTTGATCGCGAACGATAAAGCCGGATCCGCCTGATATCCTCAATTAACCATGGATCTTATAATAAGCGGCGGCAGAAAGTCGGGACGCTTCCATACGATCCATTCCGGCTTCGTATTCGACGGTATAGGTTTCCGCACCGCCAACGCTTTCGAGAAGCGTAAAGGCGCGCTTCCAATCGACCCGGCCTTCACCGATGATCTTGCCGTCCGATTCCTTGAGATGAACAGTCTTGCTGCGGCCCGGATATTTTTCGATCAGCTTGAAGGGATCCGCTCCCTTGTTGACACAATGTCCGAGATCGATTTGGAGAACGACTTTTTCTCCTCCCGCATCGGCGAACACTTCCCAGCTGGAAAGATTCTTCTCTTTATCGACGATATCGAAATCATGCTGATGGGCGTGATATCCGACATAGAGTCCCGCCTTTTCGGCGATTTCGGCGGCCTTGGCGAAGTTTTCTCCCGCCTTTTTCCAGCCATCGGCTCCCTCATTTCTCATTCCGGGGCAAATGATGAATTTCGCGCCGAGTCCTTTATGGAATTCGATGGTCGCTTTGAGTTTTTCAAGATCTTCGATCAAATTCCGGCCGGTGTGCGATCCGGTGCAGAACAGACCGGCATCGTCCTGGAATTTTTTCAGAGCTTTCGCATCATATCCGCCGAATCCCGCGTATTCAACTCCTTTGTATCCCATCGCGGCGACATCGGCCATTCGCTTGGCCGGATTATCCGATACGCCCTTTACCGTGTAAAGCTGAAGGCAAAGCGGAATATTCTTGAACGCCGCAAAAGAGATGGAAGGAAGAAAAAGACCAGCGGCCAGCGAACCGGCGCCAAATTTCAACATATCTCGTCTGGTTAAACTCATGGATCGATCCTTTCTCAGATATCAAATATGATCATTAATATTACAGATAACGTTCGGCCGGCAAAAAGGATTTTTGATCATGGAAAATCTTTTTCTTCAATTCCGGCCCGAATTCCTTAAAATCCCTTTTTCATATCTTATCCATTGTAAAATTTTCTGAATAAGTCGTCAATCGGCGAAAGGGAAAAATCCCGAAAATTTCAAGTTCTTTCGGGAAAAAGAGTTTTTGAATTAAGCACATAAAACAGTAATTCCGATTTTTCCGATTATTTATTCGGACTTGCCGCTTCCGGAATGAATCCCATTGTTCCGAGCCAATCGACAACGCGTTCGGGATAGCGCCGGATCGGAGCTTGCGGACCGCAATTCCGGAAAGCGTGATTCGCGAGTGCGAAAATATGGAGTTCGGCGGGAATATTCATCTTTCGCAGTTTATGATAGACGGCGACCGATCCCATCGGAGAATATCCGTCTCCATCTCCATGAATAAAACACATCGGCGGTGTTTTCGCATCGAACGCGAAATCGGAAACAATTTTGGAATCATTTCCTTTACCGGAATTCGTGGAATCTTTTCCGTCTTCCAGAACATAAGCGGGATAGATCGGAATCGCGAAATTCGGATTACAGGGAACCTTATCCAGTTCATCGACCGGTGGATAAGCATTTGTTTGGCTGGTTGTTGCGCACATCAGGGTAAGATGTCCTCCTGCGGAAAAGCCCATTACGCCGATTTTTTCCGGGCTGATCCCCCAATCTTTCGCGTGAGATCGGACAAATCGGATCGTTCGCTGGACATCCTGCCAGGCGGCTTGATGTTTAGGAATATTCGGACGGCGCGGTGTCCGATATCGGAGCATTACGACAGTAATTCCTTTTTTGAGAAAATAATCGCGCGGCATAATCCCTTCGTATTCATAGGCAACGCCCATATAGGCGCCCCCGCAGCAGATCACAATACAAACATCGGTCGTTTTGTTTTCCGGTTTCCACCATTCGAGAGTCGGTGTATAATACTTGCCGCCGTTTTCTTTATACTGATCCGGAGTATCGCCCGGCGGAGTGGACGGCCAAACCGGAAAGGTTTCAAATCCTTGGCATACGGATACCATCAAACAAAAAATCATTGTCCATAATACTTTTTTCATTATTCTTCCTTTCATTTTCATGCGATGAATAAAATTTTCACTCTGATCCTGTCTATTATAAACCGCGTAAACAGATAAATCAATATTGGAACATTTTCTTGTTCTGGAAATTGACAAGGGATTCCGCGTTTTGTATACTTGCGGGAAGAAAAGGAATCTTTCTTTTCGAAAGAAGGAACAATCAATTTTACGAAAGGATAATAAAATGGAAAAATATGCCTGGAAGGCGCGAATTCTGGATGGACAGATCGAAGAATACAAACGGCGGCATCGGGAAATTTGGCCGGAAATGGCGGAAGTGCTCAAAGCGGCGGGGATCCGCAATTATTCGATTTGGCTGGTGGGAAATACCGTTTTCGGATATTATGAATGCGAAAAAGGCCGGGAATACACCGCACGGACTCAAAAGGAAAGTCCGGTCGTCGATAAATGGAACGAGTACATGAAAGATGTAATGCAAATGGAGATGGATCCGGAGACCGGTGCCCAACCGCTCATGCAGCAAATCTGGGATTTCAACTGATCTCTTCCCGTTCAATTTCTTCCGCGAGGATTCTTGCGGCGAGGGCAACGAGTTCCGCGCAGGGACGTTTTTTATAATAGACCGCGGTTCGCTCTTCGGAAACCGGCGGATCCGTTTGTCCGGAAGAAAGGTTCAATAAGTCCCTGCAAACGATCGATCCGGTTTCCTGTCTGAACGAGTCCGCAAGATGCCGGATCCTTTTGTAATGATCGTCCTTCGCTTTTTTATCGTTCAGATCCGAATATCCTTTGATCATATTCGCGGCAAGGATCATTCCGGAAACGGCGCCGCAGACTTCGCGCATACGCGCCATTCCGCCTCCGAATCCGCTCGCGATTTTCAGCGCGGACTCTCTGCTCAAACCGCATTCTTCGCAATAAGCGCCGAAAACGGCTTGCGCGCAGTTGGCGCCGTTTAAGAACAGATCTTTCGCTTCCTTTTCGTGATTCATCATTCTGAAATATCTTCCTTTCGGCGAACAGGGATTACACGAAAAAAACGAATGAGATCTTATCGAATAAAATTCGTCCGGATCGTCTTCTCGGAATCGGGAACAGGCAGTCCGTTTTCGCGGCCCAGCTCGATGCATTTGAGCAGCCAGGCCATATTGGCCGCCAAGGTCCGCATTGTTTGCATTCCTTCCAGATCTTTTCGCACATCTTCCGGGGAAGATCCATGAACCTGATTCCAATATTGGGAAGAAACAACATGGATATTGTTCATCATAAAGAATTTGTTAATCGCGTCAAATGAGGATGCGCATCCTCCGCGGCGCGCACTCACAACGGCCGCTCCCAGCTTTCCTTTATATCGGTTTCCCGATCCGTAAAAGAGACGGGCAAGAAGGCAAAGGAGCGATCCGTTCGGATTTGCGTAATAGACGGGCGATCCCACGACAAGGCCGTCGACGGTCTCCAGTTTTTCCCGCAATTCATTGACCGGATCGGTATCAAAAATACATTTGCCCGTTTTCAGACAGCTTCCGCAGCCAATGCAGCCGGAGATCTGCTCTGTTCCGATCTGAACGATTTCGGTAGAAATCCCTTCCTGATTCAATATCTTTTCCACTTCTCTCAAAGCGGTAAACGTACATCCATGGGTATGCGGACTTCCATTGATTAAAAGAACTTTCATAATACTCTCCTGAAAATAGTTGACTCTCTATTACGACCGAACGGTTCCCATTTTTTGAAGCACTTCCTCTAAAGTTGGAAGTGAAGGCTGCGCGCCCATTCGGGCAACACTGAGGGCCGCCGCAGTACTCGCGAATTGAGCGGCTTCAACAAACGACTTCCCGGATCCGAGCGCGGCGGCAAGAGCCCCGGTAAATGCGTCCCCGGCGGCTGTGGTATCAACGGCGGAAACCTTTTCCGCCGGAATCTTTGTATGGGAACCCGGTGTATCGGAAAAGAGAACGCCCTGGGATCC
>JAUNSU010000147.1:6858-8741 GCA_030539035.1 Planctomycetia bacterium
GTCAACAGCGCGTTGGCGCCCGACGCGACGGAGATCGAATTCTCTCCCTTTTCATCGACAAGGATCAGCGCGATTCCGCTGGCCGCGCCCCCCAAGGATTCGATATAAGATGTGTCGATTCCTTCCTTTTTATACTGATCCAATGCCTGTTGTCCGAACATATCTTTTCCGACGGCGGAGATGAACACAACTTCGGCTCCAAGCCGTGCGGCGGCAACTGCCTGATTGGCGCCCTTTCCGCCGGGCGCAAGTAAAAAGGATCCGCCTGTAATGGTTTCTCCCGGCTTCGGAATTCGGGCCGACTTGATCACCATATCCGTATTGGAACTTCCAACAACAACCACTTTCGGTTTCTTCATTTTCCCATTCCTTCCAACAAGATTTTATTCCAGTGTGATCTGATCGATTTCGACTTCGGCGTGCGCCCGATTGACCGGATCGAACCAGAATTCATTGATCGAACCTTTCCATTCAGGCGATCCGGCGAGATCGAAAACGACATCGCGCCATTGACCATCGCACTGAACAGGGACTTTCACTTCACTTTTATGATTGATTGCAAGATCTTTATCAAAGATGGGAAAATCGGTTCGGGACCATTGAATCGCGGCGATTTCTTTTCCGTCCGATTCGGGAAGTGTGATCTTCATTCGAACAACCATTTTTGTAAATTCAGCGGCTTTAAACGGCTGGACCCGAATTCGCATTGCAACGTGTTTGGGGTTCATGCGGAACAATTTCAATTTTCCGTCCTTGACCCGGATCTGCGGAGCGCCGTAAGGCATTCGATACCAGCCTTCATTTCCTTTGTCGAACGTCCATTTCGTACGAGCCGGGATCTCCATCGGAGGATAATCGTAAGGACCGAGTCCGCATTCTTTCGGAGTAAGATCGGCGGGCCATCCTTCTTTCGGTTTTTGGCAAAAAACATCGCGGAAAGCGTTGTAATAGCCGAATCCGTAATCCTCGTTCGGTTCCAGAATACTTCCTTCCTGCCATTCATTCACCGGATCGAGAACAACACGTTTGATATTGTATTTTCGGCAAAAATCTTTTGCTTTTTGACAAGCCTCCCGAAAGAGATCCGGAGTTCGTCCGACGGTAATTACCGATTCACTGAAGCAACGGGGCCGATCATCGTATCCGGTTGGAATAAAGACCATCGCCGGAAGATCGGAACAGGCTTTCATCCGTTCTTCCCAAACGGAATAGACGGTTTCCACCGCGTAATGATAGGGAGTATGATCCTTTGTTCCGTATTTTTTCAGAACGGATTCTTTCTCTTCTTTCGAAAGACGGGAAAAGATCGATCCGCCCTGATACCCGTAAGTTCCGGTTTCATTGAAACCGACTTTTTTCACGAGATCGAGAAAACGATGAGGAGGATTCATCGCGACGAAATAGACTCCTTTGAATCCGGCGGCGCGAACCTGTTTCCGGATCAGATCCAACGCGCGTTTTACCCCTTCGCCCTTCTGGAGGATTTCTCCCTTTTGCCTTGCCTCTTCGATAAAATCGCGGTCGATATTAAACCAGGTCCAGATCTGAACGACCGGACAGCCGTCGACGCAATAATATTCCGGGGTCTTAAAATAATTGTCGATCCAGAACTTGGTAACGCGAATCGTATCTTCAGTGGAGTGCGCGCCCGGCGGATTATGATTTGCCCACATCAAACACCATTTCAGATAAGAGCGGTACTTCGCTTTATAAAAGGCTTTAACCCAATGATCAAGACGCCGAACGCCCTGATTCCAATACCAGTCAACATAGAAAGTGGAGATTCCATGTTCAACAGCCCATTTGATTTGCCAGTCGATCACTTCGGGATTACTTTCATCATACCATCCGAGAAGCGGCTTGATATGGGGAAGGGTCTGTTT
>JAUNSU010000148.1 GCA_030539035.1 Planctomycetia bacterium
GAAGATCATAAAATCGGTAAATATCCAGTGAATTTTGAAAATGAACGGCAAGCGCTTTTACGACTTCAATATCCGTGATCCGTTCAGGGAAATCTTTATAATGATCTTCGATCTCCTCAAAGAGAGCGGTTCCTTTTGACCATTCCTCATTCATCTTTGTATGGAGCGCGATCATATTATCCAGAGAAAGAAGATTCGGAAAACTCTCGCCGATCCGATCCCCGGAAGGAGCCCAGGGAGTATAAACCGGCTTGCCCGCGGAATCTGTAATAAAGTTCGCAAGCCTCCATGTGGGGGAGAGGGGGAGCACTCTCGGCTCCAGAATCAGCGGCCATACAATTCCCCAATTCATCGGTCCGTAATATTGCGCGAGATTGGAAAGCGGATAATGGGAAAAGGCGGATCCGAGAAGATCCCAGGCGGCGGCAACTTTCGCGCGGTCTTCTTTTTTCCATTCAATCGCCGCGAGATCCTTGAGAAATTCTTTTTCACTTTGCGGGAACGGTTCAAAAGAAAGGCGTCCGGCCGCTTTGTGCATCATACTCGGAGCGGCCCCGAAATACCAGTTGAGCATTACGTATTCGACTCCAAGGCGCCGCATCCCCTCGAATTTCTGATAAAGAAGGGAAGGAACAGGAACAAACGGCGTGGTTGCGATTGAATGGCAGCCCCCTGTCTGGATTTTTGCGCTCATGGGCGTTTGATGTTCCCGGGCATCTTTCGCAAATTGTTCAAACCGCGGACTCGGCCCGGGAATCGGAAGCCAGTAATCGCCTCCGACCAGCTTTTTTCCAAAGACCGTCTTCTCCACTCCCGATTCATAATTCGATTGCAGAATCACTCCCTTGGGAACATGCTTTGCGAGTTCATAGGTCCAGGGCGCGATATCCAATGGAGTATCTTTCGATTGCGCTTGCGGCTGCGGCTGATAGATCCATGCGATCAGTTCCGCGTTCGGAGCCGCCGCGTGCATTCCTTTTTCCATTGCCGATACCGCTTCCGCAAAGATCCTCCAGGGTTCTTTTTTGGAACATCGGGGACAGTTGATCTTTCCTCCTCCTGTTGCCGGAAGAGAACTTAAACAGGTTGAATACCGTTCTCCATGGGAGATATTGATCAATCCGCCCAGATCGGGGATCTCCTTGAATAGATTGTAAAAGGCTTCATACAGATAGATCTGGCCCGGCTCGGAACTTGCGCAAAGACGCCGGCCCGGCGCAAATCCGATGCAGTCGGGATATTTCTTCAAAATCGGATCGTCCGGCGCGATTGTAATGGCCGGTTCGATCGTAAAAATATAGACGCGAATTCCGTATCGCTTGCAGCGGGCAACCGTCTTCTTTAATTTCGCCAGCCGTTGAGGACCATCCGGAGCCGCGTTGGGGGTAATTGATGTTTTTACCAAATCACTGATCCCCGCTTCCGTTCCCCGTTGATTTAATCCGCTGATCGCGATCCAAAGGCCGTTCACTCCTTCATAGGCGATTCGATCCAGATAATTTTCCGGATAGTAGTCGATATCATTGATCAGTTCGTCCGGCGACATTCCGGGATGATTGCCTGCCCGATTGATCGGAGCGAAGAAACAGCGATTGATCCGGCGCTTTACGAACGGCTTGCGGTCGAAGGTCCCGATCTTCAAAAATGGTCCGTCCGCCCGGAGCATTTGATCTTCAAGAAAGAACAGACCGCGCCGGATCCCTTCGGTATCCGACGCGAGAATGCGGCAGCCCTCTTTCTTAACCTCCAGAGTAAACTGTTCCGGAATATATCCGGGGATCTTTGCAGTTTGGATCCGGTATCCCTTTTCCGATTGCGGAATCCGGCCCGCGTCCAGAAAGCATTTCAGATTGTTTTCCGCGGTATCGAGGAGATCTTCGGGATCTGGAAAATCAAAAACGAGAGAAACACCGGAGGAAAGATCCGCTTCGTCCGCCGATCCTTTCCTCGCTTTCCAGTGATGATCCGACCACATCGGTTTTTTCAGATCTTCCAGAAAGGGCCAGTTCATCGACGGCTGCGCGGGAAGGGCGGAGACATCAATTCCTCCCTTCTCATTGTATTTGAGTACCTGCGCAAATATCGAACTTGTCCCGAAAAGAAAAATCAAAAGAACAAACGGAATCCCGGACCGAAAGATCCTGTGAAATGGCGCATTGCTTAAAATCGTATGGATACGGTTGGCCGGATCGTGTTTGTTCATCAATTTCTCCTTGATCATTTATCGTTGAGTTCAATCATTCCTCTTTTCAAAGGATCGTGTATTCCGTGGTAATACAAACGGAGGCAATGGTTCCCGGAACCAGTTTTTTCGGACTGGATCCGCAGCCTTCGATCTCCATAAATCCGGACGGATCGCAATAGCAGCTCAATTTTGTCCCGGCCGAAGAGGGAAGTTCGCCGGGATCCGAGTCGGCAATATCGATCAGACGGGGATCGGAGGAAAGATCCAAAACGGAGCGGCGGACCTTGAATCGGGATCCGCATCGGTATTCGATCCAGGGAACGGAGGCCCCCAATCCCAGCTGAAAGCGCTGCGGTGTCTGCGGATCGACGATGCATAATTCCCTTTCCCGCCGCCGCTGTTTTTCACTCGATGCATAGAGATCCCAAAGATCATTTTCCTTTGGAAGCGGAAAGCGAATTTCCGATTCCGGTTCGATATCAAATTGACAAAGCGACCAGGGAGCGAGAAGGAATTCTCCTTCTTCGATCGTTCGGGATCCGATATATTCGATCGATTCAATCACTTTTTGAGTGAACCCGGAAGCGGAAGGATTTTCAATACAGATCTTTCTCCGGAACAGACAGGGAATTCCAATCCCGCGATTGTTGACAAGATCGATCTCCGCACAAAGTGTTCGCGTATCCGGATCCGGGGAAGACAGATTGGAATCATCTTCCGATGTTGAATCGATTTGCCAATCGGCACCGGTAATTGCGGGAGGAACGCGCCAGCTGCCGGTGGAATATTCATATCCGAAGTAGGTTCCTTCCGGGGCGGGCCAAAGCGCGTCCCCGCCGGGATTTAAAAACGCGGCGCGGGAACAGCGTCCATAGATCGAGGAAGGAAGGACCCGATTAAGAACCTTATTCTTATGAACGGCAAACAGGCGTCCTTCAAGATCCAGTCCGGCGATGATCCCGTTCTCCAATGATCCGATCAGAACGGATCGGCGGACCGTTTCCGCAAGCAGCTCCAGAAGTCGTTCTCCGGTCATTTGAACATTGCCTTTCGCATATCGGCGAGGATTACCTCTTTTGCTTTATTTCCGTATTCGAGTGATGCGTCTTTCGCGGTTTCGGAATACCATTTCGCGGGATTATACAGGGACATATCGACCCCTTCCGGGCAAAAAGCCATCATGAGCGAGGTTTCCTGAATTCCGGCGTGATCAATCGGCCATTTCGCCTGGGCTTCCGCACTCATGAACGGAAGAATATGGATCCAGCTGAACGGATCATCGCCCGTCGCATGAGCTTCGTAATAGTCGGCCGACGCGTTGTCGCCCCACCAGCCGTCGCCTCTTTGCTTTTCAATATAAGCGAAGATCTCCTGCCGTGCGGCCAGTTTAAAGGCAAGATCGGTCGGCATTCCGTTCGCGAAATTCTCGCTTTGATGATGAACAAACGCGTAGATGTTCCGAAATCCGATTCGAAGCAGATTATAGAACAATTGCCGTCCGAATTGCAAAAGAACCGAGGAATCGACGTGCATTCCGCCATTCCGTTCCGGCGGCGCAACAGCGTATGTTCCCGCTCCGTAAAAATAAGGAGGAAGGATCACAAGCGGCTGCTCCTTTTCAAGCGTTTCCAGTGCCCGTTGGGGAAGAAGCGTATCAACGCCCGGCGTTAAATGTTCACTGTGATATTCGATCACGCCAATCGCAATCGCAACCGGGGTATTCTTGTCAATCGCTTCCCGAATCTGATGAGGGAACATAAGTTCATATCGCATTTCATTCTCCTTTTTATAATGATGATCTTTCAAAAATTTGATTACTGAACTCAAACTGTAAATAACCGATTTTGAAACCACGGATTTCACGGATTTTTACGGATATGTTTTTTGGTAAAAACATGTTTTCATCAAAAATATCAGCCCCGAATCTTATAATGATTTCATCCGTGTTTATCCGTGTCATCCGTGGTTCCAAACAAAAAATATTTTTACAGTATGAGTACTGATGTTCACACGGAATCCATTTATTTTGCCGTATCGAGATAATTTCCCAAGCCGACAAGGCAAATGGAGAGGATCAGAATCAGAATTCCGATCCAAAGGACGACTTTTGTTTTTGTGCTTGCGTCTTTCCACTCTTTCAGAGCGATTCCCCAAAGGTTGGCGCAGATTACAATAGAGGCCATAAAAATACTCCAGCTTGCGAATTTGTATTCGCCCATCTGGGTTTCTCCCATTCCGTAGAAGAAATATTGACCATACCACATAATCCCGCTGACCAGAGCCCAAAAGAGATTGATCATGAGAACCTTTCGATCGGCAAGATTCCAGTCTCCCAGTCGCTTGTCCCGAATGTTCAGGATCATGGTGTAGAGGAAGTTGGTGGTAAATCCGCCGGCGAGCGAGAAGACCAGAATCGGAATATTCTTGAATACCTCCTGCGTTCCCGCCTGAAGAGACGCGTCGGCGATCGGCTTTCCGAAAGTGAATGAGATGGCCATAAACGCACTCATGATTCCGCCGCCGATTCCGACAAGGAGTCCTTTTCCGAACGCGAACTCACTGTCGGGAGAGTCGCCGGCGGTTTTCGCAATGCTCTTTTCCTTGAGATATCCGGCCCATCCGCAAAAAACGATTCCGATCAGACAGACAAACAGTCCGAGCAGAATCACCTGTCCGGAAAGAGAGGAGATGAGGAGGTTCATTTTATGTTCCATTGCGGCGGGAACCAATGTTCCGACAATAGCGCAGACCCCCAGCGCGATGGAATTACCCAATCCGAGTCCGAGATAGCGGAGGGCAAGCGCCGCCATCAGTCCCCCGAATCCCCAAAGCACTCCGAACAGATAAGCAAGCAGACGCGCTTGCGTTGGACTCGTTGAAAGAACATGGAAAAGGTCGTTGGTAACGAGGAGCCCGCCGACGATCGGCATGATAATCCAGGCGGCAAATCCGAGTGTGATCCAGTAGGTCGCCCAGGCCCATTGCTTGACTCGATGAACAGGAGCATAAAAACTCGCGGAAGAAAGACCTCCGAGCCAAAGCAGCAAAGCGCCGAATAATTGAGACATCGCCCTTTTCCTTTTGTATAAATCTTTAATCTTTACGTCTTTTGTAAATACTCAAACTGTCAATAAACGATTTTGAAACCACGGATTTTCACGGATACTTTTTTGGTAAAAACACGTTTTTATCAAAAAATATCAGTTCCGAATCTTATATGGATTTTATCCGTGGTTCCAAACAAAAATCTGTTTACAGTATGATCAGAATCCGAGTTCGTAAATCTTCCCAATGGATTGACATAATGGGTCGCACCCGTCTTCGGTAACCGCGATCCCTTTTTCCCAACGCAGACCGAAGTCGGGAGCACTGAGAAATGTATCGATCTGGAAGGTCATGTTGGCTTCGAGCGGATAATCCGAGGTCGTTTCCATCCACGGAGCTTCTACTTCGATCATTCCTGTCCCATGGCAAGGGCCGTATACATAGTTTTCTTTATGTCCTGTATCGATATACATCTTGTAAAACGCTTTCGCGATATCGGAAGCGATCACTCCGGCCTTGATCTGATCCTGGGTCCAGAAGTGGGCTTCTTTTCCGAATTCGACATAGGCGCGCCGTTCCGGTGTCAATTTTCCCATGCAGACGGGAATCCCAACGCTGGGGGAGTATCCGTCGACCCGGGCCGAAAGATTCAACTGCACCATGTCGTTTTTCCCAATGATCCGATCCGGACGCGATCGGGAAATCGCATGGCTCGTCGATTTCTCGCTGAACACATACATCGGAAGTCCTTCGTATTCCGCTCCCTTTTCATAGATGGCCCGTTGTGCGATTCCGACCATTTGGCATTCGGTAACGCCCGGCTTCAAGGCTTTAAGGACTTCTTCCGTCGCGTATTCCACAATGGAAAAACCATGCCGGATACAGGCGATTTCATTCGCGGATTTGATCTTGCGAAGATCGACCATGATCTGATCGGCCCGTACGATTTCCGCCTGCGGATAAGCCGCTTTCAGACCGTCCATCATTACAAGAGTGGTGTCCAGCCAACTGGCAACGCCGATCCGGATCTTGTCCCCTTTGACGCCAAGCGCGTCGAAAACGTCCCGATAGGTCTCTATTTTCGCTTCCGGAGCAGACGGATCCGCCGATTCCCGGTACTCTAGAAGAACGAAGATCTTGTCCAAATGGCCAAAGTCGGCCGCGAAGATCTTGCTCTCGATCCCCACCATCAGAGCGGCTTCGCCTGTTGCCGAAATGGCGACTCCGGCCCGTTCAAACAGCGGCCAAAAACCGCTGAAATACCGGACATTCGCGAAATCCGCCTCTGTCGAATTGACAACCAGCACGTCCAACCCCATCTCCGCGACTTTTTTCGCCGCCTTGGCAATCCGTTCCTTATACTCGTTCGCAGGGATCTTTACGATATTCATGAGCCGCTCCTTTTCAAAATAAAAGTTTCTGAACCAAATCATTGACAACAACAAAAAACAAATGGGAACGATCCGTTTCCCGTTCCGGCGAATCGGAAACGGAATCGATCTCTTCGTTCTCCATTCTTCTTTCCATTATAATTCCGTGAATCCCCTCTTGTCAATTAAGAAATTTCTTCATTTACCAGAGAAATTTGTTCAATCGAAGAAAAGATCCGCAGGGAAAAGAAAAGGGGGGGCTTGAACGGAAGATTTTCGATCTCCTTGAAAACAGAGAGGTTTTCCGGTAAAATACGGTTTTCGTTTACAATTTAAGAACAGGAGATTCCAGAGATCGAGATGATGAAGAAAACGGATGAATCGGCTTCCCTGATGCGCAAAGGGACCTTTTTTTGCATTGCGGCGGATACCATGTTCGGGCTGTCGAGTTTCTTTCTGCGCGGATTGACGGTTCATCAGGTTTCGGCCGATTGGACTCTGATGATTAAAGAGCTGATCGTTGCGCTTGCTTCGATCGCGGTTCTTTGCGCCAGTCGAAAGGAGGAACGGATCTTTCCTCCTTTTAAAATCCTCGCGGCGATTTTCGCAATCGCTTTTCTGGGAGAAACGGTCGGTCTTCGATCCCTGATCACCTCGTATGGATTGATCGGAATTGTTCTTGCCAATCCGGTGATTCGAACCTTTACGATTCTTGGTTCGATTCTTTTAGCCGCGATCTTTCTTCATGAACGGCCGGGCAAATACCGCTGGATCTCCATGATCGTTCTCGTTTTTTCCCTTTTTCTGCTCGCGTTCGGACAATTGGGAGTTGTCCGGGGCCCGAATTCTTTTTCCTTTGAAATCGGAGATCGGAATCGAATATTCCTGATCGGTTTTTTCTGGGCGGCTCTTGCCGGAATCGGATACGCTCTTTATTCCATACTCATGCGCGGAATTCTCCGGCGGAAAAAGACCGCGGTCGATACGGACATTGACGGGTCTAAAACCGATCTCAAGAGTGAAAACAGGGAGGGGTCTGTTTCCATTTTTCTGATTACAGCGATTGTTTGCGGATACGGATCCCTGTCCGGTGGAATTGTACTTTGGACGCAAAAAGGATTTTCGGGAATGATCGATGTTCCGGATCCTGCGTGGACGATAGTTCTTTTGGCGGGAACGGCCAGTTTTTTTGCGATCTGGTTGAAAAGCCTTGCCTTTCGATACGCAACGGCGGGCAAGGTCGCGGTTTTTTCTGTTCTTCAACTGGTCCTGGGCGCTGTACTCGGAATGATCTTTTATCAGGAACCGTCCGATGTTCTGATCTGGACGGCAATCGGATTGACTGTTTTCGGGATCTCTCTCTCTGCCCGTACGGAGTGAAATATTTTAAACCGTAGAGATTTAAACCACGGATTCGGTGGTCCCAGCTGTCCCAGTCGTCCCAGTATCTTTTTTGAAACCACGGATGGACACGGATAACCACGGATGGGCTATTGAAAAGCCGATGATTTTTGAGAAGACCGGGGAAGCAGAGAAGGGTTCAATTTGGAACACGGTAGGAGCCCGAGCGCTGGGAGGGTGCCCGGGACGGGTACCCTCCCAGCGCTCGGGCTCCCGCCGTGTTCGGTATCTTTGTTTTTTTCTGCTTCCCCGGTTTAATGGGTGTTTGCGTTTTTTATAAACTCCCCGTCTATCACAGAGCGGCGGCTTCGCCGCCGGGATTCACAAAAAACTATATTAATTAACTTTGTTTGGAATGGTCGATAAATAGCGCCCCGAACAGTGCCTTTCAGCCCGTAGAATTCGACAGATATTTGAACATGAAGTCTCGCGGTGTACATATTTCGGGCGTTTCAACAGAGAGATTCAAAAAGTCTTTATCGCCCGAAACCAATACATCTGCTTCACCAAGTATGCGCTATACAAAACCATGTAATCGTCGGGATCGCGAATATCAAACAGTCTTGGTTCAGGAA
>JAUNSU010000236.1 GCA_030539035.1 Planctomycetia bacterium
CGTTTAAATCGCGACTTACAGGATTTCAGGGCAAGGGTACATGCGTTGGATCATGGATATGGTGTTGGTTCTATAAATCATTATGAAAGAATGCAAAGGAATCAACGAAAAATAGAAAACCAAATAGATGAAAGTCGCAGAAGAAGTATGAATCCCACGTTTTTTAACCATAATAATTGATTGTCTATTTGCAACTATTCCAATAAACGTATTACTTGACAAAAGGTAAAGTTACTCCGGCCGAACGGGACGAGAAAGGATCTGCTTACGGATGGCCGTTGAAAAAAACAAAATGTATGAAATCGATTTTGAGAGCGGAGAAATTTTCCTCATCGACAAAAACGAAGAATAATTCTGATCGCAGAATTTTGTGCACTGTAAAGGAATAAGGCATTTTTTATTTGTGTGTTTTGTTCATTTTTTTAACATTGGAAAGACAGTCCCAACAGTCCCAGTCGTCTCAAAAGTCCCAGTGTTTTTTAAACCACAGATTTGCGAAGAGGTATTATTGGAAAAATCTGCCGGTGTACGGCAATCGACCGCAAGCCCGTAATGGACGGAATTAGGGAATCAACATTACCCGGGAGGTCGTGGTTCGATCCTTATTGGTATTTGGCCGAAAGACCAGCATCGAAGATGCGGCACAATAAAAAAGGGTAAAACAAAGATCCTTGAGAAGAGTTCGAATCACAAACATACTACTTCACCCGATTGGAACATCCAATAATCAGCGCACCGAAGGTGCAGTGCCTTCCAGCCCGTAGGATTCGAGTGCAATACCGAAAGACCGTACGGTTGGAACTGCCAATAAACGGTACCCCGGGGATACTGCCCATGAAGAAAGCGACCAACGGGAGCGGTGCTTCGGCAACCGCGCGGAAGCGCGAACTGGATGCAACGTCCACGTTGCCGACCGCAAGGCCGTAATGAACGGAATTAGGGAATCAACATTGACCGGAGAATCGTGCTTCAACCCTTAATCGAATCACAACGTTTTTTAGAGATTTTTACTCTTTTACAGAACGGCGGCTTTGCCGCCGGGTGGGCGAGCCGCACCGTCCCAGCGCTCGGATTCAAACCGCACACGGTATCAACGTTTTTCACCACTTCCCCGGGCTAATGGGAGAGCATCTTTTTTAGAGATTTTATCCCCATCACAGAGCGGCGTTGCCGCAGGGACAGGATGCAGGCTGGAAGCCTGCGGTCCCAGGTTGCCTCCACCGCTAATCACGATTACTCTTGATAATTTCCCTAATTCCGTTCGCTTTCGCGAACTCCATTACGGGCTTGCGGACGATTGCGAGGCACACGTCCTTGTTCTTTTTGCACTGCGCTTACAGCGCGCTGCTTTTTGGTGGTCCGTTGACCCGGGGTGCCGCACAAACATTTCATGTTTGTGCTCTGCCCCGGGCTGGAAGGCACTGCCCCTTCGGGGCGCTGATTTTCGGCAGTTCCAACCGAGTTAAGTAAAAATCCCCATCCGTGTATATCCGTGTTCATCCGTGGTTTCAACGCCTCCCTCTGCATATATCTGCGGTTTAAAATCACAACGATTTTTATTTATTGGTTTACAGAGACTTTGATTCCCCGCCGCAGATGGATCCCATCGCGCCCCAAACGCCGTATGGGCTCTGGCCGGTTGTAATATCGGTTGAATAGGTAAGATCACCGCAGTCGATCGTCTCCGAAATAAACTGAACCGCTCCGTCCGCAAGAACAACGTTTGCTCCCCCGCTGTGAAAACTCGACAAAGAATAACAGGCCGGTCTTGAAGAGGAATTTACCTGATACTGACATGAAGGAGAATTCGGCGGCAAGATCGTATTGAAATAAGTGTAATCGTTCCCGCCGTAAGCGTAATTACTTCCTCTTCCGGTCGAGGAAACCGAGGTCGTGGTCGTAAATACAGAGGGATCTGACGAACTTCGGTATCCATTACAGGCCGATGGGGATGTTGAAAAGGCGGTACCGGTATAAATTCCTCCCTTGATCTTGTTCGAGCTCGCACTGGGCATAGTAACACATTCACCGATCGCGACCGTATTGGATGTTCCGTCGGTCAACGCGGAAAGGGAAATAAACATTGTGCCCGGAAAGCTTGAGGTAACTGTAAAAGCACCGCGGCCTCCCTGACAGAATCCCCGGGGAGTAATATCCTTGTAAGCGTGATGATCAA
>JAUNSU010000022.1:0-1626 GCA_030539035.1 Planctomycetia bacterium
ATTTTCACCTCCTGTCTTCCCAATGAACAACCATATCCCATACGCTCCCGGGCACGATCCCAGCGCTTGGATTCCAACCGTGTTCTCGTATCGATGTTTTTCTCTGCTTCCCCGGGTTAATGGGAGATTGTGTTTTTTATAAACTCCACGTCTATCGCGAAGAGCGGCGGCGCTGCCGCCCCGAGAGATGTGAACACAGAAAAGGGTTCGAACCCGAACACGGGAGCGGTGTCCGACAACCGATCGCAAGCCCGTAATGAAGGGAGCGAAGCGACCGGAATTAGGGAATACATCCAATAATATGTCCGTTTTTCCAAAAAACACAATTTTTTTGAATTCAACAGGATCGACGCCGGTAAAAAAACGCACAAAGAAACAATCGCGGATCATTGTTAATGATCAATCAATTCGTTCAAAATCGGCGGCGCCGTGTTTGCAGATCGGACAGACATAATCCGGCGGAAGGACCTCTCCTTCATAAACATATCCGCAGATCCGACAGCGCCAGCCCTTCCCCTTCTGCGCTGGCGGCGCCGGCTTGATCTTCTTCTGATAATAATCATAGGTAACCGAAGGGACCTCCGAAAGCACTTCCGCGTCCGTAAGATCCGCCAAAAAGAGGGAGTGAGTTCCGAGATCAATTACATCAGAAACCTTGCCGCTGATCCAGGCATTGGAGACATCCGGCAAATAAATCAATCCGTTTTCCGATCGGGCAAATTTCTGTCCCTGGAACTTATCCGTATCCTTTCCGCTCTGATATCCGTATTGGCGAAATATATCAAACGGCGTCTCCTCTGTAAGAACCGATGCATTGAAAAGACGCGACCGCATGATCATATCATGCGTAAAGTTCTGCTTGTTCACGGCAACCGTGATCCGGCAAGGCGCTGCCGTTACCTGCGCAACCGTATTGACAATACAGGCATTATCGCGGTCCCCTTCCCGGGAAGAAAGAACATAAAGGCCGTATCCGATCTTAAAAAGCGCCGAATTGTTCATAAAAAACTCCATGATCAGAAATAAAGGTTTATTTGATTATCAGATTTTTCCGAGTGTATCGACGTGTTTCCGCACCGGTTTTCCAAGATCGAATTCCTTGGAAACAGGCGACTTTTCGACAGTCATCTCCAACGGAGAGGTATCGCTGGAAGTGTATTTCGCATCGACATAAGAAAAGATCTTGATCGGTTTATTTCTTTGTTCGGGAGGGAGGTTTTCCAATTTTTTCGGATCAGATTCCGGCTCTCTTTTTTCAACGGCAACGGAAAAGGTTCCCGAGGGAACCCCCTTATAAAGACTGTGCGTCCGAAGTTCCGCGAGTCCGTTTGCATCGGTTGTTCCCATGATTGACCATTTGAACGATCCGTTTTTCGAAACGAGATCAACCGTTGCGTTCGCAAGAGGTTTGCCCTCCTGAAGAATCGTAATTCGGCAAGGATATAATTTGGGCATTCCGTCCGGCCGTTTTTCTCCGGAACATCCGGAGATCACGGAAAGAATCGCAAGGAAAGAAAACGCAAAGAAAAATTTTTGCATAATTTAACTCAATAATCGTTTTTGATTAATTCCAGGGAACAGGAAAATTTTACAAACTCTTTGATTCTCCTCCTTGAGCGGATCCCA
>JAUNSU010000022.1:1636-42440 GCA_030539035.1 Planctomycetia bacterium
GCGCCGAAGATACCGAAAGGACTTTGGCCGCTGAGATAAATATGCTCTGAAGGAGAATTGACCGAAAGATCGCCGCAGTCGATCGTATCGGAAAGAAAACGGACAGATCCGTCGGCCATTGCGGCATTGACCCCGCCGGAATGATTGCTCGACGGCGGATAGATCCCCCACCATCGCCAATGCCCTCGCGTACAAGTCGGGGAATTCGGCGGGATTACCGTATTAAATCCGGAAACAGCGGAAAAGCCGTCGGCCCAGCGCGCCCCGCGCATCGATCGGATGATGAGTGAGGACTTCAGCAGCTTGGGCTCCGCCGTGTCCCGGGCATCCAGACACTTTTTCGGACTCAAAACTGTGTAAGATACGAAAATTTCCGGAACCAGGGCCAATCCTCCCCTTACATCACGCGGATGCCGCCCCGCTTCATGCCAAGGATCCGGCGTGCAAACCGCTTCGCTGAACGCAAGAGTATTGGAAAGACCGTCGGTAATCGAAGAGATCCCTTTCCAGACACAGGCGCCGGAGAAAAGTCCCCGATCCCGCATTTGTCCTTCCGAAGGGGTATCCGTTCCTGAATACAGCTTCATGTTCGCTGTTGCCGTGTGCATTACGAGATCGGCAAGACACATCACAATATTCGATCCGGAGGATGCAAAACCGGGAAATCCTTCCCGTATTTCCAAGGCTCTTCCATCCGAAGGACAGGAATAAGTCGGAATCACCACTGTCGAAAAATCGGAAATAGAGGCCGAATCCGGTTGCGCGGAAGATCCTGCCGCTTCTTTTGCTTTGATCTTCGTCAAGATCGACGTGTAGACCGGCCCCTGCTCCATATAGGGAAGCATATAAAAAAGCGCGTTGAATTGGGTATCCGGTGCACTATCCTGATAGCGGAAATACGAGGTAACCAATCGACACGGAAAAGCATCGTTGACATCATGATAATTGTGCAAAGCAATTCCGACCTGCTTCATTTTATTGGTGCATTCCATTCGCCGGGCCGCTTCCCGAGCCGCCTGAACTGCCGGCAAGAGAAGACCTATTAAAATCCCGATGATCGCGATCACGACCAGTAATTCCACCAGGGTAAACCCTCTTTTCTTTCCGAAAATTCCAGTATCCATCATCATTTGCTTTCTCCTCATTCAATTTGAAAACGGCGAAAAAGATTCCATACACTAAAAAAAGAACACACCAAGACATGATCCCCCCTGCACTATATATAATACAAAAAGCCGCCAAAAAAGTCAATCTCTTTTTTCCGCAAAAAGCACCTTTTTTTTCCGCAAGAAGAGGAGAAAAAGGAACACAATATTAAAATGGGTAATTTAATAACGTTGTTTAACCTGAAAACGAAAAGGATTTTACGCAGCACAGGCGAAAAAGACATCGGTCCTCCGGGCAGATTCGCCGTCTGAATCCGCGCACCACTCCTCACTCCTCAAAAGATTTTCTGTTCATACTCCTTTTGGATGATTTCCAAAAGATCCTGTCCGTTGTCCGGGATGAGTCGAATTGCGTCGAAGTCGAGCGCGATTCCGTTGAAGTAATGAAAGACGAGATAATCTCCGGCGGGAAAGATCCCCGAAAAGATCATTCCCAGCCGATCTGCGGAATCCATCGCGAGAACAGACCAGGCAAGATCCGTCGGAATAAATAAGGCCAAAACGGAAATCCCTTTCTTCTTAATCGAAAAAAGCAGATCCTTCAGGCGTTTTTCAATGTCCGTTCCGATATCGTCGATATAAACAGTACGCGAAGCTTTCGATTCCTCCTCTGTCCGAAAGACCGTTTTTCCCTCATCGCGGATATTTTCCGCAGATCCCGCCGTTAATACGGTTTTGATCCCCAGCCGTTTGTAAAGAGACTTAACAATTTTCTGATATTTTAAAGAGACATACATCCGGCGTTCATTAAAGACGGAAAATCGGAACATTCCAACAAGCGTTTCCACTTCCGGCGCGCTCCGATGTGTTTTTTTAAGGGACATTTTGAATTTATCGAAAGCAAAATAGACGGCGATCATTCCTTCCATTCGGGCCGACATCTGGGTAAAATAATGAATGGTAAGTGCTTGGGTAAAGCAGGCGGCAAGATTCTTCACGTGCGGCTGAAAATAGATCAATTTCGCAGCCTCCTGCGCATGGACATTTCCACGAAAACGGGGACGCATAAACGCGTTGCAGATCTCGCCGATCTTCGGATCTTCCGGAAGCGTCTTCACGGCAACATGTCCGATAATTCCATCCCGGGACGTTTCATAAACATAGGAGAAGTATTTTCCGCTCCGATTCCATTCGATCAATTTTTTCGGTTCGGTCGGAATATATTCAAACATATCGTATCCGTAAGTTTCAAAGACCCCGCGAACGACATTAATCGCGTCTTTTTCTTCCATCCTTCGAATGGTGATCGGAATATTTTCCAGATTTTTCGCCGCAGGAATCCGTTTTTCCGATTTTTTCGTTCCTTTCACGGATGGGCGATCGACGGCGGGATCGAAATATTTGACGATCCGGAATTCATATCCTCCGCGGGAAACATAATTGAGATCGAATTCATCCACCATTCTCCGAATCCAGTAAATACCGAATCCATCATAAGACCGATCCCGATCGTCGAGCCGGGAAGGAGGCTTATAGTTTGCGTCGAGGATCTGCTGAGGAGAAACGGAAGGAAGTTCTCCCAGCTCAACAGGAAACCCGCGGCGCGTATAGATCCGGACTTCAATGCCCGTCTCCAGCACAGTGATCGTCAACTCCGCAAGATCTTGCTCTTCCGGATCGCTGTCGTGAAGGTAAACAAAGATCAATTTGACAAGATCTTCCAGCGCAAACTGAAGATTAACCCCGTTTTTGGGATTCATTCCGCTTTCGATCGCAATATCTTTGATAAAAGAGGAAGCGGAGGAAAGGAAAAGATCGTTGTCCGGAATATACAAACGACAGGACATCAATCCCAACACCTCCGATTCTTCTGATACCCTCTTAAGCGATTTTTTCATAAACGGTCCTTTATGATCTCTTTTTTCTGCAATTCGACTGGTGAATGTTTTTCTGTCCGTTTTTTTCAACAGGCACCGGACAGTAAAATTATATCTTATTCCGATCGCGGCGTCAATAAAAACGGAATTATTGAATCCGTTTTAAAATTCGTCCGACCGCATCGTCCGGAGAAAAATCGGGAATCACAATCTCCTTTTTCCTGCCGGACGCTTTAAGCGCGAGATCTTTCAAATATTCATTGCAGGGATTTTTTTGATAAAGCGCTTCTCTCTCCTCATCCGCAGGCTGAAGAATCGCGTCGAGATATCGCTTTTGAGCAACTTGATTTCCCCGGGCTTTTTCGCACCGATAGGCGATCCAGTCTTCGAGCCGTTCATCGCAAAGATTCGGATACGGCTTGCCTGCTCCCAGATTCTCGGGCCATTCGCGCGCTTCATCGATCATTTTTATCGCCTGATCAAACTGATTTTTCCGATAATAATTCCAAGCGGACATGAGAGCAGCTTCCCGATAAAGATCGCGGCCTTTAAGACTTCCTTCGTTCGGAAGAAAAAGGGCCGACCTCAAAAAGCGATGCGCGTTTTCATATTGATCCGATAAAAGAAGCGACCGCGCATATAAAAGGATCAATCGAGTATCGCCGGGAAATTTTTTGACATATTTTTCTGCAAGAATTAATGCCTCTTTATTCTTTTCCTGCATGATCAGTTCATCAATATAAGGAACCGCATACCGCGGTGAACCGGGATCAAGTTCATGGGCGCGCCGATAATCGTTCAGACGCGATTTTTCATTGAGCGATCCCCGAAATACATAAAAGGGAGGATAGTCGGGCTCCTTCCCGTATTGATCGAGAATTTTCATTCCCTTTGCCCGATCGCCGAGGAAAGAAAGAAGAACGGCGAAAAGATATCCGTTTTTCCAGCTCTTTCCGTTTTCATACGCCCATCGAAAAACGGGGATCGATTCCGCACGAAAAGGAAAGGCAAAACCCAAAGACGCGTTTTCCGCCTTGCTCAGTTCAGCGGGATCTTTCCGCAGATACGCGATCCAATATCGGATCTCCGATTCGACAATGCCCGATTTTTTCAGAGCAAGCTCAAGAATTCGAAGCGCATCGCCGGATCGTCCGATCCGAACGTATCGAATCGCGTTTTCCAAAAAAATTTCGTGCGGCAGCTCAGATCGAACGGAATCACAAAGATTCTTCTCATTTTCCTTTCCCGCCAAAAAGCGTTCAAATCGAACCGAAAAGGCAAGCGGATTATCAGAAAGAAGTTTTTGGGAGAGCCCGTCGAACGCTTTTCCCTGATCCGTGTTCATGATCCGATGCAGAGCGAGCAGAATCGCGTTGGCATCGGGATTGATCGTATTATAAACAAGCGCTTTTTCCGCAATTTCCCGGGCCTGCGCATAATTCTTTTCGAAGAGATAAACACCGGCCAATTCGGTAAGGGCCGCCCCGCGAAATTCCGTCGATAAAGACGCAAGGGAAAAAGCCTCTTTCGCGTCGGCCATCTTTTTCAGGGCAAAAGCGGCGATTCCGAATTGATAGTTCGCGACGGGATCATAAGTATCAATCGCAAGCGCTTTTCGGGCAAGATCCATCGCGCCGGAATAATCACCGCGCCGGTTCGCGTTTTCCGCAAGTCCGGCGTAAGCGGCTCCATAAAAAACGTCCGCTTTAATACATTGGCGGAAATACTGATCGCCGACATCGAATTTGCGTTCCCTTTGCGCTTCACGTCCAAGGAGATAAAGAGCACTTGGGCTTTTCGTATTCTGCGGATCGGCCAAAATTTTATCCGGCCGGGTCGTTTCCTTCTCCTTATCCGATGTATAAAGGATCAGATCCTCGCCCAAAGAGACTTTCAGATCCCGAATCGGCCGATTCGCCTTCCAATCGAGAAAACAGGGTTTGCATGGGATCAGGGAAACCTTTTGTTCAAAGATCTTTTCGTTCCCATCAAAAATTTTAATCGCGGATTCGATCATTCGATTGGGAGAAACGGCAACCTGAATCCGTCCGTTTTCATTTCGAACATTCATCGATCCATAAGAACTCGCGGCATTAAATCCTCCGATCTTGAGAACCGGCATCCAGTATTCCGTCCAATACTCGGTGGAATAAGGAGGAAAATCGCGATTTTTGAAAGGGGTGTATCGACTCTCTCCGCGGCATTGGTTGAAAAGACGGCCCGCCTGAATTTCAATGTATTGCTTACCGGGCGGATCGGTGAGAAGATCTTCCCAGATCATTCCTTCGCGGGAAAGTCCCCACAACCAGATCTTCCTTCCCCGTTTTCCATCGCCGGGAATATAAGAGGAAGCGCCAAATTCGGTCTTGTGATCATAGATCCCGTAAAATTCGGCAAATCTTCCGAAAAGATGATAGGACTTGTAAGATCCTGAATCATTGTTCTTATACCAGGCAAGATCCTTGCCCGTTTTCGGATCCAAAGACCAGGGATGAGAATCGCCTTCATGTCCGATAAATTTCGTTCCCGGATCAATACATTCGATTCCCTCGCCGGAAGGAACGCCGATATTCGTCCACGTGTAATACGGCTGAAATTGTCCGGATCCATTATGCCAGCAGATCTTCATGGAAAAAACGGAACTCTTGTCGGGCAGATTGATCTCGACTGTCCAGGGAGCCCTTGCGATCAGATCCAGATTGCCGATAAAGCAGCTCACGCTTTGATCCTTGTTCTTTCGAACAAAATAATCGACCGGCGAAGAACAGTTCGGCGTATGTCCGATAATCCCGAGATTGACTTCGATTCCTCCGCTTGTCCAGGGTCCGCGCATTGCGACATCGCGGAACTTGATCACCGGATTGGAATAGACGATCGAACGGCCGGTCGATTTTTCCTTAACGGTCCAGATCTTTCCCCCGATCTCCGGAAGGATCTCCAGTGTCAAGAAATCATTGGAAAGCTCGATCACCTTCCAGGCCTGTTTTCGCGCTTGACCGGAAAAGCCGTCGAAGCGAAAATAGGGATAGAATTTGGTGAAATTCGGAATCGGATTCGGATCGGAATAAGGATAGGTAGTGTATTCCTTTTCATATTCCCTCCAGGCCGTTTCCGCAAAAACAGGAGGTAAAAACAAAAAGATTCCAAGAATCATGGTAATACAAAGTAATGATCTGTTCATCGGGCAATCTCCTTTTCCTATTATTTAAAATCATTCTTCAAAAAAACCGAGTCCGTCCAGCATGGTAATCATATTTCGAATATAATCCCGAGTTGATTGACTCCAAGGCTCTCGCAGACAGTATTGGATGGTTTCCGTAAACTGGGAATTCGACTGAAGGGAAATACTTCGAACAGCATTATCGTTCCGCTGATAGGCAACAATACCGGAAAGATGAAGCACCTTTTTCTCATCTTTCATCGCGCTGTTTAAAAGGGCAAGATATTCCTCGTCCTTTACAATACGAATGGGAAATCCATAGTCGTTCATCACCTGGACAATATCGCCCATCGATATTTTGTGATTATTGTAAAGATGAAAGACGGTGTATCGATCATCAGCGGTTCCCAGAGCCAACAGGATTCGGGCGGTTTCGTCGATCGGAGATAATTCGATCGGCCAAGAGAGCATGGAAACGGGAAAACCGCCGAGAACTTTATACGCCTTCAATTTACGCGCAAAAGAATTCGTATTGAAATTCACCTGAAATTCTCCATCGCTGGATCGGGGCATCAGATTCCCGGCCCTCATGATCTTTGCCGAAAGATTTCCGGAAGCAACCTCTTCCAGAATGGATCGCTCCGCAAGGAATTTACTGTGAAGATACTTGCTCTCCAACAGCTGATCCGCCCAAAGCATGGACTCGCAAAATCTCAAATTGGGATCCGGATGATTTTCGACACTCGCGCCGGAAATACTGATCGTCGAGATCTGAATCAATCTCTTGCGGTATCGCTTGCACCATTGAATCAAATTTTCCACTCCGCGCCAATTGATCCGGTGAATATCATCCCCTCCGGAAAAATGCTTGACGTTGGCCGCGCAATTGATCACGGCCGATACTGGAATATCCATTTTCATCAAGGAATCCAAATCGGTAATGTCCCCTTCCGCAATATGCAGCCGGCGATTGATAAGATCGGAAAAATCGGTATTGAAATAATAAAAGAGCAGATTCTGAAGGCGCCGGACCGGCGAAGAATCTTTTCCTTTGCGGACCAGACAATAAACCGATCCGGAATATCGGGTCAAAAACGCGTGAAGAACATGAACTCCCAAAAATCCGGTTGAACCTGTCAATAAAATATTTCCGTAATCTTCCTTTTTAACCTCATCCGGATCGAATTGCTCATCCAGTCGGTTGTTTGCCAAAAGTGCATTGATCTTTGTATAATCATAATCGGCAATCGATTCACCGGAATCGGACTGGACCGGATCAAGTGATTCTCCCCGAAGAAAGACGGCAAGATTTTCTATCGTCTGATATTTAAAAATATCCGCATAAGAGATTTTTCGTTTAAAGAAATCAGTTTCCTTTTGCAATGCGGCGGCAAATCGGATCCCGGCCATTGACGTCAATCCAATTGAGAAGAGATTCGTATTCACTCCGAACGAATCCATTCCCATAATTCGCTTGACGATCTCAAAGATCCGCAATTCCGCTTCGTTCCTGGGAAGAACGATCTCAGCTTCGGAGATTACGGGATCCGGAAGAGATTTCTGATCCGCTTTTCCATTCGGCGTCAACGGCATTTTATCCAACTGCATATAAACGGAAGGAACCATATATTCCGGCAGCTTTTCCGATAAATACGACCGAAGATCATCTGTGCGAACCGCTGTCTTTGCGGTAAACCACGCGCAAAGGACGGAATTCGATCCCTGATGGCGAACACCGGCGACCGCGGACAGGACATCGGAATACGACTTCATAATCGATTCGATCTCTTCCAGTTCGATTCGGAATCCGCGCAATTTTACCTGTTTATCGATTCGGCCGATATATTCAAGTTCGCCCTCTTCATTCCAGCAAACGAGATCGCCGGTCCGATAGAGAATATTATTTTCCTCTGAGGTTGAATAAGGATTGCGGACGAATTTCTCATTCGTCAATTCTGGCCGATTCCAGTATCCGAGCGCGATCTGATTTCCGGACAAGCACAATTCGCCGGGAACGCCTTCCGGCATAAAATTTCCCGCGCTGTCCAATACATACGACCAGGATCCGGGAACAGGCCGTCCGATCGGGATATTCTCCTCCTCTTTCGATTGATCGACAATATGATAATCGGAGCAAACGGTAAATTCCGTAGGTCCATATCCGTTCACGATCATCGTCTTCGTCTTCCGGACAGGCAGCAATTTTTCTCCGCCGAGGAAGATATATCGGAACGGCGGATCATATTGATCGATCAATTCCATTCCAAAGCGCGTACTGAAGGTTCCTCCTGTCAAATGATGATCCCGGGCATATTGGACCAGCGCGTCCGGATCTTGCCGCATTCCGGAAGGAATGATGTGCAGCGTTGCTCCCGTAATCAGGGGAGTAAACAGTCCGTCAATCGACGCATCAAAGCTGAAATTCGCATGAGAACAGATATTGTCCTCCTCCGTAATTCGGAAAAGATCGATATTCCAAAAGAGATAGGACATGAGGGATCGATGCCGAATCATTACCCCTTTCGGCTTTCCTGTTGATCCGGAAGTATAAATCATATAGGCCAACGATTCAGGATCCGTTGGCTCTGCGGAAATTCTTGAATGATTCTTTTGAACGATCTCCGAAAAAATTTCCTCAATGAAAAGGACCTTACCGTCAAAAGGTTCCTCCGAACGGAATTTTTTCGAACAGAGATCATGGGTTGTGATCAGAACTTTTGCCCCGCAGTCGTTCAACATCATCAGGAGCCGATCGGCCGGATATTCGATATCCAAAGGAAGATAAGCCCCTTTTGCCTTAAAGATACCGAGAACCGCGGTGATAAATTCCGCTGTTCTGGGAAGCATTACGGCGGCAAGCGCATTTTTGCCAATTCCATCAGGTATCAGAATACTTGCAATTCGATCCGATCGTTCATCCAATTTCCGATAAGAGAGCGATTCCTTTTCCGCGGCGACCGCCTCTTTATTCGGATATCGGCAAACATTTTTCCGAAAACAGTCAATAAGCGGCTCATACGGTCTTTTTTCGGGATCACCGGTTCCCCATTTCAGGAGTTTATCTTTTTCTTCTTCGGATACAAGAGCAAGATCATCAAGATCGATCTTTGGATTCCGGACAAATGAGTCCAGCAAATTCCGAAAGATCCGCGCCAGCTTTTCCAGATCGGCGCGCGAATAGACTTCTTTCTTCACCTGGATTCCAAAATGAAGTTCGTCTGTCTTCCAAGCCCGAAAACTGATATCGAATTCGGATTCTTCCCGGGAACCCAATGGAACCAGATCCAGTACAGAATCAGGATTTTTCGGAATAATATAATAATTCTCATAAGCAAAGACAGCCTTAATCAAATCTCTTCCAAGTTCCGTGCTCCTCTGAATTTCCGAAAGGGAACAGGCGTCAAAACGCCCGCTCTCAATAGATTGTTTCTGCATGCGGGCAAGTAAGGAAGAAAGATCCTCGCCTTTTTCTCTTTTGACCCTTACGGGAATTGTATTGATAAAGAGCCCGACCATTTCTTCTGAACCGGGAAGATCCAGATTCCGGCCTGATACAACTTTCCCAAAAACGACATCTTTTAAATCATTGCATTTCTGGAGCAGGATTCCGAACGCGGTTTCCAGGAAAGTCGATAAGGTAATATCAAGCCGTTTGCAAAGATCCACCAGGGAATCGGTAAGATCTTTACCGAAAGAAGATGTCCATTTCAAAAAGCCGGATCCGTTCTTTTTCGATCGAAAAACAGGAACGGCCGCGCAGGAATCGTATTCCGCAAGAAGATCTTGCCAATAGTGAAGTCCTTCAGCATGATTTCGCGCAAGAATACTCCGAACTGCGTCCTCATAATGATATTTTTCCGGATCAAAACGGGGCTCAAAGGAATCCTTTTCAATCATACAGGAAAGAAAATGAATCAGATCCCGCATATAGATTCCAATACACCAGCCATCGACAATAATATGATGGATTTCGATCAGAAGTTCGGTATTTCTGTCCGGAAGCTGAAAGAGATGAATACGAATCAGAGGATCCTCCTGCAAATCGAATCCCGTGTTCAAGCTGGAATCAGCGGTCTCTTTGATCGCGGTATCCGGATCGGAAGACGCGGACAGATCATGAAATTCGACGCAAACCGGCCGCCCGGATACAATCGCCTGCCGAGGATCCCGAACACCTTTATAAAGAATCGCCGTTCTTAATACTTCATGTTTTTGTTCAAGCAATTCCAACGCACGAACAACCTGATTTTTCGACAGGGGAACAGAAGACCGGTATCGCGATTGCAGACAATAAGCATGATTTTCCGGATAAGTAATACGCTGAAAGAGCATTCCTTCCTGCATGGGTGTCAATGGATAGATTTTATCCAACGTAATTCCCTTATCCGCAAAATGATCGCGCATCGCCGTATATTCGCGATCGCTCCATTGTATTTCTCCGAGATCGGAAGCAGTCTTTTCGGGACAAGAAACGGACAAACAGTGATCGGCGATTTTTTTCAGCTCGCCGAGAAATCGATTTCCGAGATCAGCCGCCTGATCCGAAGTATAAACGGAAGAATCATAATTAACACGAAATTCAAAATGTCCATTTTTGATCTGTCCGTTGAATTGAAGATCAGGTCCGAAATAATTTTCAGAGGGAATCGGTGTTCCTTGCGGATCATCGGAATTGATCCGAAAAATCTCCTTTCCGCTCCGTTCACTTAAATCACCGAGAAAATTAAAAGCAACTTTTGATCCGATATCGCGGCGCAAAAGAGGATCACCAATATATTGAAGAATTCCATATCCGATCCCGTGAAGGGGAACTCTCCGCAAGATCTCTTTGATCGATCGGATGGTCGAACGAATATCCGCATCTTCCGAGCAGAGAATCACCGGATAAATCGAAGTAAACCAGCCAACGGTCCGATCAATCGGAAGATGATCCGCAATCGCTTCCCGTCCATGCGCTTCCAGATCAACGGAAAGTCCCTTCGCCGGATCCTTGGGCTCCTTTCCGGTGATCATTGTCCGATAAAGCGCCGTCAATAAAAGATCATTTATTTCCGTATTATAGGCGAAAGAGGCTTTTCCAAGCAATTCCGAAGAGGTTTTCGCGTCTGCGGAAAATTGATAAAACTGAAAGGATCTTTCCCCGTTCGACGCGCTTTCGGAAAGGGATTTCTGCACTTCCCGCCAATACGCAAGCTCACTCAAAAGAGTATTGCTTTCCCGATATTTGAGAATTTCTTCACTCCATCTTTTAAAAGAAATGGTTTTTGCCGGAAGAAAGATCCGTTCTCCGCATTCAATGCAATCATAAAGATATTTGAAGTCGTCGATCAAAATTCTCCAGGAAACACCGTCAACCGCCAAATGATGAATAATGAACAGAAGGAACGATTTTTCCGATGTATGAAAAAGAACAGCTTTAAAAACTGGTCCTTTTTCGAGAGAAAGAGATCTTTGAGCCTCTTCGGCAATCGCACGCATTTTTTCCGAAGGAGATATTTCATTACTCAAATCAACACTTTCTCTCGCAAACGAAGTTTTTTCGGAAGCGGGAGAAATAATCTGCTTTCCTTTTGAAAATCGGACCCTGAGCATATCATGATGATCGGAAAGCGCTTTAAGAACCTTATCCAAAATATTTTCATCAATCCGTTTTTCACTTTCCAGCAGTATCGACTGATTGAAATGATTGGGAGAAGGCAAATTCATTTCAAAAAATTTCCGCTGGATAAATGTAAGAGGCAATTCTCCAATCGGCGAGTCGACCGCGGATTTTTCGCTGCCCGTCTGTTCGGACATATTCTGCGCGATCAATCGAATCGTTTTCAATTTCAGAATATCGGAAACAGGAATCGCGTATCCTTTTTGACGCAGCAGCGATACCGCGCGAATCGCTTTGATCGAATCGCCGCCCATTGCAAAAAAGCTCTCGTTCATTCCCGGGCGATCCATTTGAAGGATCAGGGAAAAAACGGAAGCGGCGATCTCTTCGCGCCGGGTTGCCGGTGGATCATATTGCTTTTCGGGAGCAATTATCGGATCAGGAAGATTCTTTCGATCGATCTTGCCGCCGGGAGCAAGAGGTAATTCCTTCATTTGAATCCAAAAATCCGGGATCATGTATTCGGTCAATTTTTCGGAAAGGAACAGACGCAGATCTTCCGTATTGATCTCCCGATCCGCGCAATAATAAGCGGACAAATGATCGGATCCGGCGATAGATTTCAGAACAACTGCGGCGGATCGAATCGCGGGAAACTGAAGAAGAACCGATTCGATTTCCGAAAGTTCGATCCGGTATCCTCTCAATTTGATCTGATGGTCGATCCGGCCAAGATAAATCAATTCGCCCTCATGGTTCCATCGAACAAGATCTCCTGTCCGATAGTAATAATCCTTTTTCTCATCCAGTGCGTATGGATCAGGAAGAAATCTTTCCCGGGTCAATTCGGGACGATTCCAGTATCCTTTCGCGATCTGAACACCGGCAAGGCAAAGTTCCCCGGGAACCCCAATTGGAAGCAGTTGTCCATGATTATCAAGAACATAAGATCGGGAATCCGGAACAGGACGTCCGATCGGAATTTGACCGGTATCCTTTTCCTGATCGACGATATGATAATGGGAATTGACGGTAAACTCGGTGGGTCCATATCCGTTCACGATCATCGTATTACATTTGCGGACAGGATACAATTTTTCACCGCCGATAAAAAGATACCGCAAAGGCGGTGCGTATTGCTCAATCAATTCCATTCCAAGGCGGGTACTGAACGATCCTCCCGCGATCTTTTTTTCCCGGATATATCGATCCAGCTCAAAAAGATCGCGGCGGAGAGAAGAAGGAAGAATATGAAGCGTTCCGCCGACTGCAAGCGGATCAAAAAGATCATCGATCGACGCATCAAAGCTGAAGCTGGAAGGACAGCAAATATTATCCGAATCGGAAATTCCGAACAGATCGATATTCCAGGCAAGATAAGCGGCCAAGGAGCGATGCCGAATGATCACCCCTTTCGGTTTTCCAGTTGATCCGGAAGTATAAATCATATAAGCGAACGAATCCGGTTCATTTTGTTCCCTCGGGAAAGATCGTTGATCTTCTTCGGGACAGGGATCCTTTCCGCAATCCCCGCAAATCCCAAGATCCGGATCATCAAGAAAAAGAACCGTATCCGCGGAAAAACCGTTTTCCGAATTTTTCTTTTCATAAATCGAACGAAGGGTAATCAACACTTTCGCGCCGCTCTCTTCGAGCATATAGAGCAAACGATCATTGGGATAATCACTGTCCAGAGGAATATAGGCTCCTTCCGCTTTAAATATTCCCAAAATACCAACCATGATCTCTTTGATTCGGGGAAGCATCAGGGCCGCAAAAGTATTTCGATGAACGCCAAGAGCGGAAAGCCGTTTTGCAAGCCGATCCGAAAGATCGTTCAGCTCCCGATAGGTGAGCGATCCATTTTGAGCAACCACCGCTGTCTTTTCGGGAAAGCGTTCTGCGCTTTCATAAAATCGATCCAGAAAAAGAGCAGATTTTCCGCACTCTCTTATTTCTCCGGATCCAAGCGCAAGAATACGCGATCTCTCTTCATTGGATACGATGGGCAAATGATTCGGACTCTTTTGAATATTTTCCGGCCGGATCATTTGCTGAATAAGATGAATAAAGGAATCCGCAAAGATTCGAAGATCCGATTCGGAATATCGTCCCCGATCATATTCAAAGGAGATCCGATAATGATCTTCTTCCGGAATGATCTCCATGGAAAAAGGAAATTTGGGGGTATCAAGGGAAAGAGGAATGATCTGAGCGGCATTTCCATTCAAAATGCGGGCCCGTCCTTCTCTCTCTTGCCAAATGAAATTGATTTCCGGGTGAATTCCGTATTTCGCGGCCAAGCGGGAATAAGGATAATAATGATACTGATCCGATTCAAAAAGCTGGTTTTGGATGATCTTCATGATCTCCGCAGAGGCGGATTCCGAAGCGGCAAGAACAACCGGAACGGTTTTAACAAACATTCCGACAGAAGAATTCAAATGAAAACGGGAACGTCCTCCGAAAATCGTTGTAATCTGTATATTCTCTTCCCGGCAAAAGCGGCGGAGCAATATCATAAAAGCGGAGAGGAAAAAGACATTTTCAGTAATTCCCGATTGTTTGCAGTATTCCGCAAATTCTTTTCTCGTGATCGTCGAGGAATAATTTCCGATCGATCCGGATTCCCCCGACCCGGAAACGGATCCGGAAAAAGAGGAAAGTACGGTCGAAGAAGATTCTTTTAAAAGGGAATCGAAATGAATTTCCGCATTTCGGACCGAATCCGATCGCAAATATTCTTCTTCCAGCAAAGCCTGATCGAAAGAGGAAAATTTTTCTTTTTCAACTTTTTTTCCGCTGAAAGATTCCGAAAGATCCCTGTAGAACAGATCCGCGGACACTCCGTCAAAAATGATATGATGGATATCGAAAAAAAGAAAGGTTGATTCAGGGGCTTCATAAATTTCGATCCGATGTAATTTCTTCATCAGATCGAACGGACGAACCCGTCTTTGAAAGAAAGCGGTATCCGGTTCTTCCGAACATTGGGATCTGAACAGATTGACGGGATCATGATCCCCGCGAATCTGGACGATTTCCCCATTCCCGTTTATACGTAATTTTGTCTTCAATCCCGGATGGGCATCGAACACCGTCCGAATCGCCTTCTCCAGCCGATCTCCATCCAATTTTGGAAATTTCAGACAATCGGGGTGGTTGTATTGAAGTCCCTTGCGATTCTTTTCCCATTCGACATACAATCCCATCTGGTTGGCTGTTAAGGGATACTCTTCGCGAATCGGATAAGCGGAAACAGGATCTTCCTCCTGTACTGCGGAGAGAAGGGCAAGATCCCGAATCACGGGAGTAAGCATAATATCCCGTGTTGTGATTTGAAGACCCAATCTTTTCCTGATCAATACGGAAAGCCGAATCGCAAGCATGGAGGTAATTCCCATCGAGAGAAGATTGGTCGTAATCCCGAATGAACGAGTCTTCAATAATTCGGCCGCAAGTTCAAAGATCTTCCATTCATTCGAAGTTTGCGGAAGAACGATCTCTCCGGATCGGATCTCCGGCGGCGGCAATGCTCTCCAATCGACTTTTCCATTCGGATTGAGAGGAAATTTTTCCATCTGTTTAAAAGCGGTCGGAATCATATAATCAGCAAGATTTTCCGCGAGATATTTTCGCAATTCCGCAATATCAATCTCCTCTCCGGCGGTAAACCAGGCGCAGAGATGATCGGTTCCGCCAAGATCGATGATTTTTACTGTCGATTCGGCAATGGCCGAAAAACGGCAAAGAACGTTTTCGATCTCCCCCAATTCGATTCGGAATCCGCGTAATTTGATCTGATTGTCGATTCTTCCCAAGCATTCAAGATCACCGTCTTCATTCCATCGGGCAAGATCGCCGGTCCGATAGATCATTGCGAATTTTCGGGATTTTGAAAAAGGATTGGAAACAAATTTCTCCGCAGTCAATTCCGGCCGATTCCAATATCCTTTTGCGATCTGCCGGCCGGCAAAGCAAAGTTCTCCGATCATTCCCCGCGGAATAAGTTTTCCTTCTTTATCAAGGATATAAGCCCGCGAATGAGGAACAGGACGGCCGATCGGAATGTGATCGGCATCCTTCTTTTGATCGACGGGATGAAAGGCCGCGTTCACAGTAAATTCCGTGGGTCCATATCCGTTGACAACCCGGGTATTGCCGATTTTCACCGGCTTCATCTGCTCTCCGCCAAGAATTGCAAACCGTAAAGGAAGATCGAACTGATTCAATAATTCCATTCCCAGCTGTGTTGGAAATTTCGCCGCCGTAATATTGTGCTCGCAAAGGTAATGATAAAGACCGTATAGATCAATGCGATCCCTCGAAGAAAGAATATGAAGCGTTGCTCCCGCGTAAAGGGATCCGAACAGATTGCTGATCGATGCATCAAAGCTGAAGCTGAACGCGCAGCAGATCACATCGGAATCGCGATATTCATAAATTTTTCCTTTCCATCCGGCAAGATAAGCGATCAAAGACCGATGCCGGATCATTACCCCTTTGGGCTTGCCGGTCGATCCGGACGTATAGATCATGTAAGCAAGTCCATTGGGCTTGGCCCGGCTCTTCAGGGAAGAATCCATGGGAATATCGAAATCAAATTCATCGATAAAGAGGATGTGTTCCGCGGTAAAATTCCCTTCCGATCTTTTCTTTTCATAAAGATCGCGTGATGTAATGAGAACTTTGGCCCCGCTGTCTTCGAGCATAAAGAGAAGGCGGTCGTTCGGGTACTCGCTGTCGAGCGGAATATAGGCCCCTCCCGCTTTGAAAATTCCAATTGTACTGATCATGTACTCTTTGATTCGGGGAAGCATAATACAGATAAATGCGGAATGATGGACTCCCAATCGGCGCAATTCTTTTGCAAGCAGGGAAGATCGCCGATCGAGTTCCCGATAGGTAAGAGATCCGTTCCCGGCAACAACAGCTGTTTTTTCCGGGGTCCTTTCAACATTGCGCCGAAAGGCATCGATAAAGGTCTCCTTCACATCATAATCCGAATTCCCGCCGTCGCCCAGATCCAGAATCTCGCGTTTTCTTTCCCCGGACAGCATTTCGAGATCGGAGCAGTTCTTTTCCGGGTTTTCGAGAATGAACCGAATCGTTCCGGCAAGAGCATCAAGAAAAGAACGGATATCCGATTCGCGGTAAACCCCTTTATCAAAAAGGGTTCGTACTTCATAGGATTCTCCATTATTCCAAATCTGAAATCCCAATTTGCGAATCGGATGGAAAGGTTCCCTATGTTCCATTACGATTCCCTTTTCGGTCCAATCGACAAGGCTGTTGTGAAAAGTATAGGAAATCTCCAATCCGATCTTCGTTTGATGAAAAATTTCACTCAAAGAAACGGATTGATGTTTCCAGAGATCTCGAAAAAGTTTTCTGTTCTTCTGAAGAAAATCGGCGATACTCTCCTTCGAATCGATCTTTATCGCAAGCGGCAATGTTCGAATAAACGCGCCGACCGTTCGGCTCTGATCCGGTGATCGCCGACCATGATTGACCGCACAAAAAACAACGTTCTCTTCCCGGGCACATCGTCCCAAGCACAAAGCAAGCGCGGATCCAAAAAAGGAATTGGGGGTCAACTCATGCTTTCTGCAATATTCCTCAATCTCCCGAGATGGGTAAAAATCATCGTATTGACCCAGAAGGGATTCTTCCGGTATTGTTTTTTGCGGTAATTTTGTCGTCGAAAAACCGGAAAGCATACGCACATACCACTCCAGATCTTCCTTCTTCTTTTCCGGAGTCCACTGCTCTCTTTCCAGATCCGTCGAATCAAAAAGAGATAAAAATTCCGGTTCGATCGCATCGAAATTCAGCAAGGAAACAAGATCTTCAATAAGAATTTTACTGCTCGCGGCATCGAAAACAATATGATGGATGTCCATAAAAAGATGGACTGATTTTTCCGTTTGAAAAATCCGAAATCGCGAAGGAAAATCTTGAAATAGATGAAAAGGGCGAATTCCTTCAAGTTTCTTTTTTTCATATTCCCCTTCTGAAATGAAAAAAACGGGGATCTCGATCTCTTCAGATCCGATATATTGACGGATCTCCCCTTCCCCGTTCAAATGAAAACTCATCTTCAAGGCCGGATGAACATCCATAAGCCGGATCAGCGCCTGTTTTAAACGCTCCGGACCAATCTTTCGATCAAATGTTAAAAAAAAGGGAAGATTATACTGCGTTGAATCCTGATTGCTTTCATATTGCGAAAAAATCGCCAATTGGGATTGCAAAAGCGGATAATCTTTCATAAATCACCTTTTTCCAATAAAAAGACGCGGAACAAATGATCAAATCCAGATCTTCATTATATTCAAAAAGAGTGAAAAAGCAAGAAAACAGGCAATCAAAAAGCGATTTTAAAAAGAAAAATTTTTCCGCGAACGAAAAGATCGAAAAAATTCCCGTTCGCGGTAAAAATAGAAAATGAATTCTCATTTCATGAATGAGGGTCTATCAGTTGAAATACCGTTTAAGAAGACCGGCAAAAGCGGATCCATGTCGAGCTTCATCCTTGGCCATTTCATGAACGGTATCATGAATTGCGTCCAATCCAAGCTGCTTTGCTCTTTTCGCGAGTTCCATTTTGCCCGCGCAAGCTCCTGTTTCCGCTTCAACACGGACTTTCAAATTCGTTTTTGTGCAGGGAACAACGACTTCACCGAGAAGTTCGGCGAATTTCGCAGCGTGTTCAGCTTCTTCAAAAGCGATTCTTTTATATGCTTCCGCGATTTCCGGATATCCTTCCCGATCCGCCTGTCGACTCATCGCGAGATACATTCCCACTTCGGTGCACTCTCCGGTGAAATTCGCGCGAAGGCCTTCCATGATCTCTTTATCATCCGATTTTCCATCACCGATTGAATGAACAGCGGCAAATCCGATCGCCCCGGCCTTTTCTTCCTGAACGGTGAATTTCGAGCCGGGCGCCTTGCATTGAGGACAAAATTCCGGAGCCGATTCCCCTTCATAAACGTATCCGCATACTGGACATACAAATTTTTTCATCTTCTCTTTCCTTTCATAAAAAATTTAACTGCGAACTTTTCCTTTGAAATTTTTCATCGGGTTCAATGCCCGATATGATCCTTTTACAATCAGGATTTTCCTTTTTCAGGTATCCTCTTATCGTTTTTTTCTCTGCATTTTGCGCACATTCCGGTAAACACAATGGAATAATCGCAAACTTCAAAATCTCCTACAAATCGGGGAGGATCCATTTTGATATCCGGAACCTTTTCCGAAGATTCAATATCAAAAATGTTCTCGCATTCCATGCAAACCAAATGATGATGCCGGACAGGATTGCCGTCGTATCGGACCGCGGTTCCCGGATGAACCAGCTTCATAATCAGGCCGTTCCGTGCGAAGGTTTCCAATATCCGATAAACACTCGTTCGGGAAATTGTTGGAAATTCTTTATGGATCTCTTCATAGACCCGATCTGCGGAAGGGTGAACGGCTGTTCCCGCAAGATAAGCATAAACAGCAATACGCTGAACGGTTAATGCAAGATTGATCTCTCTGCATTTTTCCTTAAAGTTCTCAATTTTGCTGTTTACATCTTTCATGTTTTCACTCTTTCCGAAATTTTCTTCGGTAAATCTTACTTGGTAATTTTTACCATATGGTATAATATACCATCAATTTAAAATACGTCAATAATGAAAATGGAAAATTTTCGGAATACTTCCCGAATTTCTCATTCTTCTTGAGAATCGCATGAATTTTCCATAAAAAAACTTCACAAAAAACCTGAAAACAGGCTCTTTGTGAAGTAAAATGAATTTTCGCGCAAGAGATTTTAATTTTAGTTCATTCCTCTTCCTTCCTTAAGAAGATCAAGCGGTTTTTTCATTCCTGTTGAAAACGCGGGCCAAATTGCGGCGCACAAACAGAGGATCAAGGTCAAAAGGAATCCCAAGGAGAGGCCCTTCCAGGGAAAGATCAAAGGAGGATCCACCGTTCCGAACATACTTTGTCCGAGTTTAAGAGCCCCATGAGCGGCAAGGAAACCGAATAAAAAGCTGGAAAGCGCGGCAACGATTCCGATCAGAATTGCTTCCGCCAAAATCATTCGAACAATTGCGCCTTGTGTAATCCCAACGGACCGCATAATACCGAATTGCCAACGACGGGCGCGAACAGAATTCGTAATCGCACCAATCACCGCGATAGAGGTAATGAAAAGAGTAATCAGGGGCATCTTGCTCAATCCCCAAATCACACTGTCCGCCCGACTCATGATCGATTGATAAAGAGATTCTCGGGTCGATATTTTCACGTAGGCTGTTTTTCCGTCTTCCGAATCATTTTTACCTTTCGAAAGGAGATCGGCCCGAAGATTTTTTTGCGCAAGCTGATCCAGATCTTTTTCCATTTCCGAGTAAGATCGGCTTCCGTCCGTATTGAACCAGAAATAGCTGTATCGATCGATCTGATAATCTTTTAGAATATCCTTTTCATTGGCAAAGACGATTCCGCCTGAACGGCCGAAATTCCGGCGAACACCGCCGGTTTTCGACAACCATTGCCAACCGGGAAAGGAGACAACGCCCGCAATCGGATACTCCAGAATTTTCTTCGGATTTCGGGGATGAACGACTCTGAGGATATCTCCTTTGTTCAGCTTATAGTCGACCGAGATCGAATCGGTGATCACCGCTCCGCGCCGATCTTTCATCGCCGCGATTGCCTCTTTCCGATTTCCCTGAAGATAATCCATTCCGATAAAAGGAACCTTTCCGCCAAATCCCTGATCGACATCGGCTCCCAGGAAAACGACATTCGCGAAAGGAGACATCGTTCCCCCTTTCTGCGGAACAGATCCTTCCATAAAAGCCGCCTGTTCTACCGCGATCGGAAGAAATGCATCCTTTCGAATACCCGGTGTATTTTTGAGTATTTCTTCATTTTCGGAATTCAGTCCGATCGGAAGGAAAGCGGCAAAGCGTTCCGGCATTCCGCGGCCGGGAAGAAAAGGTCCCAGCATCGAATATCCCCAGATCTGCATGGAAACGAAGAGTCCTCCGCCGATACTTAAGATCAGAGCAACCATAATCGTTCGGCCGAGATTGCCGGATAGTTCGGCGCCCAGCATTCTCCGATCAAAATGAAGAACAAAAGCTAAAATCGGGATAAAGATCTTTTCCGTAAATCGAATCAGAACAGGAATCAGAAAAAGAACTCCAAGGGCAAGCAATATCATTCCCATTCCGGAATGGAGCAGAGCCTTCACTTCCGTTCGGCCGGGAAGAAAATGAACCAGCCAAATATCCCCGAAGAGAAAAAGCCCCCCCAACAGAAAGCAAAAAAGGAAAAAGAGAATCCCTTTTTTACCGCCGGAATTCCGCAGCAAGTTGGAATCGGTGCGGTTAATCGCATCAAGAGGCTTTACCCGCATACTTTGGATCATGGGATAAAAAGCGGCAACAATCGCTCCAACCGCAGCGCAAAGAAAGGAAAAGACAAACATCAATTTATTGACCGACATCAGTGATCCCCGACTGATATAAAGCAGAAGCCAACCGGTAAAAATTCCCCCCAGCCAGCCGGGAATCGCCAAAAAAAGCGCTTCCCAAAGAATCGATAAACCGATTTGCGCCCGCGTCAATCCCGCCGTTCGATAAAAGGCGATTTGCCGTTTTTGTTCCGATACGCTCATATTCAAGGCGGTGAATATAATAAAGATCGATGCGAGAACAGCAAGAAGGGTTCCGCTGATCGCCTGATATTTGAAAAGATTTTCCTCTTCTCCGGCTTCCATCTCTTTTTGCCGCGCAAGATCCTTTTCCTTTACAAAATGCAAATACGGGGCGGAATTCTGAAGACGGGAATCCCAACGGCTTTGAAATTCTTCTTCCGATACGCGCAATTTCAAGGATAAAAGATCAACTTTCGGTTTTCCTCCGATTTTTTCCGCGAGCGGCATGGAAATATAAAAACCGCTGAAAGAAGAATCATCAACGATTCCAACAATTTTCAACTGATATTCACTCGTTTTTGTAAGGATCAGAAGATCCTCACCAACTTTTGCGTTGAACTTTTCCGCACAGTCCGTGGTTAATACCGCTTCCCAATTTTCGGAATTCTGCCGGATCCACTTTCCCTCTTCCAAATTATAAGGAGCATCTGCGGCCGTCGTTCCGATAAACGAGGATCCCATTCCCATTGGTGTTCCCATTACCGCACGATAGGCGGCCAATCCTTTGCGATGAAGATCCGGATCAATTCCCGCAGGAACATCCGATTCACTCTCTGAAATTTTGTGATTTTCTGCAAGTTCCTCTTTTTTCTCTTCCAAGGTCGAAGAAAAGCCGGACCTCTTCATATTTTTCGAATAAACGAATGCGCGAAGAGTTGTATTTGAATCGCAAAGAATTACTCCGGGATCTTTCGCGATTGCAGTGATCAGATCGTCCGGAATAGATTGACCGCCTCTTCCGGAAGGGGCGGGAACCGGAACGGAATTCGAATCCGTATTCTTCTTTTTCGATGGATCAGGGCGATTCCTTTTTTCGGGGTTTGCCCATTCCAAAGGACGCTGTGCTGAAGGATCGGAAGGCTTCTCCGCTTTATTCTTGCGCTCCTGGGGAGTATTATCCTGCGCTGCCGGTTCCGAAGAACGACGGGCAAAAGGTCCGCTGAATCCCCCACCCCCTCCGCGCCGCATTCCTCCGCGTCGGGCCGCAGAATTCAGCATCAATTTAAGATTATAGATCCCCATATAATCTTTTTCTTCATTCATCGCCTCTTTAAAAAGCGATTCGTATCCGCCTGCAGTCCATACAATTAAACAGGACGAGGCCGCGATTGCCAAAAGAATAAACAGCAAACGAAATTTTTCCCGCTTCATTCTTGACAATACAAGCAAATAAAACAATTTCATTCGATTGTCCTCCCGATTATTCATTTTCTGAAGATTTTGCGGAAGAAACGATCTCCTGATATTTCGATGCGAGTTCATGCGCATCCCGAAAAGCATCCGTTTGCAAATCGGCAAGGATCCCTCCATCAGAGAGAATGATGATTCGCCGGGCCCAGATGGCAACCGACGGTTCGTGAGAAACAAGCGCAATGGTCCTTCCTTCATTCCGATTGAGATCATTCAAAATCCGGCAAATATTTTGACTGCTTACCGAATCCAGATTTCCGGTCGGTTCATCCGCAAGCAAAATCGCCGGATCCATGCTCAGAGCCCGGGCCAGCGCAATCCGCTGCTGTTGACCTCCGCTCAATGTATCCGGATATTGACCCAGCTGATCTTCAATTTCCAGCTGTTTCCAAAGGATCCGCCGTTTCTCTTCACTGTTTTTGATCTTTCCGCCGTCGGCGCAAATCGGAAGAAGGATATTTTCTTCCGCGGTCAAATGCGGAATCAAATTGAAATTCTGAAAGACAAGTCCGATCTTTCTGCGGCGAAAAATCGTTAATTTTCGATCGGACATTCGGGAAAGATCCTCTCCTTCAACCTCAACAGCCCCCGAGGAAGGAAGGATCAGTCCGGCGATCAAATGAAGAAGAGTACTCTTCCCGGATCCGCTTGCGCCCATCACCGCGATAAACTCTCCCTTCTTAATCGTCAAGTCCACTCCGGACAATGCGGTGATTCGATTTTTTCCCTGCGTGAAAGTCCGAACAAGGCCGCTCGTTTTCACCGCCGTTTTTCCCGTATTATCCATCTGATTATTTTCCGTATCCTTTTCCAATTAAAATCTTCCTTTTCTTTACTTCAGATCATTTCTCTTCTTCAAAAGAGGTAAAAATCGCCTGGATCAGTTTTTTGCCGTTTTGCAAAGCGTCTTTTTCGGTCAAAAAATAATCCGTTCCTTCTTTGCGATTGATATTATACTCTACAAGAACATGCCGAATTCCCAGCTCACTCCATATTTCATCCATGGATCCAAATTTTTTCGGTTCCCGGGATTTGCAGATCCTTTCCCGCTGCTTTACACTGGTTTTGAAATAAGGAGGATCTTCCATTTTTTTCTGAAAAGACCGGAACCATCGAAGATAATCTTCGCCGTCCCCATCGGTTTCTATTAAATCAAAACCGGTCTGATGATTATGAAGATTGAGAACAACATCAACCGGATGAACCGCGTTGGCGGCAGCAAGAGTTTTCTTCAGATACCATGCTTCCGGGCGATCGCGCAGAGATGCTTTGCTTCGCAGATCAATCAGGGGCCAACTCCGATTCAGATCATATCCGTTCAAATTGAACCGGATCATTCCCCGATCACAACCGTCGGGATCGCCGATCAGAATGATTCGAATGATCGCCTTTTTACAGATCCCGGCCGCTTCTTCCGATTTCGGATCGATCAAAAAACGAATCGCGCCTTCGCCAACCCAGGAAGTCAACGATTCCCAGGAATGAAGACGGGACACGATCCAAATATGCTTTTTATCCTTGTCCGGAATCGCAGGATCGGTTAACGTGATCATTTTAAGATCATTTCCTTTAATACTCTTCCCGTAAACTTCAACAAGTGCCCGATCTGATCGGTTCGCTTCTTCCAGCACCTTATCGGCCCGATCGGGAAGATAAGGAGGAATATAGGCAATCCAAACTGAATCCGCTTTGGGAACAACAGTAAAGGTCAACGCAAGAGTATTTTCGTCCCATTGCGCGGGAATGTGTTCCCAGTGAATATTATCCGTACTACAGACGGGACAATCCCGCACAAGGCGCTGCTGCGCTTTGCGATTATTGTATTCTCCGTCAAAGTTGGTAAGGGCCAAAGTAATTTTCCGGTCTTTTCCTCCGTCGATCCGGAAATAAAACCAGGTGGGCTGCCGATTTCGACCGTATTGATTATATTGTCCATCAACATAAAGCCGATAATTGTTTTCGCTTACAAGATCGATTCTTCCAATCGCCCCTCCGGGAAAATTCGAATTAAACCGAATCGGCTCCTCCTGTGCAAAGCAAAGAGCGGAAAAAAACATCAGAAACAAAAATTGAAGAGATTTCATCGATGAATACTCCTTTTTATTGAACGCAGATTTTATACCAGATCGTTCTGTACTTCGGGTGAATTTCGACAACGGCATCATGATCGCGCGATTGAACAGGAACTTCTCCAACCTCATTTCCGTTCCCGTCCAGCGGATAAACTTTGATTTTACCGGCCAAGCCGAAGAAAGTCAACTTCGCCGGAATTCCTTCGCAAAGGATCGGATGTTCGCCGAGAGATCCGCCGTAATCTTTTGCGATACTGATTCGATTCTTTTCGCCCAAATCGCGGATGATCATTCCGGTATTTTGGATCAATCCCGTCGCCGCCAGCAGCCAATCGCCGGGCGCAAGATCCGCATCATTTTTTTCCACTGATCCGTCTGTTCGAACAAGAGAAAAGGTCAACCAGTCGAGTCGGGTCTTTCCGGGCTGAAAATTCATTCCTTTGTACTTGAAAGACCGTCCGCAAACAAATCCCGTAAACGCTTTGGTCCGCGCAGTATCGATCTGGACATATCCTCCATTCTCCTTCTGAAAATTCCAGAAGATCTCTCCAAATTCATTCCGGATCCATTTCTTGTCGGGATTTCCCAATGAGCCCGGAAGTTCATCCCAGGAAGAGATCCGCTTTTTGTCCGCAAGGAATTTTCCGCCGCTGAAATCATATCCAGTATACAGCGCATTGGAAAGCGACTGATCTGAAGGAACCCCCTTGATCCTCCGATGATATTGCGATCGGCTGTTCGCACTGTTTTCGATCTCATCTTCTTTGGTCAATAAGGGCGCGTGAACGAAATGGCCCGGCCCGCTCTGAACATCTCCCCGCACAAAAATCGAACGACAGGCGGGAAGGTGCGCCAACTTCGCCGGATTACAGCACATATCGAACATCGGACTCACCGAATCTCGAACATAATTCGTCGAATGTGTCCAGGCAAACTGAAAAATTCCGGACCAGTCCTGGAATGCTCCGAATGAAGAAAGAAGGAGATTTCCTTCCGCGCAGTAAAGATTGGGATAAGGATGATCATATTCGCTTACCGTAAACGGCCGGTCAAGCAGGCGGCACATCGAAAGCGTTTCCAGCGTATGTTCCGCCGTTCCCGAATTGACAAGCGCGATATTCCTTAAATACCAGTCGTTTGCATCCCATGCTTTATGCGGGAAAACCGGATGATTCCAGTAATTGTGAATATCACAAAAGTCCATTTCGTATTGAACGCGATTGTATCCATATCGAAGCTGAGTTCCGCAAACCGGCTGGGATACTTTTACTTCGTCCTTAAGATATCGGAACATCGTTCGAAAATACGCTTCTTCCAAATCATAAAGAAACGTGCAAAAATCGTGATCTCTTTTCGGGAACAGACCGAAATTCTTTACATCGGAAATCGCATAGGACCGATCGGAAAGAGACTCATCTTTCGGAAGATCAATTCCCGTTCGAAAAGAAAGACGGGCAAGATCAATCGTTCCGATCTGAAAATTCGCAAAAACAATTCGAACATTATCATCGTCAATCGGCGATTTAAACGCAAACTTGAAGTGCTTCCATTCCGGACCCGCTTCAACCGTTTCCCGAAATCCTGCAACTCCCCAGGGATCGTGATTTTGGCTTAACCGAACTGACACCTTTTTCGTATCCGCCGATCGAAGATCAAAAGAGACCGTATAATATTCATCCTTTTTTACCCGGAATTTTTGACAGTAAAATTGCGGGATATTGTCGCTCTTTCCTTTTTTCTGAACTTGAAGACGAATGAAATTTTCCGATCCTTCGAGCGGCTGAACAGACCAATCGGATTTCGAAAGCAAATCCTGCTGAAAACCCCAGGATGAATCTTTCGCAGAACGGATCTTCTCCGGAAGACCGGAATCCGGAATCCATTCTTCTCCGATTTTTCTCCCTTCATATTCCCAGCTTTGATGAATCTTTTCGTCCGATCCGTATTTCTTTAAAAGCCAAGCGTTCCATCGATTCTGAAGATCTTTGCAATACGGTTCGGGCAAATCGTTCAAATGCTTTTGGAACCAGACGGCAACAACAGAATTTTCGTTCGCGATCTCCAGCATCGCAATCGCCGGATCATTCTTATACGCAAGTCCTGTATACGGGTTGACATGATTCATCAGATCAGATACATACTTTTTTTGAAGCCGGATCATTCGCGCTTCGAACTGATCCAGTCCATTATTGAACTTTGGAAGCTGATCCGTATTTTCAAAGCCGGAGATCTCCCCGAACTTGCGTGCGATGTTCAGGGTCAAATAGACCGAAATTCCCTCCTTTTTCAATCGGGAAATAAAATAGTCGAATCTCTCCAACTGAATCGGATCGATAAAAGAATCCGGTGAAGAATACTTTTTATTCGGCGGAAATTTATGATGAACATAATGGAGCCGAACAATATTAATCCCAAATCGGGCAAGGGATCGGGAAACCTCCTCCGCATCGCGATGTTCAGGAAAACACCCGGAAAAACAGATATTCGTTCCGAAGAAACGGCAAACTTCCCCCTTCCCGTTGACAAATCTTCCATTCTCGGCTTTCAAAAAAGAATCAGGAGCTTTCTCCTTTGAATTCCAGGTTTGAACGTTTGTAAGATTTTGCGGGCTTCCCAATTCGATTTGAAAAGGAAAAAGGGGATCAAAGTTCCCTTTCGACTCAATATTTCGAATCATATCCGGATAATCGGGATGATCCGCTCCATAGACAAGCCCCGATAAAATGATCAGAAAACAAATATAAAAAAGATTTTTTTTCATTTTAATAATTCCCTTGCAATTATCAAATCGCGTTCTGTTTAAACCCCAGTTGGAAACGGCAACTGTTCAACAATCAATACTCAAAGATAAACGATGTTCAGGACATACGGAAAATTTGCCGGCTCAGGGAATCCAGTTCCCGTGCGGATTCGGCAATATCGGACGCACAAAAAATCGCGGAAACAATCGCGGCGCCGGAAAGTCCCGCATGAGCTAGCTGCATAATATTTTTTTGATTGATCCCGCCGATGCCGACAACAGGGATCTTGACCCCGGCGCAGATCGCGCCAAGATCGGATAAAGGAAAGGAAACCGCGTCCAGCTTGGTTGAAGTCGAAAAAAGCGCACCAACGCCAAGATAATCGGCGCCTCCCCGCTCCGCTCGACAAGCTTCCTCCAGTGTATGAACGGAAACACCAATGATCTTTTCCGGTCCCAGGATCTTTCGCGCATTGGAAAGGCTTTCGTCTTCCTGTCCGATATGAACCCCATCCGCATCGCATTCCCGCGCGATTTCCACCGCATCATTGACAATAAAAGGAATCCCGTGATCAGAGCAGATTTTGCGAAATTCCCTTGCCTTGCGAAGAAAGGAATCGAAATCAAGATCTTTTTCTCTCAATTGAAAGAGGGTAATTCCCCCTTGGATCGCTTGAAGAAGATCTTCTGAAGAAGTCCGATCGCCTGCGGAAACTCCATACAATCGAAAGAGCGATTTATCGCATTTCATATCGCGCTCCTTTTTCGAGTTCTTCCGGAGTAAGACGGGCAACCGCGTCCAGAAAGCGAATCCTCCAGGAAGCGGGTCCTTCTCCCTCCTTGAGCTCTTTCGCCGCGATTTCCCCGCATAGACCCATCATACAGAACGCGGCGGCAGCCGCTTCAAAGGAATCCAGAGGATTCGCCGCAAGAAAGACTGCGCAGAGCGCCGAAAGCATACACCCGGTCCCCGTCAATCGCGGCATAATCGAATGTCCGTTCCGAACAAAGCAAATCCGACTGGAAGAGGCAATGATATCCGTCGATCCGGAAATTCCGATAATGCAATTCCGTTCCCGGGCAAAATCTCGCGCCATCGTTCCCAGCGAATCCAGATCCGATTCCTGGACAAGATCTTCTTCCGAGGCACTCACTCCCCGGGTTCTTCCCCGAAAACCGAAAAGCGCCCGAATCTCTGAAATATTGCCGCGAACAAGTGCAAATTCCCCTTGAGCAAGAAGTTTAAGCGCCGTCTCCGTTCGATATTCGGTCGCTCCGGCTCCCACCGGATCCAATACCGCACTTATATTATTCTGCGCGGCCAAGGAGACTGCGGAAAACATCGAAGGAAGAACCGCACTCGAAAGCGTTCCGATATTGATGTAAAGAGCATCCGCCTTCAATACCAGCTCTTCCATTTCCTCAATCGCCTGGGCCATTATGGGCGCGCCGCCGGACGATTCGATGATATCCGCGCAATCTCCCACTGATACATAATTCGTAATACTGTGCACCAGAGGCCGCTTTGTCCGCACATTCGACAGATAAGATGAAATATCCACAATGTTCCTTTCAACCCGGGGTTCCGTTCCGTTTATCCCTTTATCCAATTCCTATTTATACAAAGGAAGCAGCGTAATCCGCCGGACAAACAGTTCGGCCATTTCCGTTTGAATCTGAATTCTTCCGCCGGAAGGACGAACATCATAAGCATGATTGACCAATGTTCCGTTGAAATAAACATCGACTTTATCGCCGTTGCAAACGAGCCGCATGGTATTCCATTCACCGACAGGCTTATCAAGATCATTTTTTCCGCGGAAATTTTTGACATCCTCCCAATCAGGATCGCGAAGATACCAGTCAACACGACCGGAGTTCACAACGGCCGGTTTTCCTCCTTTTTGCGAGATATAAGCGTTTTTTTTGGATTTTTCCTGAGCAGTTTCCGCAGTGATCGAAAAGCGGTCGGATCGATCTCCCACAACGATAAAATCGCCCATTCCCCCTTCGATGATATTGGCTTCTATCGAGTACATCCAAACCCCGCCGAAAGCTCCGTCTTTTCCAACGGAATGGAAGAGGAGTCCGCTGTCCCGGCAGCGATCAACACGATTTCCCCACGTTTTTTCTCCCCATTTGAACTCCAGAATCAACTGATAATCCTTAAAGGCTTCATTCGTAGTGATTCCGCCAAGTCCGTTGCCGGAAATATGGATCATTCCGTCGTGAACGGTGAACACTTTATCCGGATCTTCTCCCTTATTGAGTCCTTTCATAAACACATACCAGTTGGCAAGCGATTTTCCGTCAAAAAGCTCTATTTTTTTGGATACTTTTTGCGGTTCCGGATCCTCTGCGCGAACAAATCCGAAAGAGCCCATTGAAAAAACCGCAAGCAGCACAAGAGAAAATGCGAAATTGTTTTTCATCATCCGTATTCCTTTTCTATCTGTTCAGATTTACAAAAATTTTCCTGAATCCGTCTTTTAAAACCCCATCCGATTGAAAAAAGGCCGAAAAAAAACAGATCCGGACAAATATCAACATCGATCTTTATTGGAATTGATGGAATTCCTTTTTCCAATTCCCGCCGGAATCAGGAGTTCTCCTTGATCTTTCGATAAAGTGTTCTTTCACCGATTCCAAGCATTTTGGCCGTTTCTTCCCGATTCCCGCCTGCGGCGTTAAGTGTCTCCTTGATAAATCGGGATTCCAAATCCTCAAGAGAAAGGCCCACAAGCTGCCGAATAATCGAATCCTGATCGGCCGGAAGCGGAATCACCGCGGGCGTTTCCGTGTTCGCCGGAATGGACCCGTTTTCCGGAAACGCCGATAGAATATCTTCCGGAAGATCATCGACATCAAGAATTCCGTCAAGATCCATTGCGACCATACTCTCGACCGTATTCTTCAGCTGCCGGACATTACCCGGCCAATCATAAAGAAAAAGCCGGCGGCGCGCCGCCTGGGAAATTCCCTTCACCGGTTTTCCAAAATGCTTCGAAAATATTTTGATAAAATGATCCAGAAGAATGGGAATATCAGTACTCCGTTCTTTCAGGGAAGGAATTCGAAGCTGAATCACTTTCAGCCGATGATAAAGATCCATCCGGAATGTTCCCTCTTTGATCGCGTCTTCCAGATTTCGATTGGTCGCAGAAATCAGGCGAACGTCAACTTTGACCTCCTCATTCGCACCGACCCGGGAAATTTTACACTCTTCCAGGACCCGTAATAATTTGCTTTGCGTTTGTAAAGGCATGTCCCCCACTTCGTCGAGGAAAAGGGTCCCTCCTTGAGCAAACTCGATCTTTCCCATCCGATCTGTCGTTGCTCCTGTATAGGCCCCTTTCACATGCCCGAAAAGTTCATCTTCAAGAAGGCTTTCGCTTAAAGCCGCACAGTTCAAAGCGACAAAAGGCTTGTTCTTGCGCGGACTGTTCTGATGAAGCGCCTGCGCGAAAAGCTCTTTGCCGGTTCCCGTTTCTCCCAGAATAAGAACGGTCGCATCGGTGGGAGAGACCCTCTTCAGGCGTTCGATCAACTCGATCATCAAGGGACAATTTCCCACCACACCGCCGAATCCGAATTTTTCATCCAGCCGCTGCTTGAGTTCGCGGTTTATCCGGCGAAGACGGGCACTTTCTCCCGCCTTTTCCACGATCGTTCGAAGCTGTTTAAGATCCAGAGGCTTCTGAAGATAATTGAACGCTCCATTTCGCATCGCGTCCACCGCCGTTTCTATTCCGGAGTAGGCGGTCATCACGATCACTTCCGTTTCCGGAGCTTCTTTTTTCGTCTCTTCAAGGACGCGCAAGCCGCTTTCGTTCGTTTCCAGCATTAAATCGGTTACTACGACATCGAAAAACCTCTCGTGAACCTTTTCAAGCGCCTCTTTTTCCGAATGAACGACAATACTTTCCGCTCCGATCCGTTCCAGGCTTCCGGCAACCGCTTCCGCGTGCGCCGGCTCGTCGTCCACCACCAATACTTCCAGCGGTTTCTCCTGATCGCTGAGTTCGCTTCTTTCCTTCTCCATCGCAAGGATTCCTTCCTGATTCACTGTTGCCCGGATGTTTTTCCGATCTTTCCCATTCAATTAGAAAGATTTATTATATCCCGATCAAGGGGATACTGTCAATAATCCAGTTCCCGCTTCCGCTCTTTTTATGAAAATTCCGCAAAAAAGGAATTTAATTCCCATTATATTCCCTTTTTGGGGTGGACAAAGACCCCGTGTCCGGTATTATACTATATTGGGGGAAGAGGTTTTGCCGCGGAGGAAAAGATGTTTTTTATCGATAAAACAATAATGATTTCTCTTGAGCGCCCGCCGAATTTCGAACCGTTGTTCGGAAAAACCGGCGTTTTTACATTTTTTAAAAAGTAATTTAAGAATTGTAAAAAAGTGAATTCGTCCGGTATTTCGGTTTATGAACATTCATTTATTTCAGGAGGAAAAATTTTCGCTTCAATGAGTACTTTGATCATCAGCGTTCTCATCGCATTGGCTGTTTCCGGACTTTGTTCTCTTACGGAAGCGGTTCTATTAAGCCTTACGCCGGGCGATCTTGCCGAGTTAACCAGAAATTATCCCAAAACGGGAGAACGATGGACTCAACTTAAACAGAACATCGAAAAACCAATTGCGGTGATTCTGATCCTTAATACAACCGCGCACACGATTGGCGCCGCGGTTGCCGGGGCCTCTTTCAGTGATGTGTTCGGAAATAAATGGATTTGGCTTTTTTCCCTGATCTTCACGTTTTTAATGCTTCAATATACGGAGATCCTTCCGAAAACCCTCGGCGTTCGATTCAATCGCCGGCTTGCCCGATTGTTTGCCCGTCCTTTGATCGTTCTGATGAACGTCTTCTCTCCCCTGATTAAGTTCACTTATTTTTTAAATCGACCTTTCGAATTCAGAGGAAAAAAAATGGAACAGCGTTCCACCGTCGATGAAATTAATCTAATGGCCGCCTATGCTCGACGGTATCATCAAATCGGCGTTCAACAGGAGCATATTATTCTTGGGGCAACGAAATTGTCCCTGATGAAAGTACGGGAAATTATGCTTCCTTTCGATGAAGTTGTAATGCTTTCCTGCGAAATGCCCCTGATCGACGCGATCGAACTGGCGCACATGGACGCGCACACTCGCTTTCCCGTCTTTAAAAACAACGATAAAAACAATATCGTCGGATATGTCAATTTCAAAGAAATTATCGGACATCAGCGTCTGAATCCCCGCGCCAACGCGTTCGCGGAAATTATTCGCCCGATCACCTTTGTCGATCCGAATTCCTCCGCGTCCGATCTTCTGCGCCTCTTTATGGTTCAGCATGAACACATCGCGATTGTCCGGAATTCAGATAAAAAATGCATCGGACTGATCACACTGGAAGATATTGTCGAAGAATTGGTCGGAGAGATCGAAGATGAATTCGACCGGCTCCCCAAGCTGGTTCATATCCTCTCGAAAAATATTCTTCTCATCGGCGGCGGATGTCCAATGAAAACCGTTGCGGAAACATTGCAGAATAATTTCGACATTACTTTACTCGATTCTGCGGGAAAACCTCTCTTTCTTCCGGAAAATTCTCCGGAAAGCTCCCCTAAAGGAAATTCCCCGGCTCCTGCTTCTCCCGCAGGAAATCAGGATACAAAGGTTCTCGCTTCCTGGTTGGCGGAAAAAATCGATCATCCCGTCTCCCGCGGCGACCAAATCGTCGATAATGGACTCCTCTATACTGTCCGGCGTATTCGGCGGCAGCGCGTTTTCGATGTCCAAATACAAAAAATCAATGAGAATATCGAATAAATCGGTATTGCATCAGATGCTAAAATGCGTATAATAGTTTAGATATTGGGGTTGCGGCAACGCAGTTTATTGAAAAATTTCCCTTTGGAGACGGTTTTAAAAAGATTTTTACAGATTCACCATCTTATGGAAACACTGTAATTTTTATTTTTTCAAAAATTTTCTAAAGGGAAAGATTGAATAAACTGCTGTATTACAAAAAACTTTTTTCCTGCGCTTATCGAACAGGATGGTGATAAATATGAGTCTTCAAAAACCCGAAATGGTTGCACGCGTTGAGGCGCTCGCGCATACTTCTGTTGCCGACTGCTATCAATGCGGAAAGTGTACTGCCGGATGTCCGCAGGCCGGAATCATGGACCTGGTTCCAAGCCGGCTGATTCGTCTCGTTCAAACGAACGAAGTTCGTGAAGCCGCCGCGGCCAACGCGCCTTGGCAGTGTGTTTCCTGCTTGACCTGTTCGGCTCGATGTCCGAAATTGGTTAATATCGCCGGGGTCCTTGATGCTCTCAAGCAGATCTCGGTCGAAGAAGGAATCACCTCCAAAAAATACGCCGCGACCGTCGACTTCCAAAAGGAATTCCTCCGCTGTGTTCGAAGAAATGGACGAACAAACGAATTGGAACTGGTCGGCTTTTACAAGATCCGGCGATTTTTGGATGATTTCAGTATTAAAGCCGCTCTGAGTGATTCCAGCCTCGGGCCGAAAATGCTCGTCCGCGGAAAGCTCCATTTTGCTCCCGGATCGCCCGTCAAAGATAAAGCAGTCGTCAAAAGGATCTTCGAAAAATGCGGGGTAAAGGGCTTATAATTCCTTTCCCTGTTCTCTTGCGAATTTTCCTTTCGTTCGAGTCTGTTTTTGACCCAATACACATTATTTATTATTACAAAGATTATAAAGAAAAGGTTGTATAATGAAATTCGGATATTATCCCGGCTGTGCGCTTCACGGATCTTCCTTCGATTATGAACGGTCGGTCCGCGCCTGTTTGAAAAAGCTGGATGTCTCTCTCGAAGAGCTGGAAGACTGGATCTGCTGCGGAGCAACGGCTGCGCATTCCATCAACCAAAAGCTCGCAACCGCGATGCCGGCCCGAAATCTCGGAATCGCGCAAAAGATGGGACTCTCCGAAATTTTCGCCCCTTGCCCCATGTGCTCCATGGAGCTGATCAAGGCCGCCGACGCGATTGCCAATTCTCCCGATCTCAAAAAAGAGATGTCCGAAATCGTCGAACTCCCTCTCGCGGATAATACGGAAGTCGTCAATCTCATCCAGATCTTTCAGAAAATCGGAATCGATTCCCTGATCGCAAAACAGGTCAAAAAACTCGATGATTTTAAACCGGCCTGCTATTACGGCTGTCTCTTGACCCGTCCCCCCAAAGTTCTCAAATTCGACGATTGCGAACAGCCTTCCAGCATGGAGACGATCCTCTCCGCGCTCGGAGCCGCTCCCGTCGAATGGAATTATAAAACCGAATGCTGCGGCGCCGGATTGACCCTGTGCGATGCAAATACCGTCGTCGATCTTTCTCACAAGATCCTTTCCAATGCCCAAAAACATGGAGCGAACTGCCTTGTTGTCGTTTGCCCGATGTGTCAAATGAACCTCGATATGCGCCAGGCGGATATCGCTAAAAAATACGATCCCAAATTTAAAATGCCCATTTACTATCTTTCCGATCTGATCGGCCTTGCGGTCGGTCTTTCGGAAAAAGAACTGTGTATCAATAATCATTTCGTCGCCTGAACAGATCCCGGACCAATCATTTGATCAAGTAATCATTTGATCCCGATCCTGATTTGTTTCCGTTGACCGATCATAAATTTTCAGAGATATTTGGATAATCCTTATGGCCAAAATTGGTGTTTTTACCTGTTGGTGCGGCGAGAATATCGCAAGGCATGTTGACTGTCAAAAAGTATCCGACGCGATCGCGCGTCTCCCGGGTGTTCATTGCAGCATGAACTACAAGTACATGTGCAGCGAGCCGGGCCAATCCATGATCGTCGATCAGATCAAGTCGCTCGGATTGACTGCGGTCGTCGTCGCCAGCTGCTCTCCGCACATGCACCTGAAAACCTTCCGTGCGGCGGCAAAATCGGCGGGCGTCAATCCCTATCTGGTGGAGATGGCCAACATACGGGAACATTGCTCCTGGGTCCATTCCGATAAAGAAGTCGCAACCGCAAAAGCGATCGAACTGATCACGATGGCGGTGGAAAAAGTTCGGCATAATCATGCTCTTGCTCCTATTGAGGTTCCGGTCACCAAGCGCGCGCTCGTGATCGGAGCCGGGGTTGCAGGCATTCAGGCCGCCCTCGACATCGCGGCCGCCGGACATGAAGTCGTTGTCGTCGAAAAAGAACCCTCCGTCGGCGGTAAAATGGCCGGACTTTCGGAAACCTTCCCGACTCTCGACTGCTCCCAATGTATTTTAACGCCCCGTATGGTCGAAGTCGGACAGCATCCGAAAATCAAGCTCTTAACATGGTCCGAGATCGAAAAAGTTGAAGGATACATCGGGAATTTCCGCGTTACCATCCGAAAAAAAGCCCGATATGTCGATATCAAAAAATGCACGGGCTGCGGGAACTGCTGGAATAATTGCCCCAACAAGAAAATACCGAACTCGTTCGATTATAATCTCGGCAATCGAACGGCGATTTACGTTCCCTTCCCGCAAGCGGTTCCCGCCCGACCCGTAATCGATGCCTCCAAATGCATTAAACTGAAGACGGGCAAATGCGGGATCTGTCTTAAAAACTGCGCGGCCGGCGCCATTAATTTCGAAGATAAAGACGAACTTGTCGTCGAAGAAGTCGGCGCCATCGTCGTTGCGACCGGATATCAGCTCTACAGTATCGGAAAAGAGCAGAGCAAGGAAACCCTCTCCGGATACGGGGAGTACGGATACGGAAAATATAAAGATGTGATCGATTCGCTCCAGTTCGAACGATTGATCTCCGCGTCCGGACCGACTGGAGGAGAGCCGAAGCGTCCTTCCGACGGAAAGATCCCGCAAAAAATCGTCTTCATCCAGTGCGTCGGATCACGGGACAACGCAAAAGGCGTCTCCTACTGCTCCAAGATCTGCTGTATGTATACGGCCAAACACACTATGCTCTATCGGCATAAAGTCCATGAAGGCGAAGCCCATGTCTTCTATATGGATATTCGATCAGGCGGTAAAAAATATGATGAATTTGTCCGTCGGGCCATCGAACAGGACGGCGCCGTTTATCACCGCGGACGCGTTTCGAAAATCACGGAAGAAGAAATCGACGGAGTAAAGAAACTGATCGTCCGCGGAGCCGATACCCTTTCCGGAAAACCGGTCGTTGTCGAAGCCGATATGGTCGTTCTTGCCTGCGCAATGTCCCCGACCGAAGGTGTGGAACATCTCGCGCAAAAGCTCTCCGTCGGATACGATGAATACGGCTTTTTGAGCGAATCCCATCCGAAATTGCGGCCGGTAGAAACGAACTCCGCCGGAGTCTTTGTCTGCGGCGCCTGTCAAGGTCCGAAAGATATTCCCGAATCGGTTGCCCAGGCTTCCGCCGCCGCTGCGAAAGTCCTTATTATGCTCAGCCAGCCGAAGTTGACCCGGGAACCGGAAATCGCCTTTGTGAACGAAAAAGATTGTGCCGCGTGCGGGGCTTGCGCGAAAACATGTCCCTATCAGGCGATCTCGATTGAGGATATTCTCGATCGAAAAGGAAATCTCGTAAAGAGAACAGCAAGAGTCAATCCGGGCCTTTGCATGGGATGCGGAACCTGCGTTTCCGTTTGTCCTTCAAAATCGATCGATCTCGAAGGATTTACTGAAGAACAGGTTTACGCCCAGGTCGAAAGTTTGTATTGATCCTTCACGATCAATTCGGCGGCCGATCTCGAATTGCGAACGATTTGAAGAATTGCGAAAGAGAGCGGAAGAGTCTTCCGCGTAATGAAATATCCGATTTTAAATTAAAACCAAAGAATTAAAGAACTATCGAAAACCGAGGATCATTGATGTCTACGGAAACAAAAGAAACAGGCGGATTCGAACCGAAGGTGATCGCCTTTGTCTGCAATTGGTGCACCTATCTGGGGGCGGATCTTGCGGGAACGAATCGTTTGGAATATCCCGCCAATATCCGGATTATCCGGCTTCCCTGTACAGGCCGAATTGATTTTAATCTGATCGTCAAGGCGTTTGAAGTCGGGGCCGATGCGGTTCTGATTTCCGGCTGCCATCCGGGCGATTGCCATTATACAGCGGGCAACTTCCATGCGCGCCGCCGCTGGATCCTCTTTCGGGAACTTCTCGATACATTGGGGATCGATCTGAATCGGATCCATTTTTCATGGATCTCCGCTGCGGAAGGAGCTAAATTTCAAAAATTCGTCTCCGAGATCGTCGAAAAAACGAAAACCCTCGGACCTTATACGGATTTTCAAAAGATCACTCAAACCGCGGATATCGAATAATTCTCAAATACCTGCCGCCTTATGCGGCTCCTCATTTTTTAAGATAAGAAAAACAGGAATATGGAAAAGCAATTAAGAGAAACGGCAAAAAGGCTCCTGTCCGATCGAACAGTCGATGTCGTAATCGGATACGGACGTCTGGAAACCGGAGCGATCGGACCTGTCTTTATTACCGATCCGGATCAGACGGATCAGCTCGTTTGGAATACGGAATGCCATCAAAATCTGATCGTCTATTTAACGCGGAAAGAAACACGGCCCGCCGGTAAAGCGGCTGTTGTCGTTAAAGGATGCGATGCGCGCGCCGCCGTTGTTCTGGTTAATGAATCCCAACTCAATCGCGAACAGTTCCTTTTAATCGGAATGGTTTGCAGCGGAATGGCCGATCAGAAAAAAGCCGGAAATCCTTCAGATCTCCCTCTTTACGCGAAATGCGAAACCTGTACGGCCCATGCTCCGACCACCGTCGATATCCTGATCGGTGATCCCGCTTCCGCTCCGGCCCCTCTTTCCAAAGAGGATCGAATGCAAAAAGGGAATTACGCCAAATTGGCGAAGATCAAAGCGCTTTCTCCTGAAGATCGGCTTGATTTCTGGAAAAAAGAATTTTCCCGCTGCATTAAGTGCTATGCTTGCCGGCAAAGCTGCCCGATCTGTTATTGCAATCGATGTGTTGCCGACAAGAACAGGCCGATCCGAATTGATACCTCTTCGACTTTAAAGGGAAATTTCGCCTGGAATATCCTCCGCGCGTTCCATCTCGCCGGACGATGTGTCGGATGCGGTGCCTGTTCCGCCGCCTGTCCGGTCGGGATCGATCTGGATCTTCTGAATCTGTCCCTCGCCATTCCCGCCGAAGAACATTTTAATTTCGTTTCCGGATCCGATTGGGGAACCGCTCCCCTGATCGGGACCTTTTCCGAAGAAGACAGGGAGGACTTTATCCGATGAGCCAACTCATTACTCTCGATGGTATCCGTTCCATAATGGATTCTCTTTTAAAGGAAGGCGCGATCGTTGCCGCTCCTGTCAACGAAGGAGAAAATAAACTCTTTTTCGAAAAAATCGACACGTCCCAAAAGGCGGTTCTCTCCGGAACCGTAAAAACGGTCAATTCGATCAAGGAATTCTTCTTTCCCCGGCATGAAGTTCTTTGTACTTTCAAGCGGAACGGAAATGATATTGAATTGACCGATTCCCAGCCTTTCGACCGCGAACAGATCATCTTCGGAGCGCGTCCCTGCGATGCCGCCGCGCTTCCGGTCCTTGATCCCCTCTTCGCTTGGGACTATCAGGATCGCTTCTATCAAAGCCGAAGAGAAAAAACGACCGTTGTTGTCTTCGCCTGTCAAAATTCGGATCAGCACTGCTTTTGCGGTGCTCTCGGACTCGCTCCCGATGATCCCTCCGGCGCCGATGCAATGCTGTTCGATCTCGGAAACGGATTCTTTGAAGTGCGGACCTTTACCGAAAAAGGAGAGCGCCTCTTTAAAGAAAAAACGTCCTCTTCCGATCAAACCGGAAAGGCCTGTCCTGTTCCCGGAAAAAAACTCCGGACCAAAGAATTATCCGTTTGGCTCAAAAAGAACTTTACCGCTTCCATTTGGGACGATATGAGTAAACGCTGCGTCGGATGCGGTGCCTGCACCTATCTTTGCCCGACCTGCCATTGCTTCGATATCGTCGATGAAGGAAGTTTTCAGAAAGGCGTTCGCGTCAAAAATTGGGACTCCTGTCAAATGGCCAACTTCACACTGCATGCTTCCGGACACAATCCCCGTGCGGTTCAGGGCCAGCGGCAGCGGCAGCGAATCGAGCATAAATTCTCGATCTATCCGGAAAAATTCGGCGTCCTCCTTTGCACCGGATGCGGAAATTGCACCAGAAATTGTCCTTCTTCCCTTGGCGTGCGCCCGTTTTTGGACGCGATCGAAAAACAATTGGATCAATAAACGAACCAACTTAAAATTCCGTTTTTATACGAAAAACAAAAATTTAGAGATCAAATATATAAATCATGGAAACAGAAAATATTTACAAACCGGATCTGATGGAAGTAATTGAAGTCAATCAGCAGACCGTTGACGTCAAGGCGGTCAAGATCCGTTTTCGCGACCCGGATCGGGCCAAATCCTTCTCGTTCAACGTCGGACAGTTCGGACTCTACTCCGTTTTCGGTGTTGGCGAATCCACTTTTAATATCTGCTGTTCCAATTCCAAGGATTATATTGAATTCTGTTTTCGTAAAACAGGTCGGGTAACCGAAGCGATGTGGAATATCGAGCCGGGCGATACGATCGGATTCCGCGGACCTTACGGTAATTCCTATCCTCTTTCCGATTGGGAAGGAAAAGATCTGATCTTCGTCGGCGGCGGGATCGCAATGCCTCCGATCCGCTGCGCGATTCAATACGCACTCGAAAACCGGAATAAATACGGAAAGATCACCATTGTCTACGGCGCGCGAACGGTCGGCGATCTTGTCTTTAAGAATGAACTGAACGAATGGTCGACTTTCCGCGATGTCCGTGTCGTTAAGACCGTTGATCCGGGCGGAGAAACCCCGGAATGGGACGGACTTGTCGGATTCGTTCCGACTGTTCTGGATCAAGCGGGAATTGACGGAAGCAATGCGGTTGCGCTTGTAGTCGGCCCGCCGATCATGATCAAGTTTTCGCTTCCTGTCCTCTCCAAAATCGGTATTCCGGATACTGCGATTTTTACCAGCCTCGAAAACCGAATGAAGTGCGGGCTTGGTAAATGCGGACGATGTAATTGCGGATCCGTTTACGTCTGCAAAGAAGGGCCTGTCTTTACTCTGGACCAAATCAATCAGCTTCCCGACGACTTCTAAGCGGCGAGCGTTTAACGTTTAGTGATTAGCGGGGATCAACGGCAAAGCCGCATATGGAAGGTGATCGCCCTTGGGACCGCAGGCTTCCAGCCTGCATCTTCCTGTTTTTAAGATATTCTCTGAACTGGAAACAGGATTTGCAGCTTTATCCTCAATGTCCTCAATGTTCCCCCGGCGACACT